>CALEDR010000016.1 GCA_937949545.1 uncultured Phycisphaerae bacterium
TTCGGCAGATACTACAGCGACGTGGATGACCGAGACACCCTTTTCCTGCTCGACAGTCCGACGGAAATCGGCGGCTATGCCCGCAACCCGGGTGTACCCTTTGACGCGGCCATCTATCTGGCCAGCACGGCCGGCAATGTCCAAGTGGATATGAAAACCCAGATTCGCTCTTACGAAGACGCACCTGTTCTTCCCGCCGCCCTCGCGGATGAAAGCCCTGACGGAAAGGAGCCGGTGGAAGAAACCGGGCAGCTTGTGTCCAAAGGTGCGATGGTTATCGACGCCTATCACTCCGTTCTTCCCTTCGGAACAGACTTCAAGATTTCGCTGGCCGGCAACGGCATCACCAGCGATGTCGGCGATCGCCTTGAAGTCGTTTCCCGCATCACCGAATGGCTGTCGGATGCCTACGGACGTTTGCCTTATGCCGACCCCGCAGAAGGAGAAGGTCCCTTCCCGGCCGGCTACAACTACGTCCTTCGCGGCGCCGGCATGGAAAATCCTGACATCACGGATGGCCGGGCCTGGGTTCTCGAAGACCTGGCCCCCGCCGGCGAAGCTGCCCCCCTCTATCGGCCCGAGGAACCGCGTCTGGGAGGCTGCCCGGTCGAAATGGATGCCGCTGCGGCAGAACTGGGCATTCATTCTGACCAACTGCAAATAGCCGTCGCCAACTCGCTGGCTCTCAACCCGACTCTCAATCCTTGCAGCGCCTGTGCTCAATTGATTTCTGCTGCCAATGTCCTCAAAGACAGCGAGCGGATGGCAGCCGTTGCAGCCGTCTTCGAGCAGATGGCCCCGGCGGATATGCCGTTCACACCTGAAATGGGTGCAGTCATTGCTTCGGCCTTTGCACAGCAGGCCCAAACCGACACTCGGTACGCCTCTGCGATGGAGTTTGTGGATGCGTTTGTCCGGTATGTCACCATCCTCGACCGTCAGCTTCAGGCCCCCATCGGCGACCCGGCGGCCTTCGCCTTGAACCGCTACGGCAGTTCGCTGATGAGCCGCAACAGCAACATTGCGGCCTATCTGCTGATGCAGATTCAGCAGTAATCCATCTCACCCTGAATGAAAAAGCCCTTCGGATTAAACCTCCGAAGGGCTTTTTTCTTTAACCTCTGATTACCTGTCTTCTTGTCTTCCCGTATTCCTGTATTCTTGTATTCCTACTTCTGATACGCTACCGGCACCAGACACAAAAACCGAGCAGGCATCGAAGAGGACAGATTCCGAAACTGATGCACCTCATTGGCCGCCACCAGCAAGGCATCGTGAACCTTTAAGGGCACTGCTCCCTCTTCCCGAACGACGGCCACCTCACCAGCCAGCACCAAAACTTCATGTTCAAAATTATGCCGGTGATAGGGAGTATGCCCGCCAGGCTCCAGTTCAAACACCCGCATCGCAAACGTTGGAGCCTGCTCTTTCGGGCCGAAAACTACTCGCACCTTTACATCCTTCGCCCCTTCCATCTGAACCGGTTCCGCCGGCACACTCTCGATATTTTTGATAATCATTAGTCTGTTCCTTTCTTTCCTTTTGTCCTGTCTGACGGACCCGTCTGTTCTTTACCCTGTCCGAAAACACCCTGCCTTCTTTATCGGACTATCCGCTCTGTTTTGGCTCTTTTTTTCGCCAAGAATCCCCCTCCAGTTAAGCAAATTGCCCATTTTGTCGTCCTCTCAAACGTTATGTAGATTTTACACAGGACGGCCAAACAGGCAAAAGAAAGGATTCATACGTTTTATGAGAATCTCTGCCGGTACATTCCGCTGGGGCGGTCTTTTGAGTTTTCTGCTCTTATCCGCATCCGTTTGGGCCTCTTTTCAACCAAAGCAGCCCCTTTCTCGAAAACTCCGCCATATCGCCCGCTTGTATATGGCCTATGGGGAGTATAATAAGGCTGAAGGATATCTGCTGCGTGCCCTCCAGTCCAGCCGGTCCGATAATGCCTCCGAGAGCGAAACGGCTGTCTGTATGATTGATTTGGCGACGCTTTATTCCTATCAGGACCGTTTGGCTGAATCCGAAGAGCTCTTTTGGAGGGGCCTGGACGCTCAGCAAAAGGCCCTCGGGTCTGACCATCCTTACGCGGCTCATACCCTTCGAAACCTAACAGCCGTCTATATTCGCCAGCATCGGCTGGACCGGGCAGCGGAAACCCTCGAATGGGCCTTTGACATCATTCTGAAACATCATACACCCGACAACCGAATCCTGACCCCTTTTTACATCGATCAGGCCGTTCTCCTGACCCGAATGGGGGTTTGGGACGAGGCCGAAGCGATTTTCCTCGACATGCTCGAGAGGGTCTGCGCTGATTTCGGACAAAACCATCTTTATACCGCCCAAGTCCGAAAAGGACTGGCGGAACTCTATTTGGAAACCGGGCAATACAGCCTGGCCGGTGAACAAATTGAACAGGTTTTGGCGATTCAGCAGAGTATTTACGGACAAACTCATCGGATGCTGCTGGATTCCTACCTGCTCGGGGCAAAAATCTGTCGGCTCCAGGGGAATTTGCGGCAAATGCAGGCCTATTTTGATAAAGCCCTGTCCGCGGTGCTCCCTTCCGGGGACCTCATTGTGACAGCCCGTCTTTATGAACAAATAAATCAAATTCGCTCTGCCGAATTTATCGCCGCCGCCGTCAAAAACGATATCCCCGCTGAATCTGCCGGATAAAACAGCCGATTAAAGCCTTCTTTTGTCTCAATTCTCTCTTTTTCTCCAATATCCTATATATTGTGTATTTTCTAATCCACCTATTTCTCCAAAACCGGACGGTAGTTCTTAATAAATCTAACTAGGTAAAAATACCGATTTTAGTGTTGCAAGCATCATTTTCTTCTAAAATGAAGAGGAGTTTATCGAGACTCTGGTTTCTAAAAAGATGTCCGTTATTTTTAAAGATTCGAAACGTATGACGCCGATAACAGCATAGTCAATAATAAAAAACAGCCCGGATGCAGCAAACAGACATACAATATATTGTGGTTTTCTGAAAATCAGAAGAAAACTCCTCAGAAAAAGGATTTGAGGGACTGGAAAAAACGGCTCCGGAAAGCCGGGAATCTTCAGGTCCGGTAAGGAATGTCGGAGAAGAATTCCAAATGCTGTCAGGTATCGCAATATGCAGAAAAAAAATCCTCAACCCAGTTCGACCAACCGCCCCGTATCGGAAACCCGCGAGACAATTGGACAGGAATGGATGAATCTGAACCTGGATGAACTGCTTCAGGAACCCCTGTTGGAACATCTTCAGGATAACCCCATTGGCCGTCTGCTTCAGCTGATTGCATCTTTGCCGGAAGTACGCCAGGAAAAAGTTCTCCGTGCCCGAAAGGAAATTGCAGAAAACAACTTGGATATGGATCGTCGGCTGGATGCGGCCTTAGACCGCATTCTCGAAGAATTAATCACCGAAGAGTAGCCGCTTGACCGTCATCAGCGGTACTGTGCAGACGCACCTGTGTCCGCTGCAGGTTTTTTTTCATAAGCCCCCCCATTTGTGATACTGCATGCTTAATCCGGCTCCGGCGTATCTAAATCCACCGGCTGATAACCCGGCTGTTTGGATTTTTCAACCTCCTGATGATAAGCCGCCAGGATGGCATCCTGAATCTTTTTCCGGCAGGCCGCATTAATGGGGTGAGCAATATCCGCGTGAAGTTTCATCCGTCCCTGCTGATCCTGTTTGACCCGATTGTCCTGCAATTTGGCTCCGCAATTGCTGCAGAATTTGGCCTTTAAGCTGTTTTTTCCGCCGCATTTGCCGCAGTGATCGGACATCTTTCGGGACGGCATTGCGACAAAAAGCCCCCCCGCGCCCTCAATAATCTTGATGTCCCGTACGACGAACTCATTATCGAGCGTCATCGAGCAGAACGCCTTCAGCCGATCATCCTGATTGGCCACCAGTTTGACTCTGACTTCGCTGATTTCCATATGGGTGCCTCACAAACAAATTACCATCTATTGTTGTTGACAATCCGGCAGAGGATGCCGAGATTCCTGTCAAGAAGTTGCCGGCAGGTTTGGATTTTGGCGTCGCAGTCTTTTTCAAAGAGCATAAACATTGCCGAACCGCTTCCGCTCAAACAGACCTTTCGTGCACAGAGCCGCTCAACCTCGCCCTTCAGGTCCGCCAGCTCTCTGTGCAGATGGAAACAGCTTGTCTGAAGCATATTTGCGCATATTTGGGCCAGAGAATCAATACTCTTTTTTGAAAGTGCATCATTTATTTGTTCCCGCAAAGACTCAAAACGTTCGGGTTCATGGGTATAATTTTCATAAACCATTTTAGTGGAAGTACTTACGTTCGGAACAATCAAGAGAGCCCTGAAATCCGGAAAATCAAGGATTTTTTTGATTTTTTCCCCCCTTCCGGTGCAGAAAGCCATCGGCCCATTGAGAAAGAAGGCCACATCGCTCCCAAGGCGACACGCCATATCGTGAATTATGGATTTCGGCAGATTCAGCTCAAAAAAGCGGTTCAGCCCCAGCAAAGCCGCCGCCGCATCACTGCTGCCGCTTCCCAGTCCGGTGCCCGCCGGGATATTCTTGCACAGCGTAATCCGCACGGGCAACGGCCTTCCGATATAGCGGCAAATCCGCTGCCAGGCCTTCCAGACCAGATTGTCCGGCCCTTCCGGCACCGCATAAACTCCTTTGCAAATCAATTTGAGCCCATCGTTGTCAGACGGCTCCAAAAGCAGTTCATCCATCCAGTCAATCTTGGCCATCACCGTTTCCAGCTCATGATAGCCGTCCGCACGTTTGCCTGCTACCAGCAAAGATAAATTGATTTTCGCCGGCGCCCGCACCAGAAGCCCATTTGGTCTTTGCTCGAACTGGCTGTACTGCTCCGCCGCTGCATTCATCGTGTTCTCCTTGACTTTTGTTGAAGCAGTATATATCATCCCCGCAAAAAGAAAAGGGTTCAGCAGGAGCCGGCTTTGGAACAAACACAATCTGCATCCGCAAATCCGCCGTCTTTGCCCTGGTGGTACTGGCACCGCCGGCTCTATAACTGGGTGATTCACTTTGCCGAGACTCCGCACGGCGAAAAAGCACTCTTCCTGCTCAGTTTTGCTGAATCCAGCTTCTTCCCCATTCCGCCGGATGTGCTTTTGGCCCCGCTGACCCTCGGAGCCCCCCGCAAATGGTTGCGATTTGCCCTGTCCTGCTCGATTGCCTCCGTCATCGGCGGTATTCTCGGCTACGCAATCGGGATGTTTCTCTGGTCTGGTATCGGCAGCTGGGTGATGACCCATTTGGCCCCGCTGGGCTTTACGGAAGCCAACTTTGCCGCGTTTCAGAGATGGTACGACCGGTATGATTTCTGGATTGTCTTTACCTGCGGATTCACCCCGCTGCCCTATAAGGTGTGCACCATTACGGCCGGGATTGCACAAATCAATTTTGCAGGGTTTGTGGTTGCCTCGCTGATAAGTCGTTCAGCCCGTTTTTTCCTAATTGCCGGTCTGTTCGGCTGGAAAGGTCAGGCCGTCCGTCCCTTCATTGAAAAATATTTCAACTGGCTGTCTTTGGCCTTTATCATCCTGCTGGCCGGCGGTTTTGCCGCCCTCAAACTCTTCCGCTGAACCCCGAAGGTTTTCTATACCCCTCCGGGTCCGGCTGGAGGAATCGGCCCAGCTGGGGGGAATAATCGCGCATCCGGGAATAATACAGCTGAACTGCACTGTCTCGCCGCCGGCACAATCGAAAATTGAAAATCGGCAATTGACAATCCGAAGCCCTCGGCCCGCATAGAGCATATGCATAACCTTGCACAATCCACCCCTGCCTATTGAGCAAAATCTGCACCAGGCAGTAGTCCGCCGGATTCCCGCAAAACCTCTCCTTTCTAAACAGACTCCGTTTCTGTGGACACAAGAAAAGGGTCATTCTTCCAATGAAGGACTCCTTAATCCGTCTGCCCTGGCCCTGATTTTCTCCTGCCTAATTGTTTTCGCCCGACCGCTTTGATGCGTACACTTGGAGCTCGTGATTGAAATTACCACGCCTCCGTCTGAATCAGTCAAGAAAAAAAACAAAAATTTAATTTGCTCTACCACCGGACAGAGTGTCAAGAAATGGTTGGATGGTATAGGGTGTGTTCAGGAAAGTTTTGCGGCTTCGACAGCCGGACTGGGCAGGCCCTCCGGATGAAAATGCATTCGAAGCAGGGCTGCAAGCATCATAAAGTCCAGATAATAGTCCAGCGCCTCCGGGTCGGCCTGCAGCCATTTTTCCAGCCGGCGGATAAAACGGTCCTCCAATAGGCCGTCCTGCAGCTTCAGCAGCAAAATCCCCAGCCGTTCCAGCCGCGGCGACGGCGGCGGCACCGGTTCAATCACCTCAGAAAGCAGATTATTCAGCTCATCAATCTGCGACTGAATCGACTGAAGTTTTTCCGATTCTTTTTCCAACCCTTTTCCCTTCCTTTTTTCTCTAATTCGATGTCCGAGTGATTCGGCCGGATACTCTCCTTGTATTATCGGCAAACGCACCGCCCCTCTGAACCAGAAAAAGACCGCAAAGCCAGAACCGGACAATCAAAATCTGCTTTTCCCTTTTTTCTCAACCCTCCAGGGTCTTGCCGTCCAGCACCTTCCAAGGCAGACCGTATCGGTTCAAATCTTCCATAAATGGGTCGGGGTCAAACTGCTCCATATTGAACACCCCCGCTCCCTTCCATTTGCCCTCGAGCATCATCTTGGCTCCAATCATAGCGGGCACACCCGTGGTATAGGACACCGCCTGTGCGCCGACTTCGCGGTAGCACTCCGCATGATCGCATACATTGTAAATCATCAGTTGCCGGCGCCGGCCGTCTTTGACCCCGTCAAAGATGCACCCGATGCACGTCTTGCCCTTGTACGTGACGCCCAGCGACCCAGGGTCCGGCAAAACGGCCTTCAGAAACTGCAGCGGAATAATCTTGTGTCCTTCATAATCCACTGGGTCTATCCGCGTCATCCCGACATTCTGCAGCACCCGCAGATGGGTCAAATACTGTTCGCCGAAGGTCATCCAGAACCGAATCCGCTTCAGCCCCCGAATATGCTTGACCAGCGACTCCAGTTCTTCGTGATAGAGCAGATACGACGCCCGCGGCCCGACCTCCGGATAGTCAATATCCTTGCGGATGCTCATCGGCTCAATCTCAATCCATCGGCCGTTCTCCCAGTATTTACCCTTCTGCGTAATCTCTCGAATATTAATCTCCGGATTAAAGTTGGTCGCGAACGGATGTCCATGCTCGCCCGCATTGCAGTCCACAATATCCACATAGTGAATCTCATCATAGAAATGCTTCTGCGCATAGGCGCAGAAGACATTCGTCACACCCGGGTCAAACCCGCTTCCCAGCAGGGCCATAATACCCGCCTTCGCATACCGGTCATGGTAGGCCCACTGCCATCTGTACTCGAACTTCGCCTCGTCCTTCGGCTCATAGTTGGCCGTATCCAGATAATGGGTCCGCGTGGCCAGACACGCCTCCATAATCGGCAAATCCTGATACGGCAGCGCCACGTTAATCATCAGCTCCGGCCGGTGCTTTTGAATCAGCGAAGCGACCTGTTTGGCATCATCCGCATCCACCTGCTCGGTGACAATCGGACGGCTGACTTCCGAAGCAATCTTATCACATTTGGCTTTGGTCCGGCTGGCCAGCACAATTTCATTGAAAACCTGCGGCACTTGGGCACACTTTTTTACGACAACATTCCCCACTCCGCCGGCACCGATAATCAACACCTTCGCCATAAAAACCTCTCGATTCCTGAATTCCGATTTTCTTAGTAGAGTCCTTCCGAACTATAGCGATTTACAGCGAAAAAGCCAAGTTTTTTCATTAGCCGACTCTGCAGAAACCCTCCGTCGGCCGACTGTCCCCTGTCCGCCCGGAATCGTGTTCAGCTCGTTTCTTTCAAAATCAATGCCGCGGCGCCGGTGATGCGGCTGTGTTTGACGGCCAGGAGGGCCTCATTGGCCTGCTCGAGGGGGAAGGCGGTGACCTCGGCTTTGAGGCCTATTCGGGCGGCGATGCGGAGGAATTCGGCCCCGTCGGCATAGGTGACGTTGGCGGTGCTTTGGATGGTGCGTTCGGACCAGAGCAGGTCAGCATAGTCCATCGGGGGGATGAGGTTGATTTTGCGGATGGCGTTGATGACGAGTTTGCCGCCTTTTTGGAGGTTTCGCAAAATCAGGGGGATGGCCTGGCCGATTGGGGTAAAATCGATAACCTTATCCATCTTTTGCGGGGGATTGTCTTCGGTATGGCCCGCCCAGTCGGCCCCCAGCCGAAGGGCCTGCTGCTGATGTTCCCGGTCGCGGCTGAAGGCGAAAACCCGGCATCGGGGATAGAGGGCGCGGAGGACCTGGATGGTCAGATGGGCGGAGGCCCCAAAGCCGAAAAGGCCGACGATTTGGCCGTCCTCGATTTGACATAGCCGCAGGGCACGATAGCCGATGACGCCGGCGCACAGAAGCGGGGCTGTATGGAGGTCGTCCAGCGAGGGCGGAAGCAGATGGGCAAAGGCGGCGGGTACGGTCATTCGTTCGGCATATCCGCCGTCGGCATCCAGACCGGTCCAGAGGGCCTTTTCGCAGAGATTTTCCAGTCCGCGGGTACAGAAGGAACAGGTGCGGCAGGATTTCCACAGCCAGGTGACGCCGACGCGGTCTCCGATTTGGAAGCTGCCGACGCGGGGGCCTTTGGCGATGACACGGCCGACGGCCTGATGGCCGAGAGTGCGGGGAAGACGGGATACAGGCAGGCGGCCTTCGATTTCATCCAGTTCGGTATGGCAGACGCCGCAGACACTCACCTCGAGGAGCAGTTCATCCTCCGCGGGCTGCGGGTCGGGCATTTCGAGCAGACGGATGGGATTTTGCTCGACGGGGGCGATTTCAGGAAGAACAGCGGCTTTCATCTTGCAGCTCCTTTAGGGCCTCGGCAAAGGTATCATAGGCGGGCTGGTCATACAGACAGAAGACAACCCGCTGAAGGGGGGTCTGGGGAGTGTTTTGCAGGAAATCGCGGGCGGTTCGAAGCAGAATCCTGGCGCATCGGTCAATAGGATAGCCGAAGATGCCGGTGCTGACGGCGCAGAAAGCGATGCTCTGGAGACGGTGTGTGTCGGCAACCTTAAGGGAGTTAAGGGCGGCCTGCTCGAGTTTACGGTCCTCGTCCCCTTCGCCCATTCGGGGACCGACGGCGTGGATGACATACCGGGCTTTGAGACGGCCGGCGCCGGTCAGGACCGCCCCGCCGACGGGGACAGGAGCTTTCTTGTCGCATTCCTCCTGAATGGATAGCCCCCCTTTTCGGCGGATGGCCCCGGCTACTCCCCCGCCTAAAACCAGCTGGGAGTTGGCGGCATTGACGATGGCATCGGTATCCTGCTCGGTGATGTCGCCCTGCACCAATTCAAGGGTCCCAGCCTTGAGGTTCCATTTCATTCCCATAACCTCCCTTTCCAAAGTTTTTCTTTTCGAACCCACTATCCCGATTGTACCAACATCCCGCCTAAATGCACCTCTTTTATTTTGGACAAACCCAATCTCCTTTGTTCTCACCTTTTTGAAACTCCAATCAAAACTTTTCAAGACTTTTTCGTTAACCGATGGAGTTAACTGTCCGATTTTTTAAAAAAACCTATTCCTTATTTTTCGAAAGTTTTATAGAATGGTGCTTTTTAGTCTGACAATGAGGGATTGGGGGGGCAGCCGACTTTGAAGAAAGTAACGGGTCCGAAACCTCAAGAAATCGAAGAACGAATCTGTATCTCACTCTATATATTATTATTTTATGAACCCCCAAAAAGGCGGACATGGGCTTTTTTGTACGGCTGTAAACTGTATGGACGGTCGCGTCCAAGAACCCGTTATCAAGTATCTGAAACAATATTTCGGCATCCAGTATGTCGATATGATTACCGAACCGGGTCCTGTGAAGACTCTGGCAGAACACGCTCACAACGGACTTTTAGACAGCATCCAAAAGCGGCTGTCGATTTCGATTCAAAAACACCGATCCGTTGGAATCGCCATTGCGGCCCATGCCGACTGCCAAGGCAACCCTGCTTCGCCCGAAGAACAAAAAAAACAGCTGGCCGCGGCCGTATCCTGGCTAAAACAGGAATATCCCCATCTGCCTGCTTTGGCACTTTGGGTGGATGAAGAATTTCAGGTTCATCCGATTTCATAATTTGCCGAAGACAGCCCCGTCGTCGCTTTTCTTGTCCGGCCCCCAAACGTTTTCCTTGCTTTCGACGCCCTCTCTTCATAAAATGCTGCATTTGCCTAACTTGTCAGACAAAACTGCCGGCGGGGTGTAGCTCAGTTTGGCCAGAGCGCCTGGTTTGGGACCAGGAAGTCGCAGGTTCGAATCCTGTCACCCCGAGTCAAGTCTTCCTGCGGCACGTGTTTTGCAACCTTTTCTCTTCCGGAGCCTCCCCCAAAAGGGTTGGGGGCTTTTTAGCAACAATTTTGCAGTGAGACGCCATTTGTTCTACAAAATTGTAGGGAAAGGTGAATACGATGCGGATTCGTTGCCTTCGCCATGTTCCGTTTGAAGATGCCGGAGCGATTGAGGATTGGGCCGTTCATCGGGGATTTCCGCTTTGTTATACCTGTCTGGATGAAAACGAAGGATTTCCGAAACCGGAATGTTTTGATGTTCTGGTCGTTCTGGGCGGACCGATGAACATTTATGAAGAAAAGAAATATCCCTGGCTTGCCGAGGAAAAACACTTTTTGAAAGAGTGTGTCCAGGCCCGAAAAAAAATCCTGGGCATCTGTCTTGGGGCGCAGCTGCTGGCGGATATTTTGGGAGGAAAAGTCTCTGAAAATCCTTTCAAGGAAATCGGGTGGCATCCTGTCCACCTTTCCCGCACTGCCGAACAATCTCCTGTTTTGCTGCGGGTTTTCCCAAAACGTTTTATGGCTTTTCAATGGCACGGCGACACGTTCCACATCCCGCCGGGAGGACTGCACTGGGCGGAAAACAGTGCCTGCCGAAACCAGGCCTTTCAATACGGAAAGGACATCATCGGGCTCCAATTCCACCTCGAATACAAGACAAACAACATCGACAATATGCTTTATTACTGCTCTGATGAAATTATCGACTCCCCCTTTATCCAAAAGCCGGAGATTATTCGAAAAGGATACGATTCTATTCCACCGATGAATGCGATGCTGTTTCACTTTTTGGATGAATGGCTTGAACAGAAAGCCTGCGCGCAATAAAACCCAAAAAAGAATTTTTTCATCAAAAGTTTTTATCTTATTTTTTCTCAACAACTTGAGAACAAAAAAAACATCTTTTTCTGATTTGACTTGACAAGTTTAATCGACAAGAGTAATATAAAGTAAACGTTTACTGAATGTCCTATAAAAATCAAAAAGAGCAATGGACATGCCTGAAGATTCGAAGCAGGCGTTTTTTTGAACCGCTGCCAGTAAACGTTTACTGAAAAAAGAGAGGGAATGCGAGGAACATTCGAACCATGGGCAAGAAACGCACCTCCATCCCGACGGTCCGCGAGATCGCCAGCCACTGCGGAGTCAGCAACGCCACCGTCAGCCGGGTTCTGAACGGCAACTATTCCAACGGGTTTTCTGTCCGTGAGGAAGTGCGTCAACTGATTACCCAGATGGCGGAGGAACTGGGGTATCGGCCGAATCTGGCGGCCAAAAATCTGGTCAAGCGTCAAACCAAAATCATCAGCATCATCGGCTACAACACTGTATTCGGCTGGCCGAGCAACATTTACCAACTGACAACGGAAGAAGCAGTTCGTATGCTCCAGGACCATCTGTACGATGTGTGCTCGACCGCTCCGAATCTGCTTCGGGACGATACCGAACTGCCCCCCTGGCGGGTGGACGGGATTATTGTGATTCAGGAATGCTCGCCCCGGACTATCGAAGAGATGGAAAAAATCCGTCTGCCGTATGTGGTCATCAACGGCCCGCGCGGGGCGCTGGGCTCCTCTGTTATTCCGGATGACCCCGAAGCCACCCGGGAGGCGATTCGGTACCTGTATGAACTGGGACACCGCCGGATTGCCTATGCCGGACCGACCCCGCAGCACCGCAGACATTTCAGCATCGAAGAGCGTCATCGGACCTATCTGGAGGAGCTCAAGCAGCGCAAACTGGTCTGCATCAGCGGCCACGATAAAGTGTTCGAGGACGGAGTGGCCTTTCTCAAGCGGGCCGTACTGGAGGAAAAAGCCACCGCGATTCTGGCGTATGACCATGTGGTCGCCCTGAAGATTCTGCACGATGCGCCGACGCTGAATATCGCTATTCCGGAACATGTCAGTCTGATGTGCTTCAATGATGAGTACCTGTGCGATATTGTCAAGCCTGCCCTGACGACAATCGGTGCGCCGTCGCGAGAGATGGGCAAACTGGCGGCTCAGCTGCTGCTGCGTCAGATCGAACTGCCGCCGGAGGAACGAAGCGGACAGACCGTCAAACTCCAACAGCATCTGATTATCCGTTCTTCAACCAGCCGTCCCTTCGGGTTTAAGGCATCCGACGAAATCGGCAGCCCCGACAGGCGGCTGAGCGGTTACGATGAAGAAGTACTGCCGGCACAACGCAAGTAAAATCGTGCCGTTGGAATACGCATAAAGGGTCTGTGGAATTTTTGAGTCCTTTGCAGGGATGCAAAGGCGGAAGACGGGTGTCAGGGAAGAAAATGGGAAGAAAATAGACAACAAACTGGAGGCCTTTATGAAGAAGAAGAGAAGAGACTGTATCCTATTCCTCTTGTGTCTGGTCCTGTCGGGGGCGGCCGGGGCGGTCGAAATCATCAACATTGACATCAACAACTACAACAACAACACCGCCTACTCAGGCGCCGGCGCCTTCCCGGGCCGGACCGACTGGATTGTCTTTTACGGCGGCTGGGGCGTTGCGGTCGGCTCCCAGCGTTCGGCGGACCTGGTCAATCAGGGAGCCGGAAGAGCCCCGGGCACCTATGCTGCCCAGGTCTGGATCGGCGACGACGGACTGGGTCACGGCTACATCGGCTCCGGCGCGACCCTTCTGGAAGATGGATTTGTCAACAACAACCCGCGTGCTTCCGGCGCCACCGTCAAGGACCCCAATCTGGCCTTTATGGGACAAGGAGCTTACGGCGGCAATTTTGATGTGTATGTGTACGGCCGGCAAGCCGGCGAGTTTATGATTGCCGACGGAAATGATGTTCTGGCCCGCAAGACCATCACCGGCGGACCGGCTCCGTTTGTCGAAGGGGTCAACTACGTCGTCTTTGAAAATGTGCCGCTGGGCAACCCAAATATGATTCGGCTGTATTATACCAATCAAATCAACGGCCTTCAGCTGGTCAGCCGCAAAGAGCCGTTTACCGTCATCCCGTCCAGCGACCCCAATGACAACTGGATTGACGCCCGCAACTATGATGTAGCCCGCGATACGAATGCTCGCGAGGGTGAAATGAACATCTACGGACCGGATTTGGGGTTCTACGTACACTATCTCGACACCGGCGAGTACATGATTTATGACATCTATGTCAGTCCGCAAGCTCAGGGTCTGTACAATCTGTCAGCCGATTTTGTGACGAACTGGGGACCCGCCGGTCTTCAGATGTATCTGAACGATGCTTTGCTGGGCACGCTGACCCAGGTTCAATACCAGGGAGACAACCTGGTTTACCGCTCTCTGGAGACGCTGCCGGTCAACCTGTTTGCCGGCACGCACCAGCTGAAATGGATGAATACACAAAACTATTTTGACGTGGTTCGGCTGCGCCTGACCTATGTAGGGCCCATTACGCTGGCCACCTGCGAGGACGTCTATCGGTACAAGATGCAGCCGGCCGGCGATTTCAACCGGGACTGTCGGGTGGACCTGACCGACCTGGCGGGCGTAGCGGCCGATTGGCTGAGGGATTACAATCCGCGGCCTCAGTAATTACGGGAATAGTCCAGAAACGATTCATCCATTTGAAAACGAGGAGATTATCCGATGAGTAAGACAATAAAAACCATTCTGAACGCATGTATACCCCTGTTTCTGCTCGCCGCCGGCCTTTCCTATGCGACGACCGTCATCGGAAGCTGGGAAGGAACGGCAGACGGCTGGATTGACTGGGGCAATAAGGAATCCATTGATTCGACGGCTAACATGCCGTCCAAATACCAATATGCAACGATTGGAGCCACCCGAGGCAGCCAGAGTCTACAGGTCATTCAGTCCGGATGGGGACAAAGTCTGGCGATTCAGCTGACTCCCGAACAGCGGACCGTCTTCATGAACAGCACAACCTTTTCAATCGATGTGACGGTTGCCGCCAGCAACGGACTGATTACGCAGGGATATTCCCAAATCAGCGAAGTCGTGATGAACGCCCCCGGCGCGGGCTGGACCGTCGTGGCGGGGAACAATCCGGTCAACTTTTACTGGTGGGCGGATGCTCCGCAGCGAACGCAGACCCTGACCATCAACTATTCCGACTTCCGAAACAGAATTACCACGACGGATTACATCGAGATTATTTTTGCCCTGAACACCGGCGGCGGGGCCCCGCCGGAGATGTACTTTGACAACGCCCGGCTGACCGGCTCCACACGGCCTTATCGGGATTTGGTGATGGAGCTGAACCCGAGGCTGTATCTGCGATTTGAAGGCCCGACGCTGGCGGACTCATCCACCTTTAACCGCTGGGTGCAGCAGCGCCCCGGAGCTTCCTTTGTCCAGAAAACCGGAATGGGCAACTGCATGTACTTTGACGGCGGTTCCAACGGCTGTGTCGCCGCTTCGGTTGTCAGCGATCCCAGCTGGGGCAGTGTTTACGGCGACCAGTACGCCTTTGCCAAAGGGCAGATTTCTTTCGAATTCTGGGCCAAAATTGAATCCATGTCACAGTACGGAATGTTCTTCCAGCAGATTGGGCCGTGGAATCGGGAGAATTTTGCACCGGGCTTCGGGCAGATAGCAACATCTGACAATACGCTGGGCAACTTCCGAATCCTGAACGGCACAACAGACCCGAATGACCAGGACTTCTGGTATCCGGGCGTGGCCGTGCCAACAGACGGACGGTGGCACCACTATGTTATCACCTACCATGAGCAGTACGGCGGCAATCCGAACCTGATGCAGATTCAGCTGTTCGTGGACGGTTCACTGGTCGGCTCGACCGTTGTCGGGCAGCCCGGATTGCCGGCCAAGCTGGGGCCGGAGCTGGACCATCTGGTCATCGGCGGGGAAAACAACCGCGGATATGTCTATAACACCTTCAAGGGATGGATGGATGAGTTTGCCATTTATCCGATCGTGCTGGATGCCGACCGTGTAGCGATGCACTATGCCCGCGGACGAATGGAAATCGAACCGCAGAACTGCGAACAGGTCTTTCTGGTAGGACAGGGTCTGGCGGCGGACTTTGACCGCAACTGCATCATTGACCTGCGTGACCTGGCCTATGTGGCCCAGTCCTGGCTGATTTGCAATGACCCGGCCCTCTTCGGTCTCGACCCGAAATGCGGGCCGACCTGGTAACGCAAGCAAAGGGGAGCTGGTCTTTTCAGACCGGCTCCCCTTAAAAAAACGGGAAGCGTGTGAGTGTGTGTTTTGTACAACCGGGCCCTGAGGCGCAGGGCAAAAGAGAACGAGAACAACGAAATTTTGGAGGAAGGAAAATGAACAAGTGGATTGCTTTGGTTTTAGCCGGGCTGATGCTCGGTGTTCAGGCGCCGGCTCTGGTCATCGGCAACTGGGAAACCATGCCCAACTACGGAGACGGCTGGATTGACTGGGGTCAGGGACAGGTTCCGATTGAAACACTGCCGGCCAAATACAGCGTAGGAACCGTCGGGGTCACGCTGGGCAGCCAGAGTCTGCGGGTGGACCAGTCGGGCTGGGCTCAGTCGCTGGCCATCAAGCTGGATGCGGCTCAGCGGGCGGCTTTTATGAGCAGCTCCATTTTTGAGATCGACGTGAGCGTACGGGCCAATGACGGGTCGATTTCCGGCGGATACAGCCAGGTTTTTGCCGTGTATATGAATGCGGCCGGGCCGGGCTGGACCAATGTAACGCCTAGCGGCGTGCCGCTGAACTTCTACTGGTGGCCGGGCTCTCCCCAGCGGACTCAGACGCTCAGTGTGGATTACACCGCCTTCCGGAACGCCATTACAAGCACTGGATACATCGAAATCATTCTGGCTCTGAATACCGGCGGCGGCGCCCCGACGGATATGTACTTTGACAACGCCCGTCTGCTGGTACCGGAACCGGCCACGCTGGCTCTGCTGGCAGCGGGTGCCCTGCTGAGCTTCCGGAAACGGAAATAAGCAGGTCAGAATTGAATAGAACGGCGGCCCGGACCGGCGGGAGGGCCGAATTCCGGACCGCCGTCTTTGAACAGCAACCAGCAGGCCCGTCGTAGGGGCCTGAGCGGCTATAGGGTGCCGAAATAGAGAAGAGATGCAAGAAGAGAAGAGAGAGCGGATTATGAAAACAAAAAAGGCCTTTACCTTAATTGAACTGCTGGTGGTTATCGCCATCATTGGGCTGCTGCTGGCCATCGTGATGCCCGCCCTCCGGCGCGCCAAAGAGATGGGGATGCGCATCCTGTGCACCAACAACCTCAAATCCATCGGAATGGCCAACCAAGTCTATGCAAACGAATACAAAGGGGCCTATGTCCCGCTGTGCTACCGGACCGCTTCCAGCAGCTGGCGTGTGGATTGGATCCGCAACGAAGGATTCCGCGCTGTTCTGGATATCGAGAATCTTCGAAGCAGCGAGGAGCCCCGCTACTACGGCATTCCGAGAAAACTGATGTGCCCGGCGGATAAAATCAGCAAAGATATCCGCAACGTCAGCACTCAGGGTGTCCTGACCAGCTATGCCATGAATTCAACCGAGTGGGGCGGCTTTGATTACATCAACAATCCGACGTTCAACTCGTACATGGGCCATACTCTCCGAACCATGACCCTGCCGGCGGAACGGATAGCATTTGTCGATGGAATTGACTGGTGGACCCACTGGTACTCCGCAGACCCTGCCAGAGGGTGGAACCTGGCCGGTCAATTGTCCATTGAAGAATACAAGAGCCAATACAATCTGCATGGACCGGTGATTTACCGACACAGCGAAGGGGCGAATGCGGCCTTTTACGACGGCCATGCAGCGTTCTTCCGCAAGGAAGATTTGTTTGTTCGTGCCGATTACGAGAAAAAGCCCCAGCGGCCGGGAATGTGGGTGATGAACCTGCAGATGTTTTACGAACGGAATCCCGGGGCGAAGTGAGCCGGCTGACAGACCGGATTTTTAAGGAAAGGCCTGTTTCGACGGCTGCATCTCTTCGACGGTATCCTATGGCAAAATGCTGAGGGCCTGTGAAAAACAGGCCCTTTTTTTAACATCAGGAGCCAGAAAAAAATGCAAAGAAAGGAACGGACGCTTTGGCTTGCGGTTGTCGGATGGATGCTGACGGCCTCCTGCGGCCGGGCCGACGACGGCAGCCGGCTGTGGCTGCGGTATGACCTGCTCGAGGAGCCGCTGCGGCATTCTTATCAGGAACGAATCCGGGAGTTGGTCATCCCTTCGACGGAGGCGTTTGCGGCCGTGCGGGAGGAACTGCTGGAGGGGCTGACAGGACTGCTGGGCCAAACGCCGGCCGTCAGAGAGTCCGTTTCACAAAACGGGGCCGTCTGGGTTGGAACGGCGTCAACCCTCCGGACGGATTCCTCTCTTATCGATTTGTCTGACCTGAAGGAACTGGGGGAGGAAGGGTTTCTCATCCGCTCGATCAAAATAGACTTCCGGGATGTCATTCTGATTGCAAGCCAAACGGAACGAGGCGTTCTATACGGGGGGTTTTGCTTTCTGCGGCTTCTTCAGAGCAGTCAGCCGATTGACAACCTGAACATCAAAGAAAAACCGCGAATTGCCCGACGTCTTTTGAACCACTGGGACAATCTGGACGGCAGTGTCGAACGCGGTTACGCCGGACGCTCTATCTGGAGATGGCAGGACCTTCCAGAGCGGATAGATCCCCGGTACAAAGTGTATGCCAGGGCCAACGCCTCCCTCGGCATCAACGGAACCGTCCTGAACAACGTAAATGCTCAGCCCCAGATTCTGACCGCCGAGTATCTGAAGAAAACGGCGGCTATTGCGCAGGTGCTTCGTCCGTACGGGATTCGCGTGTATCTGAGCATCAAGTTTACAGCCCCGATGGAAATCGGAGGCCTTTCGACTTGCGACCCGCTGGAACCGGCTGTGCGGAACTGGTGGAAGGAAAAAGCCAAAGAAATCTACACCCTGATTCCGGACTTTGGAGGCTTTCTGGTCAAGGCGTATTCGGAAGGACAGCCCGGACCGCAGATGTACGGGCGAACCCATGCGGACGGTGCCAATCTGCTGGCGGAGGCGCTGGCACCGTTTCATGGGATTGTCATGTGGCGCTCGTTTGTGTATGACCTGACGATTGATGAAGACCGGGCCAAATGCGCGTATCTGGAGTTTGTGCCGCTGGATGGGAAGTTTGCCTCGAATGTGCTGGTGCAGACGAAGAACGGTCCGATTGATTTTCAGCCGCGTGAGCCGATTAATCCTCTTTTGGGGGCGATGCCGAAAACGCCGCTGATGCTGGAGCTTCAAATTACGCAGGAATATACGGGGCAGGCCAAACATTTGGTATATCTGGGGCCGCAATGGAAGGAGGTTTTGGAAGCGGATACGTATGCGTACGGGCCGGGAACGACGGTCGGCCGGATTGTGGACGGCTCGGCGGAAGGGCATACACTCAGCGGAATTGCCGGTGTGTCGGGCCTTGGGACGGATGCCAACTGGACGGGACATCCCTTCTCGCAGGCCAACTGGTATGCGTTCGGCCGGCTGGCCTGGGATTATACGCTCTCGGCGGACGCCGTCGCCCGGGAGTGGATTCAGATGACCTTGACACGCGATCCGAAGGCGGTCAATCTCATTGCCGAAATGATGGCGGGTTCGTGGGAGGCCTGCGTGGATTACATGACGCCGCTGGGACTGGCCCACCTCATGGCGGAAGGACACCACTACGGACCGGCTCCGGATTATGTGCATCCCGGCCGGCATGACTGGAGCTCCACGTATTATCACCGGGCCTCCAAAACCGGAATCGGTTTTGACCGAAGCTCCAAAGGAAGCAATGCCGTCAGCCAGTATCATCCGCCGCTGCGGGAACTCCTCGATAACCCGAAAACCTGTCCGGAAAAATATCTACTGTGGTTTCATCATCTACCCTGGGACTGGCGAATGAGCTCCGGACGGACACTCTGGGAGGAAATGCAGGTCCGCTATCAGCGCGGCGTAGAATACGTGGAATGGATGCAGCGGACCTGGAAAACGCTGGAGGGCAAAATCGACCGGCCGATTTTCGACGAAGTGAGCCGCCGGCTGGCCCTGCAGGCGGACAATGCCCGGCAGTGGCGGGATGTCTGCTTAAAATATTTCGGACAGTTTGCAGCCGCATCCATTGAAAAAAAGAACGCGCAACAGTAAATTCACAGAGCCGAAAACAACACAGGAGACTTTTATGGAAAACGGAGTGAAAAAACTTTCAATCGGCGAAAAAATCGGCTACGGTCTTGGCGATGCGGCTTCCAATCTTTTTTTCCAGATTTTCATCATTTATCTGTCCTATTTTTACACAGACGTCTTCGGGATTCCCGCAGCAGCGCTGGGAACAATGATGCTGGTGACTCGAATCTGGGACGCCGTAAATGATCCGATTATGGGGATGATTGCCGACCGGACCAATTCGCGATGGGGAAAATTCCGCCCGTGGCTGCTCTGGTGTGCGGTGCCGTTCGGCGTGCTGGGGGTATTGATGCTTACCACGCCGAATCTGGGACCGACGGGCAAACTGATTTGGGCGTATGTAACCTATACGGCAATGACGATGATTTATACGGCCATTAACGTGCCGTACTCCGCTCTGATGGGGGTCATCACGCCGGACTCAATGGACCGAACGGTGGTGTCCGCCTTCCGGTTTGCTCTGGCCTTTGCGGGCACCTTCAGCGTTCAGTTGCTTCTGACAAGGATGGTGCGGTTCTTCGGCAAAGGCAACGAAGCCGTCGGTTGGCAATGGGCGGCGGTCGTTTTCTCCTGCGCAGCCGTCCTTTTATTCCTGGCTACCTTCGCCACAACCCGGGAACGAGTGCAGCCGCCCAAAGGGAAAAATACGATTCTTCATGATTTAAAAGATTTGTTCACCAATATCCCCTGGCTTCTGATCGGCGGAGCGACCGTCTTTCAGTTGGCCTTTATCGTCATGCGCGGCAGCTGTATCCCCTACTTTTTCAAATACTATATTCAGGACAGAGAAATCAGTCTGTTCGGAATGACCAAAACCATTCCTTATGACGACCTGTTTTCTTACTACCTGATGGCCGGGACGGTATTTACGCTGGCGGGGGCGGTCCTGTCCAAATGGTTCAGCCTGCGGTTGGGCAAACCCCAGGCCTATTTATTCTTTTTAACCCTCTGCGGTCTGTCCACAGCTGCCGTTTATTTTCTGGATCGAGATAACCTCGGGCTGCTGCTGGTCCTGCAGCTGATTGCCTCCTTCTCGGTCGGGCCGGTCTCTGTGCTGCAATGGGCGATTTATACGGATACCGCCGATTATTCGGAATGGAAAAACAACCGGCGCGCGACAGCCCTGATTATGGCTGCCTCGCTCTTTGCCCTCAAGATGGGGGTGGCTGTCGGCGGGGCCCTGCTGGCATGGATTCTGGCGGCTTACGGATACAACGCAGAAAATCCGGTGCAGACCCCGACAGCCCTGACAGGCATTCGGATGAGCATGAGTCTTTATCCGTCGGTTTTCGCCTTCCTCGGAGCGGCCCTGATGCTCTTTTATCCGCTGAGCAACCAGCGGATGAAGCAGATTGAAAGCGATCTGATCGCACGTCGAAAACAATATGAACGCCAATCAATCCAGTAACTTTAGCATGGAAAGGGATCAACTGATGAAGCGGGGAAAATGGAGCATTCTCGTGACGGCAGCCGTTTTGCTGGTTCAGCCCGTTCAGGCATCCGAAAAACAGGAGCCGGCTTTAAAAGACGTTTTTGCCGGCAAATTCCGAATAGGAGCAGCCCTGAATGCCGAGCATATCCGGGAACGAATTCCTTCTGATATCGCCCTGGTTCTCAAACACTGCAACACCATCACAGCGGAAAATGAGATGAAATGGGAGCGGATACATCCCAATCCGAATGAGTATTCCTTTGAGCTGGCCGACAAGTTTGTGGAATTCGGACAGAAAAACAAGATGTTTATCGTCGGTCATACCCTTGTCTGGCACAGTCAGACCCCGCGCTGGGTCTTTCAGAATCCTGAAGGCGGTCCGGCAAACAGACAGCTGCTCCTGCAGCGGATGAAAGACCATATCGAAACCGTAGTCGGCCGCTACAAAGGCCGTGTCCACGCATGGGACGTAGTCAATGAGGCTATCGAGGCGGATGGCAGCCTGCGCAAAAGCCCATGGCTGCAAATCATCGGCCCGGATTACATCGCCCGAGCCTTCGAGTTCGCCCATGCCGCCGATCCAGAGGCAGAACTGTACTACAACGATTATGACGAGTGGAAGCCCGGCAAGCGGCAAACCATCGTCAGTCTGGTCAATGAACTGCGGGAGAAGGGTATCCGGATTGACGGGGTCGGGATGCAGGGGCATTGGGGACTGGATTATCCGGATCTGGAAGAGGCCGAAAAAAGCATCGAAACCTTTGCCGCCCTCGGGCTGAAAGTGATGATTACGGAACTGGACGTGACGGTGCTCCCGCACGCCAGCCGGCAAACCGGAGCTGATATTTCCCAGAATTACGAACTTCGGAAAGAACTGAATCCCTGGCCGGACGGCCTGCCTGATGAAATGCAGGAAAAACTGGCCAAACGGTATGCGGATATCTTTGCCCTCTTCTGCAAGCACGCCGACAAAATTGACCGGGTAACCTTCTGGAATGTCCACGACGGAAACTCCTGGCGGAATAATTGGCCGGTGCGCGGGCGGTCCGACTACCCGCTCCTGTTTGACCGCCAAGGCAAACCCAAACCGGCTTTTTATGCCGTTGTAAAAGCGGCCGAGGAGTGCAAATAACCTGTCCGGTCTAAAACCGGTATTTTGCCCGGAAAACCGCCTTTTTACAGGGGGTCAGGAACCAGCGAAAAACTTCGTCCAAACAGGGGGAAACATTTGACAAAAAGCCCTCCCCTGACGGATAATTGATTTCAGAGAGAAGGGAGTTTGGAAAAGGTGAAAAACCATGGGGTTTTCCCTAGAGAGTAAGTTTTTTTGTAAATAACTGCTATACTGGAGAAAGAACATCCAAAAATGAAAACAGCATCCAAGAGCAAACCTTCTTATCTAAATCCCTCTCTGCCTGTGGAAAAACGGGTTCAGGACCTTCTCTCTCGAATGACCCTCGAAGAAAAAGTTGCACAAATGCTCTGTGTTTGGAACGACAAAAAGACCTCCCTTCTGAACGAAAAAGGCGAATTTGACCTGGAGAAGGCCAAGGCCCATTATCCAGAGGGCTACGGCCTGGGTCAGGTGGGACGTCCAAGCGATGCTGGAGGGGGCACGAGACCGCGTCAGACGGCGGAGCTGACGAATGCGATTCAGAAATTTTTCATGGAAAACAGCCGATTAGGGATTCCAGTTATTTTTCACGAGGAATGCCTTCATGGACATGCGGCGCCGGAGGCCACCAGTTTTCCGCAGCCAATCGGTCTGGCTTCCACATTTGACCCGGAACTGGCTGAACGGCTGTATGCAATGACGGCATATGAAGCCCGGGTGCGGGGAACACATCAGGCGCTTACCCCGGTAGTGGATGTCGCACGAGACCCGCGCTGGGGACGCGTGGAAGAAACCTTTGGGGAAGATCCGTATTTGGCAGCGTGTATGGGTTCGGCTGCGGTGCGGGGCTTTCAAGGGGACCGCACGTATCGGGACAAAAAACATCTGATTGCCACGCTCAAACACTTTGCGGCTCACGGTCAGCCGGAATCGGGCACCAACTGCGCCCCGGTCAATGTGTCGATGCGGATTCTGCGCGAGGTATTTTTGTACCCGTTCAAAAAATGCATCGAGGCGGGGGCTGTAAGCGTGATGGCCTCCTACAATGAAATCGACGGCGTGCCCTCTCATGCCAACCGATGGCTGCTGCGGGATGTGTTGCGGAAAGAATGGGGCTTCCAAGGATACGTGGTTTCCGACTATTACGCCGTTCGGGAACTGTATGACCGGCCCGGGCTTTTCGGCCATCACGTAGCGGCCGGTCAAAAAGAAGCCGCGGTGCTGGCGGCCAAGGCGGGCGTCAACATCGAGCTGCCGGAGCCGGACTGCTATCCGCATCTGGTTGCGGCGGTGCGGGAAGGCCTGATTGAAGAATCGGTGCTGGATGAGCTGATTGCCCCGATGCTCGAATGGAAGTTTCGGATGGGACTTTTTGAAGACCCGTACGTGGACCCGGACGAAGCCGAAAAAGTCGTGGGATGCCCGGCCCATGCCCAGCTGGCGCTGGAGGCGGCCCGCAAAACAATTACACTTCTGAAAAACGAAGGCGGCCTTGCTCCGCTGGATTTAAAGCAAATCCGGACGATTGCAGTCATCGGCCCCAACGCCGACCGCGTGCTGTTGGGCGGCTACAGCAGCACCCCCAAACATTTTGTTACGGTCCTGCAGGGCATCCGGGACTATGTCGGCAGACAGGCCGATGTGCTCTATCACGAAGGATGCAAGATTACGGTCGGCGGCTCCTGGGCGCAGGATGAGGTGGTGCTCAGCGATCCGGCCCAAGACCGCAAATCGATTGCCGAAGCGGTCCAGGCCGCCCGGCGGGCCGATGTCGTCATTTTGGCCATCGGCGGCAACGAACAAACCTCGCGGGAGGCCTATGAGAAGAATCATCTGGGCGACCGGGCCAGTCTGGAGATGGTGGGTCTGCAGGATGAGCTGGTCAATGCACTGGCGGAAACCGGCAAGCCCATCATCGCCCTGCTGTTCAACGGCCGGCCTTTGTCCGTCCGCAATCTGACCGCCAAGGTGCCGGTGATTTTTGAGTGCTGGTATCTGGGGCAGGAGGCCGGGCGGGCCGTGGCTGAGGTCCTGTTCGGACAGGTCAATCCGAGCGGAAAACTGCCGATTACGTTTCCCCGTTCGGTGGGACATATTCCGGCCTACTACAACTACAAGCCGTCCGCCCGGCGCGGGTATCTCTTCGACGAAATCAGCCCGCTGTTTGCGTTCGGCTACGGGCTCAGCTATACGACGTTCCGATTCCAGAATCTGCGTCTGGAGAAAAGCCTGATTCGGCGTGATCAATCCACGCGCGTTTTGGTTGACGTGACCAACACCGGCAAACTTGCCGGAGACGAAGTCGTCCAGATGTACATCCGGGACTGCGTCAGTTCCGTAACGCGGCCGGTCAAGGAGCTGAAGGGATTCAAACGCATTACCCTGCCGCCTGGACAGACCCAAACCGTCGCCCTGCCGATTGAACCGGAGCATCTGGCGTTTTACGACATCCATATGAATTACACGGTGGAGCCGGGCGAGTTTGAAATCATGGTCGGCAACTCCTCCCGAGACGAAGACCTTCAGAAGGTGATTCTGACGGTTCAGAAATAATCGAAAAACAACGCGTCAAACAGAAGAGAAGGGAGATGCTCTATGCGGGCTCGATGCGTTTTGTGGGGCTGGCTGCTCTGGACGGGGACGGTTTTTGCAGGGGATATCCCGCACCTGCGGCGATTCGGCGAGCATCTTTATTTGTTTGTCGAGAACAAGCCGTTTCTGATGCTGGGCGGCGAAGTCGGCAATTCGGCGGCGACGGAGCTGTCCTATCTGGAACCCGCCTGGCCGCGATTCAAACAGATGCGGATGAATACCGTGCTGGTGCCGGTGTACTGGGACCTGATCGAGCCCGAAGAGGGACGCTTTGATTTCTCGCAGGTGGACGGCCTGATTGAGCAGGCACGGGCGCATCAGATGCGGCTGGTTCTGCTGTGGTTTGGGACCTGGAAAAACAGCATGTCCTGCTATGCGCCGGCGTGGGTCAAACAGGACTGGCGGCGGTTCGAGCGCGTGCGGCTCAAGGACGGGCGGACACTGGAAATCTTGTCGGCCTTCTGTCCGGAGAATCTGCGGGCGGATACAGCGGCGTTCCAGGCCCTGATGCGGCACCTACGCCAAGTTGATGAAAAACAGCAGACCGTCCTTATGGTGCAGGTGGAAAACGAAGTCGGAATGCTGGAGGATGCGCGGGAATGGGGCCGGGCGGCCAATGAGGCCTTTGCCGGCCCTGTGCCGAAGGAGTTAATGGACCATCTGACAAGCCGAAAAGAGACCCTGCATCCGACCCTGCGGGCTCTTTGGGCCAAACGGGGCTTTCGCACCGGCGGCACCTGGCAGCAAGTCTTCGGCAAAGGGCTCGAAACGGATGAGATTTTTACGGCCTGGCACTACGGGCGTTATGTGCAGGCGGTCGCGGCGGCGGGCAAGGCGGAGTATCCGCTGCCGATGTTTGTCAATGCAGCCCTGAATCGTCCGAATAAAAAGCCGGGCGAGTACCCCAGCGGAGGCCCCCTGCCGCATCTGATGGACATCTGGAAGGCGGCAGCCAAAGACATTGATTTTTTGGCTCCCGATATTTATTTCCCCAATGCAGCATTCTGGTGCGAACAGTACACCCGAACAGATAATCCGCTGTTTATTCCGGAAATCCGAAAGGGGCCGGAATGCGGCGTACAGGTGTTTTATGCCGTCGGGAAACACCGGGCCATCGGTTTTAGTCCCTTTGCAATTGACACAGCTGATGAGAAGACGGCGGCGGCCCTCGGGCAGGCGTATGCGGTTCTGGGGGGACTGTTTGGGGAACTGACATCCTCCAAAGAACCGCCGGCGATGTACGGGGTACTTTTGGATAAGGAAAAATCCGCAGACAATGTCCGGTTGGGTCAATACCGCTTTCACATTCGCCACGATTACACCTGGGGCTGGTCCGGAGGAGACCCGAAAGCCCCTCTGTGGCCGCAGGCGGGCGGCCTGATTGCCCAGGTCGGACCGGACACCTTTTGGGCCGCTGGACAGGGACTTATCCTGACCTTTCAATCCGCCAATCCAAATGAAAACGTTGGGATTTTATGGATTGAAGAGGGACTGTTCCGCGATGGACAATGGGTGCGGACACGCCGGCTCAGCGGCGATGAAAGCCATCAGGGCCGTCACGTCCGGCTGCCGATGGGCGAGTACGGCGTGCAACGGTTCCGCCTCTACTGCTATCAGTAAGACAGCAGCCAGTTGGCGGTAAATTCAGACAGTTCCGTCAGGTCAATCCAGCAGTCGTCATTGACGTCGGCCGGTCCGCAGTCCTCCCTCATCCACAGCCAGGCCAGTTCGGCCAGGTCGGCCATATCGACATTACCGCTCTGGAGAAAATCGCCGTACAGCCAGCTGATTGTCGCCGCCTGCACAACGAAACCGAGGATGACCTGACGATTCACATTGGAATGAGTCAAACTGGGGATTTCGGCCGCTCCGGTCGCCGATTTGTGCCCGACCACACCGTCGGCAGACGAAATCGCCACTTCAATTCCTTTCGTAAAATCATTGTTGACGGTGTAGGTTCCTTCATTCCCGCACGCACCCGCCACAATCACCAGATCGCCCGCTTCCGTCGCCAAAGCAGAAGTGGCAATTGGATTGGGGGTACTGGAACCTGAGGCGTTGAAGGCCTTGGGGCCAATCGGCGCTGCCTGATTGACGCCGGTCAGGAAAATGTTCGCATAGCCGGCACCACTGCTGGGGCTGACGCTCCAGGAAGGCACGAAGGTACTGCCCGAGGCGGCGGCAATGCCCGCCTCATCCAGAATGAACACCGCCGCATAGGCCCGTGTCGTCGTCCCGACACTTTGTTCAAGGATTTTAGTCATCGGCCGGCCGCCATAGGTGACGCTGTTGAGCGTTACGGCCGACGTATGCTCCGCATGGGCGGTAAAAATCAGCAGCCGATTGCTTCCCGGCTCCGGAGCACGGCTCAGGCCGCTTTGCCAGCCGGCCCCCAAGGAACTCACCGTCACACGGGGCAGCTGGGTTCGGGCCGAGCGAACATCCGACCAGTCCGTTTCATTCCGCCGGCTCGTATTGTCGCGCGCCTTGACCCGGAAGCGGTAAAGCGTCAGCGGAGACAGCCCCTGGGCCGTATAGGCAGTGCCGGTCTGCCAGCCGCTGCTGGCAGAGGCATCCGTTGTACACTCAAAGAAATACTCCACCGGCGGACTGTCGTCGGTGCAGGCCGACGCTGTCATCGTAATGCGGTTGGCCCCAACCGCCGTCGGAGGCGTCAGCCACGCCGGCGTCGGCGCCGGCGGCAGTTCGTCCAAAGCAAACGTAGCTGTTACGGTATAGTCTCCATCCATAAGAATCGTGGTAGCCGCCGCAGCCGGATTGGCTACTTTGCCCACATCCACAGCCGTTCCGGTCCAGCCCGTAAATCGATAATCCGCCGCCGCAGAAGCCGTCAGAGAGATCTGTGTTCCATTCCCGTAGGAAAACGTGCCTGTGCCGGGGGAAATGACCGTACCGCCCGGCGTGGAAGAAACAATCAGCATGCGGGAAGGCCCCGCATAGCCGGTCAGGGCCAGTGTGGTAACGGATTTCGGCGGGAGAGAAAGAGTTCCGCCGCTGTAAGAACCAAGGTTCACGCAGTTTTGCGTCTGCGTGGTGCGATAGAGGGTCCCGCCGGTAACGGTGTATCCGGGAAAGGCCGCCGATGCGTTTACCGTTGTGCTGCTGGTGTTGATCAGAACGGCAGTCAGGTTCTGACTGTCAGGGCTGATATAGGCGGAGATGCGCAGCAGCGGGGAGCTGGAAGAGGCCTCAATCCGCTGCCAGCCGGAATGGATAAAAGCCGAAAAATGCTTAAACCCCCAGTAGTCCGAGTTGATGGTGTAAGTGGAAGTGGAATTAAGCGTAATCAGCCCCCCTTCATTGCCCCAGAATAAATCCCAATACAAATAGGCGCTGACCTGCTCGACGGTCAGCGAGTTGTGCAGCAGCAGGGCAATATTGTAAGCGTCGGGCCAGCTGCCGGCGGCCTTCTCATATTCCGTCTGAAAGAGCGGCTTGGTGCCCCATTGCGCCCGGAAGTTCTGCATCGCCGTCAGATAGGCATCGGGATTATCGCCGGCGTTGATGTTGTAAAGATGGTGAGCATACCCGTACACCTGGGCCTGATTGAACAAAGCCGAGATATAGGCCGAGGGGCTGCTGCCGGCAGCGCCGTACAAACCGGTGGTCTCCGGAGCCAGCATCTTGGGCATCGCCGTGCCGAAACGGGCATACAGCTTATTGTAAACGGCCTGAAAGGCCTTGTTGTAGCCGGCATAGGTTGAGGTCTCGCTCGGTTCATACCGGCAGGTGTCCCAGGAAGCGGTCCAGTCGGGTTCATTCTGGATGCTCAGATAATCAATTGTAACGCCCAGATTGTTCCAGGCGGTGATGCTGTCGACAAACCAGTCGGCCAGCTGGTCATAGGCATAATTAGAAGGACCGCCGATGAGTGTCCCGCCGTTGGCGGTATCCCCGTTGCTCTTGAGATAGGCCGGCGGCGACCAGCAGGAGAGCAAGATTTTCAGGGGACGACCGAGCGCAGCCTGACCGGCGGCAATGATTTGAGCTGAACGGCTCATGTAGTCCGCTCCGCCGGACTGGTTATAGGTATTGCGAACACGGTAAATATCCAGACCGAGGTCACGGAACAGGAGGTTATACAGGGTCGCCTTTTGGGTATGTCCGGTGAGCATCCCTTCATACCAGGCGCCGGCGGCCCCAAACCCCTCAATCATCTGATAGCGGGTTGTCGGGGATATCTGGAGGGCGGCCTCATTGCTGACCGTCGGACCGTAAACAGAGGCATCATCCACAAACAAATCGACTCCGGAGGCAGGACCTTCAAAATAGACCCACAGTTCCGTAAGCGTGCCGCTGACCGTAACGGTATAATTGCCGGATAGATACACCCAACCGGTGTTGTTTGCCGTGCCGCTTGCCACATTGGTATAGGTCGTCCCGTTTCCGTCCGTCTTTTGAATGGAAATGATAACCTGAGCACTGGCCGTGCTGACGCGCACATAGCCGGAAATCTGATAGGTCTGCCCCACAACCACTTTGTCCATCAGGGTTTGCTGGATGCCCTGCCAGGTTGCCGTTCGTCCCGTTGCGCGGGCACTGTAAGTACCGGAACGGACCGGAGAGGTGACAGTACTGATGGTGCAGCTGCGGGCTGTCCAGCCGGCGGTGCCGTCTTCAAAACCGGGGTTAATAAGGACATTTGCATTGGCCCAAAGCAGTGAAGAAAAACACAGGACAAAGGCGGTCATAAAAGGGGGTTGTTTGGGGCGCATCATTCATCTCCTCTCAGATGGCGACAGGGATACAGCAGAATACCCGATAATCAAAGACGGAAACAGGGATATAGAATGCAGGCAGGCAATTTTTCCCATCTCTCTTCTCCCGGAACTTTTTACTGAATCGAACGTCTGCCCCCGACGACCTCCCCATGGCTCTATTCAGTAAACGTTTACTTTCCCATTATCTATTTTTCGGCACGTTCTGTCAAGTCCAAAAGCTGAAAATAACGATAAAATCCTTAATTTCCGAAAAAAACGATTCATTTTTTGTCCAACTGCCCTGCCCGGCGGTATTACTGAAGGAGGAAACGTCAAAATGCAGGAAAACGAATCAAAACAAACGATGCCAAACGCTCAGAAACCCAAAGAAGAATTGTTTTTTCAGTTATTTATGACATATCAGAGGAATTTTTACGCCTATATCCTTTCCTCCGTCCATAATTACACCGATGCCAACGATTTGCTGCAGGAAACCGCCGCTGTAATGTGGAGAAAGTTTGACGAGTTTCAACAGGGAAGCAGTTTTTTAGCCTGGGGTATCACTATCGCGCAAAACTTAGTTTTGAAATTCTTTAACGAACATAAAAGATCCAGAATCCAGTTTGACGACGCCTTGCTCAAAGACCTGGCCGACACCACCCTGAACGAAATGAAAAATGCCAATGCTCTGACCGAGGCCCTCCGGCAGTGTTTTCAGAAACTGAACGAAACAAACCAAAAACTGCTTCGGCTCCGTTATCAGGATGGAATGACTATCAAAGCGATTGCCGCCATGGTTGGCAAGCCGGTTTTCGGGATGTACAAGGCATTTGCCCGCCTTCAGGATGCCCTGCAGGTCTGCATTGAACAGACGCTTCGGCGGGAAGGAGCGGTCGAATGAATGAACTGCTTCGAAAAGAACTGGCTGAGCTGATTCAGAAGGAACTGGACGGGTCTCTGACCGATGAACAGTTCAATCGGCTCTCGTTCCTTCTAAAAAGCTCTCCGGATGCGCGGCGGTATTACGGACGAACCATTGCGATTATTGCGATTTTCCATGAGCCGTGCGGAATTCAGCCGGATGGCGTTCAAAACGATGTCTGTCTGTGCGGGGATTCTACGGATGCGGCTTTTTGGCGAGAGCTGGCTTTGAACGAACAAACCGCTGACCCTGTTCAGATTGAGAAAACCGAGACAACCACAGCAGAACCCTTTCTTCCAACTGACCGCACCCAAGGACATTCTTATAAGGTGAGCAAGCTTTCCCTGTATTCCCTGATGGTTTCTTCGGCAGCCCTGATTTTCCTGATTGTCTATGCTCTGCTTGGACCCGCCGGACGCGGGGTAGAAGTCGCGACGCTGACGGAGACCCTGAACGCCCGCTGGGCCTCTCCGGAACGGGGGCTGCGGGAGGGGATGCGATTAAACACGCAGACGGAGCCCCTCTGGCTGCGAGAAGGAATTGCTGTGCTTCAGTTTGATAACGG
>CALEDR010000017.1 GCA_937949545.1 uncultured Phycisphaerae bacterium
CCAGTGCACCGACTTCTCCACCGGCATTCCTCTTGATATCTACGCATTCCACCGCTCCACCAAGAGTTCTGCGCACCCCTACCTGCCTCAAGAAACGCAGTTCGTCAAGCAATTCCTCGGTTAAGCCGAGGGATTTCACAAAACGCTTACATTTCCGCCTACACACGCTTTAAGCCCAGTAATACCGAACAACGCTTGCCACCTTCGTCTTACCGCGGCTGCTGGCACGAAGTTAGCCGTGACTTCCTCTGGGGTAGATCAATCTGCCGAAACAGACTTTCTTTACCCTGACAGTAGTTTACATCCCGAAGGACTTCCTCCTACACGCGGCGTCGCTGTGTCAGGCTTTCGCCCATTGCACAATATTCGTTACTGCAGCCCTCCGTGGAGGTCCGGGCAGTGTCTCAGTCCCGATGTTGCGGGCCAACCTCTCAGTCCCGCTACTCGTCGTTGCCTTGGTGAGCCATTACCTCACCAACAAGCTGATAAGAAACAGGCCGCTCCTATGCCGATAAATCTTTTATCATCTGCCTATCGACAAATGATATTATCTGGTATTACCGCCCCTTTCGGAAAGTTGCCCGAAGGCAACTGACGCTATCCCAAAGCACAGGGTACGTTACCTATCCGTTACTAACCCTTTCGCCACTAACTGTTCAATAAATTGACCAGTCCGTTCGACTTGCATGTCTTAGCCACGCCGCCAGCGTTCGTTCTGAGCCAGGATCAAACTCTTCAATTTGTATCGCTGACTCCCGTCTCCGAAGAGACGGTTATCTTCAGCTAAACTCAACTCAAAACTCGCTCACGCAACGAGAACCGGTTGAATCCCGCAGGGTCTTTCGACCCCGCAAAGGTTTTTCAACACACCAATTTTGGAGGGCCTCGAACCGGATTCGTGAGAGCCCGAGGTCCTGCGGTCTCGCTGCTTAGGATGGTATCAACTGTTAACTTGCCAAAGAGCTTCTCAGACTGTTTCTCGCTGAGCCGAAACAATAAGCGGCCAAGCAATTCTCATTAAGAGCTTACTTGTCCGCTCGTTCATCTGAGATGTGTTAATATAACTCCAAAAGTTTTCACGTCAATAGCATTTTAAAAAATTTTTTAATTTTTTTCGTCATTCCTCCACAGGAACTTTAACGACTATTTCAGATATTACCTATCTGTATAAAGACAATGATTTTCTCTTGTCAAAATTGCTTTCTTTTACGTATCTTTTTTCAGAAAGGTTCTCTGCAATGAAGTTGAATGAAAAATACGAAAATCTCCAAAAGACCCTCAAGGCCCTGCAAAGACTTGCGGTGGCCTTTTCTGGAGGCGTGGACAGTACTTTCCTTGCGGCAGCGGCCGTCCAAACACTTGGACGCCGAAATGTTCTGGCCTGCATCGGTGTCAGTCCTTCCCTTTCACAGCATCAGCTTCATCAAGCTCGACAAATCGCCGAACTATTGCAAATCCGTCTCCTCGAAATTCCGCTGACGGAACTGAATGACCCAAACTATATCGCCAACAAAGCAGATCGCTGTTTCCACTGCAAAAGCCATCAAATGCTCACCATCCGCCGCCGCGCTGAACAAGAGGGGTTTCCCAGATTGGCCTGCGGCAGCAATTGGGATGACCAAAATGACTTCAGGCCCGGCTCCCGAGCCATTGCGGCCTTAAATATTCTTACTCCGCTCAGAGATGCTCAATTAACAAAAGAAGAGATCCGACTCCTCAGCCGTCAGATGAACCTGCCGACTGCAGACCTTCCAGCCTCTCCTTGTTTGGCCTCTCGCATCGCGTATGGAATCGAAATTACAGAACAAAATCTCCGCCAAGTCGAACAAGCAGAAGATTTCCTCCGCTCCTTAGGCCTTTCCGAGTTTCGAGTACGCCATCACGGCATTTTGGCCCGCATCGAAGTACGCCCTGCCCAAATGAACCTCTTAACCGAAGACCACAGCCGGAATCAAATTGTAGAAACATTCAAATCTCTCGGATTTCGATACATCACCCTCGACTTGCAGGGCTTCCGCTCCGGCTCCCTGAACGAAATGCTCAATCCCTCAGAGCGCCTCTGAACCTTCTTTTTCTTCTTCCGAAAACAATTATCGGACATTCGTTTAAATCGATTAAAAGCTCCTCTGCCCCCACGACCGCCAATTAAGTACATCTCCTCATTTGCCGAAGAAAAATTACCTATTAAGCCGGCAGAATCAGACAGGAAACCGCAACAGCATTTTTTCTGGATTCATGAAAAGTTTTTTTTCTCATCAGGCCGGAAAACGAAAACCCCTGCAGAGGCGGCATTTCTCAGGACCGCTTGGTGTGCTTCTTGTGGGACTCGTTTTCTGCCCTTTTGGCCCCCGGTTCTTTCAGGCCGATTCGTTTGCAGAGAAAAACCTCTTTGATATGTCCCTGGAAGAACTGATGAATGTCTCTCTGGTGGTTTCCTCCTCCAGAACCGAACAGAAATTAACGGAAAGCCATCTCCCGGTTAGTATCATCACCGCAGAAGAAATCCGGGCCAGCGGTTTGACGAATATCCCGGAAATTCTTCAGTTTTACACCGGCTTGGATGTCGCAAGACTGGACCGAACCCGCTCCATTGTCGGGGTCCACGGAATGCACAGTGAATACGCCGACCGCACCCTCGTCCTTCTGGACGGCAAAAGCATAATGAATCCTGTCTTTGGGGCTCCAAACTGGCTGAATCTGCCGATTTTCCTCGAAGACATAGAACAAATCGAAATCGTGCGAGGGCCGGCAGGAGCCGCCTGGGGAGCCAACGCTTTTACCGGCCTGATCAACATCATTACGAAAAAACCTGACAAATTAGGCGGATTATTGAGTACAACTATTAACGAATATGGCGACAACTTCACCCATCTGCGGTTGGCCGATTCCAAAGAGAAATGGGCCTGGAAAATCTCAACCGGTTTTGAAAAAATAGAAGATTCCGATTCCGCCGGTGCCGGAGAGTACCAGCTTGGGTATCCGGCTATGGCCCCGCTGATTCCGGTACAAACGTACCCTGCACGCGATTTTCTGCGTACCTGGAAAACCGACTCCATTTTCTCGCATGACATAAACTCCTCCTCAAAATGGACGTTTGGAGCGGCCTATTCTTCTAATCAGACCGGAGACCGTGAAATGTGCGGCCGTTTTCCCCAAAATGACGTACACATCGAAATGCTTCGCCTGTTTTCCCGGACTGAATTCGGCGTCGATGAAGAAGTCAGCGGTCACCTGCAATGGTATGGAAACTACGCTGCCTATCAAACTCCCTTCATTCTTGAACGCTATGATTATTTTGAAAATGACCTGGAAGGCCAGATAACATTCCATCCGAGCGAAAACCACAAAATCACGATGGGTGCCAATGTCCGATGGACGCAAATCAGAAACCGAAACAAAACCCTTTTCGGAGAAATCCTTTTTGACCAAAGGCGTTATGAAGAGTATTGGACCGGCTTTTTCCTGATGGATCAAGTCAAATTGACTGACCGGCTGACCCTCGAAGCGCAAGGCCGAATCGACCGGTACAGCGAAAGCGGAACAGACGGTTCCCTCCGCCTGTCTTCCTTATACGCCCTCGATGAAGCCCGCAGTCATATTCTGCGGGCCGGTATTGCCAGGGCTTTCCGAGCCCCCTCCATCATGCTGCGGGAAACCGCGCTGACTGGACTGATGGGACTGGTGAATATCCTTCCAACACCCGAACGGCTCAAAAATGAATCCGTCTCGTCCATCGAAGCCGGATACAGCGGACAGCTGACCGAGCGCCTTCTGCTCCGCGCCGATGTGTATTATCAGCGAATGGAAAAGCTCATTGGAAGTGAAATTGTCAGTGGATTCGGTCCTGTTCAGAACAGCGCCTTTTTCAATATCAACGGAGCCGACGCCTGGGGTACGGACTGTGAACTGACTTTTCGAGACCGCTCTTTTACAGCCGCCGCCTTTTACAGCTTCAATCATTTGAGAACAGATTTCAGCAACCAGAATATTCGTGCTTTCTTCCCCTCCGAGCACAAAACAGGACTGCGCGTCCGCTGGAAACTGGACGAGAAATGGGCAATGAACTTCAACTATGTGTATAACAATCTGATCCCGATTACCCCCACCGGCAGCCCGCCGGACGATATCGAGGTGAAAAACCGCTTGGACATCACCCTCACCCGCCAAATCGCTCAGGACAGAGGAGAATGGATGCTGGGAGTGACAGACCTTTTCAATCAAACCGTTCCGCCGGTTCACGATATCAGTTATTTTGCCGCCCACGAAACCCCCGGCCGAACCTTCTTTACTCGCCTGCAGATTTATTTCTAAACCCCAACAGAAAAAAGCCGCGTCTGTCCGGGCCCTTGCAGCGCAAACGAAGAAACAAAATTATCCATCAATTTCCCGCGGGTCTTTACCCTCTTCAATGGCTTGAATTTTTCGGACCCGACGCTGGTGGCGGCCCCCTTCAAAATCCGTCGTCAGCCACACTTCAACCATTTTCCGGAGCATCGTCGGCCCGAGCAAATCGCCGGACAAACACAGAACATTCGCATCATTATGCTGCCGGGAAACCTTGGCAGCCAGCTCATCATAGCACAGGGCCGCACGAATCCCCTTGATTTTGTTGGCGGCAATGCACATTCCGATACCGGTTCCGCAAACCAAAATAGCACGGTCGGCTTTTCCGGCAGCAACAGCCGTCGCCGCTTCGTAGGCGTAATCCGGATAATCGACCGCCTGGTCATCCTTGTGAGTCAAATCCAGACATTGATGCCCCAGTTGAGTCACAATCGCTCGAATCTGCTCGCCGGAGCGCACTCCACGGTGGTCATTAGAAACAGCAACGATCATAAAATTTCTTCAATCCTTTCTCGAAGAGCCCTTTCTATCTGGCTGGCACACCTTCTGTAAACGTCTAAATCCTGTCCGACCGGATCCGGAATTTCCGCCTTTTTATCCAAAAGATATACCTGAAAATCAGCCGGCCTGATTCGCTCCATATCAGACAAATGGCTTTCCGTCATAACAAAAACAAGGTCGCTTTCCTCAAGCTCCTGTCTCGTCAGCAATCGGCTCTTATGCCCGTTCAAAGAAATGCCGTATTCGCGACATACAATGTCCGATTCTTTGCTCGCCCGAAGACCGTCAGCTGCAAAGACACCGGCTGACCCAATCTTATAACCAAACCGTTCAAGGGAGTCAATAGAACAACCTAATTTATCCGAAAGAATCTTTTTGCAAATAGCCTCTGCCATCGGACTACGACATGTATTGCCGCTGCAGACAAACAATATCTTAAATAAGCTGTTCTTTTGCAGCATTTCAGACGAAAAAGAACCCTCTTCAATGACCTCTATACCAGTTGATCCATATTTCACAACCGACAATCTCTTTTTATTTTGGATACCGCATTCTTCCGAATCGACAATTAAATCGATTTTGCCCTCGAAATATTCGAAAACAGCAATAGAAGCACACGCATCAAACTTATACGGATTCAAGGAACACATCAGCAGAGGCAAAACCGTGGATGATGATATTTCTCTTGTTTCCTCTGTTTCCGGACAACGCAAACCGATTCTGCCGTCCCCGTATAAACAGTTGCAAATTTCATCTGGAAAGACACTTCTCATCCTTTGAAGATTTTTCTGGTCCATTTCAAACAATAAAAGAAGCGGTCCCGGCCAGCAGTTTCGGACAAGTTTCATCACTGGCAGCGGAACCTTGGGGACATATTTGGAAATCTCTTCCTTTTTCCCGAGAAGAACAGTATGCCGTGCGGCCGTACCCTCCTTCAAGGCATCCAACCTCGCCAATGTATCCGGCAAGGCCCGTGCCGCCAACCCATACCCCGTTTCGGTCGGCAGCGCCGCAACGGCCCCCTGCTCAAGGGCACGAACCACCTTTCGAACCGCCTCCTTATTCAGCAGGTTTCCCAATTTGATAAGCTTTGTTTCCATCGGCCTTTTCGATACAAGGTCCCCCGCCACGGAAGCAAAATCTTAATTTTTCTTCTTGGCAAAAGCAAACCGAAAAGTATTGACTTTTCTCCCCCTGATGCCTATAGTAATCCCCCAATTGTTCGAGACATTTAGAGGAAATGTTTTAAGGAAAACCTTTATGTCCATTCTGGTTCAGAAGTTCGGCGGAACCTCTGTTGCAAATGCCGAGAAAATCCGTCGAGCCGCGAAACGGGCCATCGAAGCACATCAAAAAGGCTATCAGGTCGTTGTGGTGGCCTCCGCCCGCGGAAAGCAAACCGATGAGCTGATTGCCGATGCGATGGAAATCAATCCCAATCCGCCCAAGCGGGAAATGGACATGCTGCTGAGCACCGGCGAACAGCAGACGGTTTCACTTTTTGCCATGGCCTGTTATGTGATGGGACAGAAGGCCATCAGTTTCACCGGCTCGCAAATCAGCATGCTCACCGACGACACCCATACCAAAGCCCGCATCCAAAGCATTGGGACGGAAAAAATCCGCAAAAAACTCGATGAAGGGTATATTGTAGTCGTTGCGGGCTTTCAGGGTGTCGATGCAGAAGGCAATATCACCACCCTCGGACGCGGCGGTTCCGATACCAGTGCTGTCGCCTTGGCCGCCGCCCTCGGTGCCAGTTTTTGCGAAATTTATACCGATGTCGATGGAATCTACACCACCGACCCTCGAATTTATCCTAAAGCCGTCAAGATGGAGCAAATCAGCTATGATGAAATGCTCGAACTGGCCAGTTTGGGCGCCGGTGTCATGCACAGCCGGTCCATCGAATTCGGCAAAAAATACAATGTCGCCATTCATGTCCGAAGCAGCCTGAACAACAATCCCGGAACACTAATCACTCATGAGGTCCCGAAAATGGAAGGTATACTGGTTTCTGGTGCAACCATTCAGAAAGACCTGGCCAAAATCAGTCTGATCGGTGTGGACAATAAGCCCGGCAACGCCGCCAAAATCTTCTCCCATCTGGCCAAGGCACGCGTCAGCGTCAATGACATCATTCAGACCGAAGTCAGCCCGGAAAAAGCCAACATTCTCTTTACGGTCAACAAGTCCGACCTGGACGCCGCCCGGCAGGCCATCGAAGAAATTCGAGAATCTGTCCATTGTCAGAACGTCTTTGTTCGGGAGGATGTGGCGGAAGTTTCAATTGTCGGAGTTGGGATGCGGTCCCATTACGGTGTAGCCGATCGAATGTTCCAGGCCCTGGCCAACGCGAGAATCAACATTGACTCCATCACAACCAGCGAAATCCGAATCAGCTGTCTGGTTAATTTGGCGGACGGCGACAAGGCCCTGATTGCAGTCTGCGATGCCTTCCAGCTTGACCGTCCCTCCAATCAGCGGACTCTGTAAAAACAAAAAACGTTTCGGCGGTTTCCTTGAGCGGAAACCGCCGAAACGGGACTCGGCCTCGCATTCAGGCACAGCATACAAGGCACACAGACGATACCGAAAACAGGCGTATGGACTGTTTCGGTTTTTCGGCAGTTTTTCAGCTTCCGCTTTCGGCCTGCCGTTTGGCCGCTTCCCGGCGAAGATAATCCGCCAGATGAACAGACTTTTCCTCGGCGAAACTAATCAGTTGATCCATCCCCAGACGTATTTTGCAAGACAAAGCCAGTAAATCCTCTCGCATCTGCTGTCTTTCCGCCAATCGTTCCGTCATTGTCTGTTCATTCTTCGTCCGGCCGTCCTCGACAGGAGCCACCAAATACAGGGCCGCCGCAAATCCTGCCCCAAACACTATCATGAGAAACAGCAATCGACCCATCGTTTTCTCCCGCGGAAAACATCTTTCTTTGGTTTTGCATTTGCCTTAACAAGTCGGCCTCGTCTATTAAAACCTACGAAACATCCGCAGGCCGGTCAACTGACAAGAACAGGGAAAATGGAAATTTCGGATTGTCATAACCAACGAAACAACAATGACTTACAAAAGACAAGGCATTGACGCATCGATGCAGAAACGCCGTTTTTCTCCAACCAAAGACGCCGCTGGTCAATTCAGATGATCCAGAACATCCTGCAGTTCCGAACAGACCAGCTCGACCTCTCCGCGGCTCAGATTGTTATGAAACGGCAGAGCGATGGTGCGGGCGCTGATACGATCCGTTACGGGAAAATCCCCGCTCTTGTGTCCAAGGGCTTTGGCGATAAACGGCTGCAGATACACCGGCGGAAAATAGTTGCTCACCTGAATCCCCCGTTCCATCAGGCGGTTGAGCACTTCGTTGCGCTGCTCGGGCCGGTAGGTATCCGCCAGACGAATCACAAACACAAACCAGCTCATCCTCGCTCCGCCGGGCACCTGCGGGAGAACAATGCGTTTTTCATTCGCCAGCCGCTCCAGATACATCTGGGCTACCTGCTGACGCTTGCACACAAACTCTTCAATCCGCCTGACCTGAGAAATGCCCAGTGCACAGTTAATATCGCTGAGGCGGTAATTGTACCCGAGACGCTCATGGGCCAGCCACCCGCCCCCGCTTCCCCGCCCCTGATTGCGAAGCGAAATGCACAAGCGGGCGATTTCCTCATCATCCGTCACAATCATTCCTCCTTCGCCGGTAGTCATCTGCTTATTGGGATAAAACGCAAAGACCCCCGCCCGCCCAAAGGTGCCTGCTTTTCGACCGTTCAATTCCGAACCGAGGGCCTCGCAGCAGTCCTCCACCACCCCCAGCCCGTGGGCTTTTGCCAATTCGTAAATCTTATCCATCCCCGCCGGATTGCCGAATACCTCCACCGGAACAACGGCTTTGGTTCGATGGGTTATTTTCTTTTCAACCTCCTTTACATCCAGATTCAGGGTAACCGGGTCAATATCCGCAAAAACCGGCGTCGCACCGGTCATCAGAATCGTTGCCACGGTGGCAATAAACGTAAACGGTGTAGTAATCACCTCATCGCCTGGCCCCAAGCCCATCGCCTTCATACACAAAAACAACCCGCTGGTACCGCTGTTAACCGCCACCGCATAGCGTCGGCCTATGTACTGTTCAAAACACTTCTCAAACTCCCGCACCTTCGGCCCCAGCGACAAATAGGGACTTCGCAGAACCTCGACAACAGCTTGTATATCCGACTCATTGACATCCGGACGCGAAAGGGGGACTCGAAATTCCATATTGCATATCCTTTTATTTCAATTTTAGTAAAAGAAATATTCATTTTAGCAGATTCTGTCTCGATTTTCAATAGATTTCCCAATCCCCTCCTCAACCCGTTTCCCGAATTTGCCGTTGACGGCGGACGGATTCTTCGGTAAGGTAGTAGGTAGACAGATGTCTGACTCCAATCTGCCAATCTGAGGTTCTATGACTCAAATAAAAGAAGAATGCGGGATATTCGGTATTTTCGGAGATCCCGAAGCCGTTCAGAAAACGTATTTCGGATTACACAGTCTTCAGCATCGAGGCCAGGAATCCGCGGGGATTGCCTCCAGCAACGGAGAAAACATCCATTGTTATACAGGAATGGGGCATGTCAGCCGGGTCTTCCGCTCCGGACGGGGCATCCTCGAACGGCTGAACAACCCAATGGCGATTGGGCATGTCCGCTATTCTACCACCGGTTCCACCACACCAATGAATGCCCAGCCCTTCCTGAGTGAATACTCCCGCGGACAGGTGGCCGTAGCCCACAACGGCAATCTGATCAATGCTTCCCTGCTTCGGGATGAGTATGAGGCCTACGGTCATATCTTCAAATCCTCCAACGATACCGAAATTATCGTCCATCTGCTGGCCAAACCGTCTCATATCACCAAACCGGATCCCCTCGGGCATGTCCTAAACCATCTGCAGGGCTCTTATTCGCTGCTTTTTCTCTTTCCGGACCGAATCGAAGCAGCCCGCGACCCCTACGGAATTCGTCCACTCTGTCTGGGCAGAACCAAAAACGGCGCTTACTGTGTGGCCAGCGAAACCTGCGCCTTCGATGCCGTGGAGGCCGACTATATCCGCGACGTTGAACCCGGCGAAATCGTTACCCTCGACGCAGGCGGAATTCACAGCCGCTTCTTTGTTACTCCGGGAACCGTAACCCCGGCCCACTGCATCTTCGAACATGTTTATTTCGCCAAACAAAGCAGCATCGTTTTCGGCGAAAATGTCCATGAAGTTCGCAAACGGTGCGGGCGCCGCCTGGCTCAGGAACATCCCGTTGCCGCCGATGTCGTCATTCCCGTGCCGGACTCCGGCACCTCCGCCGCTATCGGCTACTCCCTCGAAAGCGGCATTCCCTTCGATATGGGGTTTGTCCGCAGCCACTATGTCGGACGCACCTTTATCTCCCCCAGTCAGGCCCTCCGGGATTTGGAAGTAAAACTCAAACTGACCGTCGTTAAAGAAGCCGTACGTGGCAAGCGGGTGATTGTCATTGACGATTCCGTTGTCCGCGGCACAACCACCAAAGGAAAAATCCGCTCGCTGCGGCAGGCCGGCGCCAGCGAAATCCATCTGCGGGTGGCCTGTCCGCCGGTTCGGTTCCCCTGCTTTTACGGCGTGGATTTCCCCACACGGGAAGAACTGATTGCCAATCAGGTCCCGCTGTCTGAAATCAGTCGGGCTCTCGAAGCAGACACCGTGGAATATTTGTCCCTCGAAGGGCTGCTCAGCTGCGTGTCACTCCCCGCAGACCATTATTGTACAGCCTGCTGGAGTGGACATTATCCTATTCCCGTTAATACGCAAGTGAATAAGTTTTCTCTGGAACGTCACCAAATGCAGTTGTTTGATGAGACGGAACTCTAAATGAATTCATCCAAAAAAATCTCCTACCAGGAAGCAGGCGTCAGCATTGATGCCAATGATGAAATGGTTCGAAGAATCAGCCGTTCACTGGCCTCCACCTTTGGCCCGCGTGTCATCCCGCTCGAAAACGGCTTTGCCGGTCTTTTTCGTCTCGATTACGATGAAAAATTATTCAAGAAAAACTACAAAAACCCGGTTCTGGTTGCCTGTACAGACGGCGTAGGAACCAAAATCCTCATCGCCCGCCAGATAAACCGGATGGATTCCATCGGAATCGACCTGGTGGCAATGAATGTCAACGACATGCTCGTCCAGGGCGCCGAACCCCTCTTTTTCCTCGATTACCTGGCGGTCCATAAACTCATCCCGGAACAGATTGCCGAGATGGTTGAAGGAATCGCCGCCGGCTGCCGAATGGCCGACTGTGCTCTTATCGGCGGAGAAACAGCCGAAATGCCCGATTTATATGCGGAAGACGAATGCGACATGGCTGGTTTTGCCGTCGGCGTCGTGGAGCGAAACCGCATCATCACCGGCCGAAATGTAGCCCCGGGTGATGTCGTTCTCGGCCTGGCTTCCACCGGGCTGCACAGCAACGGATATACCCTCGTCCGCCATATCTGCTTTAAACAGGAAAAACTCCAGCTCGAAGACCATCTGGATGAATTAGACGGCGCCTCATTAGGCCAAATCCTCCTGACTCCCACACGGATTTACGTCCGCTCGGTCATCTCCGTCCTGTCTGCCTATAAAACCAAAAAAATCATCCACGGCATGGCTCATATCACCGGCGGCGGACTGGTCGGGAATATTCCGCGTGTCCTTCCGCCCAACTGCAATGCCGTCCTGAAAAAGAAATCCTGGCCGATTCCCCCCATTTTCCACTTCCTCCAAAAACGCGGGCCTGTCGAGGAACAGGAAATGTATCGGGTCTTTAATATGGGAATCGGGTATGTCCTGATTGTCGCTCCGGATTTTGCCGATGCCGTGAAAGCCAGACTGGAAAAAGCCGGAGAAGAAGTCTATAAAATCGGCGTGATTACACCCGGAACAGGCAAGGTCGTCATCAAATAAGCGGGAAATCCTGAACATGGGTCCGGCAAACAGGCAAGGAGGGGTTTTGCAGCGGATTTTGTATCCCGGCCTGCCGGCAGGGCTGCTTTTCTTGGCTGTATCCGTTTTTCTCTTTTGGCCGCTGCCGTCCTGCCGGGGTCTTTGGGGCACCCTGCTGCCGGCAAACAGCTTTCTGGCGGCGATGGGCTGTTTTGTGCTCAGCCGGCGATGGCTGGACTCCTTCTGGGCCTCCGCCATAGCCGGCGCCGCCTACGGATTCGGGCCTTTTGTCCTCAGTTTTAAACTCTATCATCCTCTGGCCGGCTTCTCTATTGCGCTTTTGCCCTGGCTTTTCTGCCCGGGGGCCTTTTGGAATCGCTTAGCCAAACCGTCTCTGTCTGTGGCTTTGCGGCGTCTTCCTCTTTTGGTTCTTCCTTTTGCCTTTCTGTTTCTTTTTTACTGGCTCGCTTCGCTGCCCCGGCTGGGACCCTACAGTCTGATGCCTTCCACGCAGCAGATCGGCAAAGAAGATATCCTCTCCATCCTCGAGTTTCCCACTCCGCCGGCCAACAAAATTATCATCGGATTCTATGCGAATGCCTTTATCCTGGCTGTGATGGGGCTGTTTGTTTATTCGTACCTGCTCCGGGCCCTCGTGCTGCTGCCGCCTTTGCTGGGATTTGTTCTGGCCTTTTCCCAGCCGCTCCTGAACGTTCCTCCCGTTGTCTGGGTCGCCGTGCCGATGCTTTTCCTGTCGGTTCTGGCCGGTTTAGGTGCTCAGGCGATGGTTGTTGCAGGGCCGGCGGACCGAAAATGGATTCTGGCTTGCCTGCTGCTGGCTGCTTTTCTGGCCGTTTTCTGCTTTTTCTTCGCTTTCAGCCGTCCGGACAGGCACGGATACTGGACTCCTGCCGTGATGTACGGACTTTCTTTTCTGAGTATCGCGGCGGTGTATGGGCTCTGCACCCAGCAGATTCGACTGCATTTTTTACGATGGCTTCTACTCACCGCAGCTCTCGGAGCAGACCTTTTCTACACCAGCCGGATGCTGATTGCCTCTCTTTGAGAAAATCAGGAGGATTCTGTCTGCCTTCCGCCCTGCGGAATTTTCAGCCCGAGTGCATCAGCCACCTTCTGCAAGTCCTCCCAGACTCTTTGGCGATTTTCATAGGAATAATTCCGCAGCAGATAGGCCGGATGATAGGTCGGCATTACTTTTGCCGGACGGTCTGAATCAGAAAAACGGTATTCGTGAAAATACCCTCTCAGCTTTCCGATGGCCGCATCGGTCTGGAGCAGGGTGCGGGCGGCGTGGGACCCCAGCGCCACAATCACCTCAGGCCGCAAAATGTCCAGCTGCCGCTTCAGATAAGGAAGACAATTCCAGATTTCGTCAGGCCGCGGGTCGCGGTTTTCCGGCGGACGGCACTTGAGCGTGTTGCAGATAAACACATCCTCCCGGCGAAGCCCAATAGCGGCAATCATCCGCGTCAGCAGTTGTCCGGCCCGGCCCACAAACGGCCGGCCCTGCTGGTCTTCGTCAGCCCCCGGTGCTTCTCCTACAAAAACCAGCCGCGCCTTCGGATTGCCCTCCCCGGGCACGGCGTTCAATCGTGTGCTCCCGATTTCACACTTGCGGCAGCCCCGAACCTCCTCGGCAATCGCCTCCAAAAGCTGCTGAGGTTCTTCCGACGAGTCGACTTTTGCTGACATCGTTCGGCTTCGCACGGTAAAATCACCCGCAAAAAAAGACTCCATCTCTTTGTGCTGCCGCAGCAGTTTGGACACATCTCGTGGCTCATTCATAGCAGACCAGTATATAGAGCGACGCTCATTCTTCCAAGAAAAAAGGCCTGTCCTTGTCAGACAGGCCTTCTGAAACCCGGCATCAAAATGCTCGCAAACAGATTACACAACGCCCTGGTCAATCATCGCATCAGCCACCTTGACAAACCCGGCAATGTTGGCACCGACAACATAGTTGCCCGGCACACCGTATTCTTCCGCTGTGGTCTTCACTTGGGTATGAATGGCATCCATAATCTCTTTCAGACGCCGCTCAACTTCCCCGCGGGTCCAGTTGGTGTGCTGAGCGTTCTGGGCCATTTCCAGACCCGAAACCGCCACACCGCCCGCATTGGCCGCCTTGCCCGGTCCGTACAGAATCTTGCTCTGCAGGAACACTTCGACTCCGCCCGGTTCGGTCGGCATATTGGCGCCTTCACTCACCAGTTTGCAGCCGTTCTTGACCAGCGTCTTGGCATCCTCTTCGGAAATTTCATTCTGGGTCGCAGACGGGAATGCACAATCGCATTTGATGCCCCACGGACGCTTGCCGTCCAGATACTGGGAGCCCTTGAACTTATCGGCATATTCCCGAATCCGTCCGCGGCGGACATTCTTCAGCTCCATTACCCACGCCAGTTTTTCCGCATCGATTCCGGCCGGGTCATAGATGGTTCCCGACGAATCGGACAGGGTCACACACTTGCCGCCGAGCTGATTGATTTTCTCCACGGTATATTGCGCCACGTTTCCGGAACCGGACACCGTGCAGATTTTGCCCGCAATGCTGTCCCCGCGGGTAGCCAGCATATTCTGTGCAAAGAATACACAGCCGTAGCCGGTCGCTTCCGGCCGAATCAGAGAGCCGCCCCACTTGACCGCCTTGCCCGTCAGAACACCGGTGAACTCATTGACAATCCGCTTGTACTGGCCGAACAGATAGCCGATTTCCCGTCCGCCCACCCCGATGTCGCCGGCCGGCACATCCGTATTGGCTCCAATGTGCTTGCACAGCTCCGTCATAAAGGACTGGCAAAACCGCATCACTTCGTTGTCTGATTTGCCCTTCGGGTCAAAGTCCGAACCGCCTTTGCCGCCGCCCATCGGCAGGGTCGTCAGAGAATTTTTGAACACCTGTTCAAACGCCAGGAACTTCAAAATCCCCACGTTCACGCTCGGATGGAACCGAAGACCGCCCTTATAGGGCCCAATCGTACTGTTCATCTGAACGCGAAAACCGCGGTTGACCTGAATCTGCCCCTTATCATCCAGCCACGGAACACGAAAGATAATCACCCGTTCCGGTTCCGTAATCCGCTCCAGAATTCTGTGTTCCTGATACTTCGGATGACGCTCCAGCACCGGTTCCAAAGACTCGAGCACTTCCTGCACCGCCTGGAAAAATTCCTTTTCTCCGGGGTTTCGGCTCTTGACAATGTCCAGAACCGACTGAATGTAAGAGGATACTTTTGACATGTTCCAATTCCTTAAAAAAGACTGTTTTTCTCGTATTGTTCCGTTCCTGGGCCTTCCCAGAACTGTTTTTTGGTGAAAATAATCAAAAAAATTCCCTTTACTTAAGATAATGTTGTCTTATAGTAATATTAACAAAACCAAATAACAAATAAACTTTTCGAATACTTACAATAAGCGGGGTTTATAAAAGTGATGAATATTGAAACGGCAAAAATCTTCTGTGATTTGGTAGAAATGAAAAATTTCTCACGAACCGCAGAGATTCACGGCATTAGTCAGTCCGCCGTTTCTCAGCAATTGGCCCAGCTGGAAATGGACCACAAAGTCCAGTTAATCAACCGCAAAAAAAGGCCGATCGAACTGACCGCCGCCGGCCAGATTTTCTACCAGGCCTGCAAGGATATCCTCGAGCGATATGACCGGCTCAACAGCGAACTGGCCGCCCTCAAGCAATCCACCTGCAAAATCCATCTGGCGGCCATTTTCAGCATCGGGATGCACACCCTTCAGCCGTACATCCAGAAATTTATGTCCGTCTATCCGGATGTCAATCTGGCGGTCGAATACAACAGCGTCAAAGACATCTATGAAAAAATTCTGCGCGGAATCATCGATATCGGCGTTGTGGCTGTTCCCCGTCGAGACCGCAATCTCGAAATCTTTCCTTTCGAAAATGAACCGCTTGTGCTGACCTGCAGCCCGTCTCATTCTTTCGCAAACCGAAAAACGGTGGACATTCACGAAATCCAGGGGGAAAAATTCATCGCCTTTTCTGAAGAAGTCCCCACCCGCCGCTTTATTGACGACATCCTGAACCGATACCACATCACCGTCCGCTGCATTATGGAATTTGACAATATCGAAACAATTAAGCGAGCGGTGGAAATCAACGCGGGAATCAGCATCCTGCCCGCCCCGACTCTTCGCAGTGAATTGGCCAACGGAACCCTGCGGGCGATTGAATTCTCCAATGAATCCTTTTTCCGCCCGACCGGAATTATTGTTCGCAAAGACAAAACCCGCTCCAAGGCCGCCCAGTATCTGATTGAACTGCTTCGAAAAGAATAAGTATGCCTGTACAGTCCGTCCTTTTTGATCTGGACGGCACGCTGACGGTGCCGCTGCTGGACTTTGACTTGATACGACAACAAATCGGTCTTCCGCCGGATTGTCCCTCGATCCTGGCCGCCATAGAAAATCTGCCGGAAACGCACCGTCGGCGGGCCTGGGAGATTCTCTGCAGCCATGAGGAACACGCCGCCGTTCATTCCGAGCTTCAGCCCTCGGCCAAACCGCTGCTGGACTATCTGCGGCAAAAAAACATCAAAACAGGTATTCTGACCCGGAATTCCCGACAGTGCACGCAGACCGTCCTCGCCAAACACCGGATAACCGTCGATGGAATGATCACCCGCGAAGACGGGCCGCCGAAGCCGGACCCCTTCGGCGTTCTGACCCTGTGCAGACTGTTCCGGTCCTCTCCTCGGAACACCCTTGTTGTCGGCGATTTTCTCCACGACCTCCAGGCCGCCCGACAGGCGGGAGCTCCGGCCGTTCTTTTCAAAACCCACCCTCGAGCCGATGAATTTGTTCCGTGGGCGGATTTTGTCATCCATTCCCTTGACGAAATCCGGCTTATCATAGACAATCTGTCCGACAAACTCGAAGGGAATCTTGCATGAATAATCTGTTTTTCCGAATGAGTATGCTCGGGCTTTTCCTGACGATTGCGGCCGCCGCAGCAGCATCGTCCGATTGTCCGTCCTCCGGGGACCCTAACCAGTCCTCTGATGCGGCCGTTCAGACAATCCTGAACCAAATGCATCAGGCCGCGCAAACCATCCAGACCCTTCAGGCCGAGCTGACATATCTGTTTATCCAGGACCCTGAACTGCTGGATTCAAAAACCCTTCGTCGGGGCATTCTTTTTTATGCCAAAGGCAAAAGCGGGTCCCGCTCAAACCTGAGAATTTCCTTCGATACCCTCCAGCAGGATGAAGAACCTCTTCAATCCCGTCCCGAACACTATCTGTTCGACGGCGTCTGGCTGACCAAAATAGACTGGACTCTCGAAACGATTGACCGCTATCAGAAAGCCCCTGCCGACAAACCGGTCGGCGTTTTCGATTTCATCAGCCATAATTTCCCGATGGTTGGTTTTACAGACCCCCAAAAACTCCGGGACGAGTTCGATATCACAGCTTCGCCGGCACCGAGCGATCCCAACCACCCCCGGCATTTGCTTCTAAAGGTCCGGAACAGCTCCCGGTACAAGGACGATTACAGGCAAATGGAGGTCTGGATTGACTCCCAAAACTGGCTTCCCCTCCGGTTGACAGCCGTTTCGGTCCAGGGAGATTTCTATGATTTAAAGTGGGGCAATCTCCGAATTAATGAAAATGTATCCGACAGTGTTTTTCAGATTGCAGCCCCGCCCCATTTTCGCCAAAATATCCATCCATTAGAACAAAACGCAAACTGAATAAAAAAAGGAGCTTTCTTATGGCAAGCGGATTGGTCATTTACTATTCCCGAAGCGGCAATACCAAAATAATGGCAAAAACAATTGCGGATGCCATGACGGCTGCAGGCGTTCCGACCGCCTGCAAAAGCGTCAGTGAGGTAAAACCGGACGACCTTCTGAAAGTTGATGCAATTGTCGTCGGCTCGCCCACATATTACGGCCGGGCCGCCGCCCCCATCGCCCAGCTGTTTGATGAAACCGTAAGCAAGCACGGGAAACTGGACGGCAAGGTCGGCGGGGCCTTCAGCAGCTCGGCCAACATAGGAGGCGGAAACGAAACGACCATCTGCGAAATCAACAATATGATGCTCATTCACGGAATGATTATTCAGGGCGACCCACAGGGAGACCATTACGGGCCGGTTGCCATCGGAAAGCCCGATAATCGAGCACTCGAACAGTGCTCGCGAAGAGGCCAGCGGATCGCCGCCCTCACGAAGCGGTTATTCGGATAAAACGAAGAAGCCCTCGTTTTTCGCAAAAAACTTTGACATCCAAAGACTCGGTTGATAAACTTTGGAAACGAAACAAAAAAGATATTAACGGTCTTCTTAGGAGGTTCTTTAATGCAGGAATACGAAACACTCAAAGCTCTGGTTGCTGAAATAGAAGCCGATATCAACAAAGCGGAAGGCGGAAATAAAGCGGCCGGAACAAGAGTCCGCAAACAAATGCAGGCAATCAAACAAGCGGCACAAAGCGTACGGAATAAAATCCTCGAACTGCGTGTGGAAGACTGACGCAAAAACGGACAATCCGCCGGCCGCTTGAGTTTCTCAAACCCATAAAAAGCAAGTATGTAAGTTGTGTTTCCCGAAAAGGAAAAAGGGGAATTATGCCTCCGCAATTACTGTTTCCATACAAAGAATTAAACCTCAATCACATCGAATTTGATCGTGCCGCCATCGCGCAAGTCAACCCTCAATCTTATGAAATGGCCCAGCTGGACGCGATTGTCTGGTATGACTTGTCCAAAATGATGGCGCTTGGATACAAAGACGTCACGCCAAATGAATTCTGGGTTCGAGGACATATCCCCGGACGTCCGATTATGCCCGGCGTAATTATGGTAGAGGCCGCTGCGCAGCTTTGCAGCTTTTTTATGAAAAAAATCTACGGTCTGGAGGGCTTCATCGGCTTTTCCGGTATTGAACAAACCAAATTCAGAGAAACGGTGGTTCCCGGCAGCCGACTGTATCTGCTCGGCCATATAACAAGGGTTCGAAGCCGTCAGTTTGAGGGCGTCGTTCAAGGGGTCGTAAACGATAAAATGGTTTTTGATACAGTCATCAGCGGGATGAGAGTATAGGTGGACAAACCGCTCGAACATTTCTTTGAATACCGACAATCGCTGACAAATGAAACACCCCGTTCGCTGCCGAATGAGCGGGGTGTTCTTCTTTTTGCCGATTTAAGCAATTGTCCCATTCAGCTTCTTCAGACGGCTTCCATTCGACGAACGGTTCTGACCAGGTTATCAGACCCTCCCGCCGGTGAGCTGTCCCGCAAAGCCGATCTTCGGCCTCTGGCTGCTTCGGTCTTTTACACGCTCGTGTCTTCGGAATATCACGGTTTCTGGCTGTACAGCCGGCTAGTCCACCTTCTCTTTCCACAGCAGAGCCGGGAACTGCTCTTGCTTCTGCCAGCCCACTGCGTCCGTCTGAATCCCCAAGACCCCTGGGCGGCCTTCACTGTGACCGCTCAGCCGTTCAAAGACAAAGAGGCCGTCTATTGGGGTCCCTTTGCGACCCGAAGCGATGCCGATTTTTTTGCCCGCACCTGGAACGACATCTTCTGCCTGTGCCGAAACCGCACACTGGCTCTGGCAGGAAACGGCTCCAAATGCACTTATTTCCAAATGAACCTCTGTCCGGCAGACTGTGTGAAAAAAGAGCAGGACATTCCCTATCCGGAACGTCTCAAACAAGCCCTCGATGCGGCTCAATCTTCCTCAACGTCTCTGCGGACACAATTGACGGAACGGATGAAAACGCTCGCCGCTCAATTACAATTTGAACAGGCCCAGGTCATAAAAAACCAGATTGAATCACTCGAAAAGCTTCAAACAGCCCCCTATCGCTGGACCACCACGCTGGACCGGTTAAAAATTCTTCATATTTCGGAGGGCCGCTGCATCCGCTTTCAAAAACGACCGGTTTCATTGTATCAAGCCTTCCTGATTACAGGGCAAACCACAGAGAAACTGCCTTGCTTTCCACTCGAGTCGGCCGAAAACCTGCTTCGAATCGCTCAGGCCCCGCCCGGCCGCTACTTTCTGGAACCGCAAAACTTGTCCGAGCACCTCTCCCGGCTCTCTGTTTTTCTTCATAAAACCGCTCCGCCGGGCATTTGGCTGGATCTGAACAAACCGCCGGAACCCAACCAATTCAAAGAGCAGATACGGGAGCGTTTTAAAAAACCTCTTCCGAAAACCAAATAAAAAAGGACGCCTTTTTCAGGCGTCCTTATCGATTTAGCCCCAAGGGGATTCGAACCCCTGTTGCCGGGTTGAAAACCCGGTGTCCTAGACCTGCCTAGACGATGGGGCCGCCTCTTGATTTTTACAGACTAATGGCTTCGACCGGGCACTCATTTACACACAAGCCGCAGTCCACACATTTTTCCGCATCGATCACCGCTTTGACCTCAATCATTTCAATCGCTTCGCTCGGACAGGCATCCACACAAGAACCGCATCCGGTGCAAACTTCTTTATCGACTTTTGCCGGCATTGTATTCTCCTTTCCAGGTATCCAGTATTCTTATTCTGTAGGTGCAAAAGAGTACCGAAAAATTTCGGAAGTCTCAAGTATTTTTTCGCCTTTTTAAATCAAAAAATCCGTCTTGAGCAAAATACCCCTTATTTTGTCCGGATTATGACTGGTTTATGGGTTTGCCCCCGCTGCAGGAGTGTCCTTCGGGACTGACGCGCCCAGAGCCGCAGCCATTTGGCGGACATACGGGCTTGCATCATACTGCCCCATCCAATTCAGGACCGCATCAAAATTTTTCGATTGAAGGCTACTCAAGAGATACAGTGTCATCATCCGGATAGGCCATCGTTCATGAGACAGATTGTCTGAAATAGAAGCAACCAAAGAAGAATCCAGCGTCAGGGACACATCCGTAAACGTAGAAAGCGTTTGAAGCCGAATGATCCAGTCTTCATCCGCCAGCAGCCGACGGACGGCATCGGTCAGAAGTGTGGGTTCGGCCCTCACAAAACGATACCCGACTCGGTTTGCCAGGGCCGCCTGCTGCTCTGCCAAAAGCCCCGTAAACAGTTCGGCGGAGCGAAACTTCTGGCCCTCTTTGCCTTTGGACAAACCGCTGAGCCGCTGAATGAGAAAATCCTGGGTCAAAGCGATTCCCCGCCGGCGTATCGTCTGTCGAACAGAAGCCGGGCGAAGCAGAGGGTTGTTTTCGCCCAATTCCTGAGAATCCGGTTCATCCAGCCGCAGAACAAAATCGATTTCCACCGAGGCCTGCGGATAGGTTCGAAGCAGCCGGCGGAGGGGACCGGTCATCAGGTCCACCGTAACGGCGGCATGCTGTCCCGGACGAATCGGCAGACTTGGACGCAGGGGCAGCCGAATCAGCGAAGGAAACGTCTGCACCAAATCTCCGCGGACCTCCGCATCAATTCGAACGTCGCCCCGCAGCATTCCCGTCGGGCCCACCACCAGCAGACGCGGACCGATGTTGTCCACCACAACCGTAGCCGGCATATCACTGCCGTAGGGATAGTCTGAACCGCTCATCCGCAGTTTCGCCCGGACCAGTTTGGACAGCGGGAGAAACTTCGGATTGACTTCATCCCCGAATTCCGCCTGCAAATACTGCAGGATTTCCGCCGGAGAAAAGGAAGGCAGATAGTCCGACCCATTGGCCTTCAGGAGCTCCTGAGCCCTCCATGCCACAATGGTTTCCGGCCCCATCTGAACGACCTTTTTCAGAGGCGCCAGGGCCGCTTCCCGGTTCTTTTCTTTCAGGAAAAGAGCGGCCTGAGTAAACAGAGCAACCGGATCATTTTCATCTGCATTTTCCAAATATTGACGGGCCAGGTCCTCCTGCCCGCTTTGAACCAGGGCATAAGCAAACAGAACGCGGGCCTGCGGACTCTCCGGGCGTCGGGAAATCGCTTCATGCCCCCAGGCCAGGGCCTGCTCGGCATCCGGCAGGACAAAACTGTAAAACCAGCTCAGCTGTTCAGGCATCAGGCCGCCTGCATCGGCGGCGGAGCGAATTTGTTCCGCTGCCTTTCGTCCGGCTGCCTCCAGACGCATCCGTCCCTTTTCCGTCTGGCCCATTCGCATCATAGCCAGGCCTGCCGCCGACTCGAGCATCAGGTCCTCCCGACCTTCCGTTCGAGCCTGTTCAGCCAGCGTCAGACACAGGCCGGCGGTTTTTTCAGACTGAAGCGCACACAAAGACCAGCATAGCAAAACCTCCGCCGGAAGCGGCTCCCCGGGATACAAATATTCAGACAATTCGGAAAGATACTGATATGCCCGAACCGCTTCCGAATACAGCTGAACCTGCCGGAGGATGTCCGCATAGGCCCGTGCCGCCGAAGCATTCAGCGGATTGACCTCCAGTATGCGGCGCAGATGAAGCACCAAAAGCCCCCTGGGCACCTCCTGCCCCATATCCGCCATTTTTGAAAACGCCAGCAGATTATACGGGTTCAGACTGTATGCGTACTGCAAACGCTGAAAGGCCGAGGTCATATCCGCCCGTTCCAACTCGAGCATTGCCAAATGCACGGAAAGTTCCGACACAACCGCCGGATTTTTATTGCCGTAGATGCTGAGCAGACGCCCCAAAAGCATCTCCCGCTCCTGTCTTGTCTGAAGCCGTCCGAGCAAATAACCGACTCCCCCGGTGACCACCGCCAAATTGGCACGCTCATCAATATACTGCCGCAGGGCATCGCGGACGGAACGGGAGTAATCATTCGGATTGGCACCGGCCGAAGCGGCTACTTTCAGCAACATCTCCTGCGCGGAAGCCAGCTGAGGATCCAGGGCCGTCGCCGCCTCCAGAAACGCCATGGTAATCTCAATGGAGCGGGCGGAAAACGGGTCATTGCCATAAACATCCATCGCCGTTTTGGCCAGAACAGCCGCGGCAGCCGGAGAAGTAAAAGAGCCCTCCTGAGCGAATACCGTCCTTCCCAACCCTCCTGCGACAAACAATCCTAAAAAAAACAGCCGTTTATTCATTTGTCTCTCCCTGCAAGCGGCCGGCAATCAAAACCCGATTTTTGTACTCCCTGCGGGCGGTCCTAAACCCCCCGCGTAAACACGGCAGCATTATAAAACAGGCCGGACAGACCGTCAAACCTTCTCGAGGAATCTTCTCCGCTATTCTTCGGGTTTGTCTTTTTCCTTCGGCTGTGCCGTCGTCTCCTGCTTTCGGCCTGCCAGAAGCCGGAGCATCTCATTGCCGCTTCGCCAGGAGCCGAAAAGAAAAACTCCTGTGCATACAATCACAATAGTCCCCACCCGCACCAATTCATAAAAAGTCCCATTCGGCAGCCCTCTGAGCAGATACAAAACAAGCCCCCCCGCCAGAGTCATCAGAACTGTGCATCCAACCGTCTTCCTGAAAGAGCTGCCCCAGCCTTCGAAGATGCGTTTCCCAAAATTCCGCTGAAGCCCGGCCAGCAGAATGCCCGCCTGCAGATAGGAACACAGCGCTGTCGAAATCGCCAGTCCAGCCGCCCCCAGCGGCCAAATCAGCAGTAGATTCAGACAAATATTCACCCCTACGGCAGCGGCAGCCGTCATCGCCGGACGCTTTGGCTGTCCGATGGCATAGTACACCCGCGTAACAATTTGCTGGCAGAAATACCCGCAAAGTCCCAGACTATAGCCGTACAAAATCCACGCCGTCGCTTTCGTATCCACCGCCGTAAACGCTCCCCGCTCAAACAACACCCCCACCAGGGGCCGACCGATGAGTATCATTCCCGCCGTGGCCGGCAGCGCAATAAAAAAAGCCCCGCAGATTCCGCGCCGAATCGTCTCCAGCAGCTCTGTTTTATCCTCCCGTGCGGCCGCGCGGCTCAGAACCGGATAAATCGCCGTAGCCAGCGAAACCCCCAAAACTCCTAACGGAAACTGATAAAGCCGCTGTGCATAAAAAAGTCCTGAGACCGTCCCGGCCCAGACCGGATAACGAATGGTCTGTCCGAAAAGAAGGAAACTGTCGCCCTTCTCCGCCGAACCGGACAGAGACTTGGCGATAATATCATCCGCCAGGGTATTCATCTGCGTAGCCGTCAGTCCCAATATCATCGGCCCCATCAGCATCAGAATGGACCGAACCCCCTCCGAGCGAAACTCCCACGCAGGCCGCAGCTGAACCCCATATCGCTTCATCGGCGCCGTCACCAGCAGCAGCTGCCCGATTCCGACGACGACGACAGCCCAGGCCGTAAAATAAACCATCTTTTCCTTCGGCCAGCCTAATCCCTTCCCGGAAATCACCAAAGCCCCTATCAAAAAGATATTGAGCACCACAGGCGCCAGCGCCGGAGCAGCAAAATGCCGATGGCTGTTCAGAATCCCTCCCATCACCGCTGCCAGACAAATCATCACCATATACGGCATCATAATCGCCGTCAGTTTCAGCATCCGCCGTGTGCCTTCCAGCTCCGCCCCCACCTGCATATATCCCCAAATCCCCGCCCAAACCAGAAGAACGACGGCCGTCAAAATCAGAAAAACCGCCGTCAAAACTGTATTGGCCAGCCGATCGGCCTCTTTGGGGTCTTTCTCCAGATACCGGCTGTACACCGGGATAAAAGAGGTGGCTGCCGCCCCTTCGCCGAATATCCGACGCGAAAGATTGGGAATCTTAAACGCAATCGTCCAGGCATCAAATAAGTCGCTGCGGCCGAAAAAATACGCAAAGGCCATATCCCGGACCATCCCCAAAATCCGGCTGATGACGGTCAAAAACGCAATCTGTTGAAATCCCTTTACCATTCTAAGTTTATCCGCAAAAAAGAGTTAACAGTCTTTTCGGCCAAAATCCCCTCGCATCCCCAATAAATCCAGGCAGGTCAGGCAGTCCCCCTGAGTTTCGCGGTCTGTCAATCGAATTCTGCTGTGTCCGCCACAGCGGCTACCAGTGCATAAACCTTTTGTGCACCAGCCCTTTTGAGCACCCGGGCACATTCATTCAGCGTGGCCCGGCTGGTTGTAATATCATCCAGAAGGCAAACAGACGCCCCCTCAAATGGATGCCCTTTTCGGACGGCAAAAGCCCCCTTGACATTTCTTCGCCTTTGGGCACTCGTCAGGTTCCACTGTCTTCTGGTGTACCGAACGCGAACCAAATCCCGGCAAATAGGAACTTCGATCCCCTTGAGCGTCTTTGCCAATAAATACGACTGATTGAATCCTCTTTGCAGACGCCGCAGCCAATGCAGAGGAACCGGCACCAGGTAATCGACTTGCCCCCAGGAACGACTCTCAAACACAGCCATTAAAAACGGACCGAAAAAGTCCGCCAGCTCCGTTCTTTCCTGAAATTTCAGCCGCAGCAGCAAATCACGCAAGACCGAATCATACTGGCCCACCCGCAAAATGCCGTCCGTGAGAATCCGCTGTCCCTCACATCGCCCGCACCCTTCCGGCAGATGTCCGTAAGGACCGACCGTCAGACCGCATCGGCGGCAGTAATCCTGTCCGGTTGTGCGGGAGAAATCCTGCCAGCAGCGTCTGCACAAAAAGGTTCCTTCTTCCGGAAAGGCCCCGCACAAAAGACACTGTCGAGGCCAAAGCATCGCCGCCGCCCCTTGTCCCCACGGCAGCACCCGCTTTCGAAAAAACAAACCTATCCGGTCTAAAACCTGCATCCCCTCCCGATACCATACCCGCCGAATGCAGGCAACTGTTTTTTCGCGTCATGGCCTCCCCACGTCCATCCCACCCACATTATGATTGCGTCCCCCCGTCATTCTCTTGCCCCCCGTCATTCCCGCGCAGGCGGGAATCCAGCCCTTCCAACAGACCTGTCTTTCGAAGCTTTCAGCGAGCGAGAAAGGCGTGAATCCGGTCTTTTCAGCAGAGTTTTGTTTGCTGCTGTTAATTCAAATCATACAGACGATTATCCGGCGACAGAAAGCCCGTTTCCTCCGCAATCATCTTCCTGTCCTCCGGATAAGTCTCCGTGTATCGGTCCGCCAGCGTGTCCGCGTGTCCATCGCAAAAAGACACATTCGTTTTTCGGCGATGCCGAAATCCCTGCGTCCCGGCATATCGGCCGCTGAAACTCCAATCCCCCGGGTTGGCCCACGGCGCCCGCATAAACTTATTCGCCCCCTCCCCATATTGGCCGTCCCCGAACAAGGCCGTCTGGGCCGGATTGCGAACCTGATAATATTTGGCCGGCTCCGGAATGCTCTCGGCGCTGCCGTGCCCGATATAACTGGTGTTGTAATTGTAGCCCGTAAACGGCTCGCCGCCCGCGTTGTCCGGCCCCCGAAAGCCCGGGCACTGCTGAATCTCCATCGAATCGCCGCTTTGCCACAAAATGCCGGGTTCCCAGGTAAAAATTCGCCGCCCGTCGGCCCAGCTTTGCGTCGTAATATAATCCCACGCAATCGTCCGGATTTGACTCCAGTCAGAACCGGCAGCGGTTCGATAGGCCATCGGATAGAATCCGTCATAGCAGGCCGTATAAGCCGATGCCGCCAGGGCACACTGCCGCAGCTTGCTCAGACACAGTACAGACTGCCCCTGCGCCCGCGCCTGCCGAAGCGCCGGCAGCAAAAGACCCGCCAAAAGCACCAGACAGGCCAAAACCGCCAGCACTTCCGTCAGTGTAAATCCCCGGCTTTTTCTACTCAATGCCATCTTCCATTCCTTTCAGCCAATCGGCACTCAGCTGAACCAAATCCTCCAAATCGACGCGGCCGTCTCCTGTAATATCCGCCGCAGGTATCCGTTCCGAGCGGCCCCGAACCCGTGCCACCGCATCAATCTCCGGCGTAGCGCCGCTCGTCCGCGGATTGTCAAAGCGAATGTACTGAATCCATTTCCGCCCGGTCTGCGGGTCAACCGGCAGCGGAAACAGCGAAATATCCAGCGCCGTACCGCCGGCCGACTTTCCGTACTTCAAAGCAATTTGAGCCAGCGTGGTGTTGCGAAAATCCGTTTCCAGCAGCGCCGGGTCCAGCGGCAGCGTCGGGTCGGTCTCTTGACCCCACCATCCGGGCAGGCCCGGCTCGTACACCCGTCCGAGCGTCGGAGCAAACGCATCCGCAAAAAAATCTCCCAGAAAACCGTAGCGGCCCGGAAAGTTGGGGTCTGAAAAATTCGGAGCAACCCGATACGCCTCATCCATCGTAAAGGTAAACCAGTTCAGTCCATCCTGACTGACGCTGATCACCGCCGGCTCCTTCGTGCAGGGTTTATTCAGAGTCGCCAGCAGTGCCGGATTTCCCATCATCCAATACTGGCTGCCGCTGATGTTTTGAAAAGAGTTTCCGAAGACTATCAAATCTTTCCCGAAGGGATTATCCAGTACGTCATAAACCCGCCTGCCGAACCGCAGGACCAAACGCCCTCCAAAGCCGATGCTGACCACCTCACTGGGCAGCCAGGCCGGATAGACCGGCACCACCGGCACCGCCTGCCCGGGGGGTGCGGCCGCTCCGTCCCCGATGGTGTCCACCGTCGGCCTGCCTAAGGCCGCCTGCGGATTGTTATACGGCTGGCCCGTCCAGTAATGCGTCGGAACCCCCCCGCCCGGCACGTATTCCACTACCTCCACAGCAAAATCATTCGCATCCCAGGCGGCTCCTGCCGCCGCCGTCACAAGCAACATCCATCCGAGCGACGAAAAAATCTTGGTCTTCATATTCTTCCAAAGAAGGAAGGCCGGACATAAGAATCCGGCCTTCGCTGTACACTACCGTTGTTTCCTGAGCACAAACAAGTTCACCAGGCCCAGCATACCCAAACTTGCCGGTTCCGGGATCGGGGTCCTGACCGAACCAGTAAAGGCCCAGTCCCAGTCACTCGGGCCGACCCACACCCAGTCGCCGCTGGCCCAGCCGTCCCAGGCACCGTTTGAAAGAACCCGGTCTGAAGCACCCACCCAGCTGAGCAACCAGTTCACCCCGTCCTCGGATGTAAAGAAACTCCACGAGCCGCCTCGTTTGGCAGCCCCCAGATAGCTTAAATCCGCAATAAACCAACCGCTGACGCTGTCCACCCAGTACGCACTCATCGTAAAGTCATCCGAATACGCATCAATCGCCAGCAGAGCATCATAGCTGGTTTTCGCTCCGTTCCACATGTATCCAAAGGCATAACTGGTGCTGTCGTCAAAATCCACCACAATCATAGCCCGATTGCAGCCCTGACCGGCCCAGTATTCCACATTCACCTGCTCAAAACTCAATCCCGCTAACGCAGCGGACGACACACTGACCATCACACAAACACCTGCAAAAAGACAATGTTTCATTCTTTCCTCCGAAAACCAATCTGAAAAAACCTTTTTTGACTTTTCATCAACGCTTCCGAGTACCGACAATGTGTTTCTCCGTCCTGCTGGTTTTCACCTCCGTTTCCTGCGTTTCTTTGGCCCTAACCGCGAGGGCCCCGGCGGACAAAACAAAAAAAGCCGCTGCCTCCGCCACGGAAGCAACGGCTTTGAAAGTCTGATTCCATCGAAGGCCGAACCGTCTCTCCGCCAGGAGAGACTCCTTGCTCGGCGGCTTCAACGTGCACAGCGTTCCATCCGCGGGAAACATCTTATGCGTTCCGAACTGCAGGCAGGTTTTCTGACTTGCATCGATTCTCCGCAGGCCCCTTCCCATCCTTTCGGACAGTGGGCTGTTTGCCCGCAAAGCGCCGAACACCTGTTCGGCCGATGCTTACAGCGGCGCGACCGTCACGGTTTTTCACCGTGTTCCCGTTTGATTATCCGAATGTCCTCCGGGGACATTCAGACCTGCAATCCATCTTCCACTGGTAAAGAACAAGAGATGAGGATACAGCCGTTTCTGAAAAAATCAAGAAAAAACGCCCGACAGGTCACTCAAAATCCTCCGGCATAAACTGGGTCGGAAATTTGGTTCCGCCCAGCCGCAGTGCCTCCAGTTCCGCCTCGCTCACCTTGCCTTGAATAAACTGCTGGACCACCTCATTCGGATGAGTCCGAATATGTTCGGCATCTCCATCCGCAACAATCCGACCGTGATGGAGCATCACAATCCGGTCCGCTATCTTGTAGACACTTCTCATATCGTGCGTAACCACGACGCTGGTCACCTTCAGCTCCCGCTGAAGTTTTAAAATCAGCTCATTAATCACATCCGAGGTAATCGGGTCCAGGCCGGTCGTCGGCTCATCATAAAGGATAATTTCCGGGTTGAGCGCAATCGCCCGGGCCAGGGCAACCCGCTTGCGCTGGCCGCCGGACAAATTCGCCGGATAATAGTGCTGATAGCCGTCCATTCCCACCAGGGCCAGCTTCTGCTTGACCATTTCATCGACGGCCTTCCAGTCGGTAATCTTATAATGCTGGCGCAGCGGGAAAATGATATTTTCATAAACCGTAATGCTGTCAAACAACGCCCCCATCTGAAAACAAAAACCGAATTTCCGTCGAATCGGAACCAGCTTCCGCTCACTGAGATGATCAATTCGTCTGCCGCGGTAATAGACTTCTCCGGAATCCGGCCGTTCCAGCACAATCAGATGCTTCATAAAGACGGTCTTGCCGCAGCCGCTCGGACCAATGATGACTGTCGTCTTGCCTTCTTCAATGGCCATCGAGACGTTATCCAGAACCAGTTTCTGGCCGTACCGCTTCGTCAGGTTGTGGACGACAAGAATTCCGTCCTCCGGCTGCATCTTCTTTTGAGTCAAGGCACCTCCGCCGAAATCAAATCAGGGGCCGCAACGGCCAGAATGTTTTATACACCGCACTGAGAACCACGGCAAATACATAATTTAAAGCCAGGATTGAAATAAAACACCCGACAAACGCCTCCGTACAGGCTTCGCCGACCCCCCGGGCCCCCTCTCGGCAGGTAAATCCTTTATAACAGCTGATTAAGGCAATCGCCCCGCCGAAGAAAAATCCCTTGAGGGCTCCGGTTGACACGTCCCACAATTCCACCCCCATCGCACTGTAGTTCCAATACGCCCCCGGATTAATGCCCAGCTGTTTGACGCTCACAAAATACCCGCCCAGGATACCCAGCAAATCCGCATAGATAATCAGCAGCGGCGTCAGCAGAAGACACGCCAAAACCCGCGGAGCCACCAGATACCGGATGGGGCTGACCCCAAAACTCTGCACGGCTGCAATCTGCTCGGTTACATTCATCGTGCCCAGTTCCGCCGTCAGAGCCCCTCCGACCCGTCCGGCCAGCATTACCGCCGCCAGAACAGGCCCTAATTCTTTCACAACCGCTATGTTAATCAAAACGCCCAACCGCTCCTCCAGCCCCATCGAGGCCAACTGCCCATAAGCCTGAATGGCCAAAATCATCCCGACAAAGGCACCGGTGGCCATCACGACCGGAACACTTTTTACCCCGATAATGTTCATCTGGTTCAGAACCAATGGATAAGAGCGCGGATGAAACAAGGTATGGACCATTGCTCGAAATGACTCCGCCGAAAAACGGCCGAAACGGCCGAATTCTTCGATACAGGCAATCGTTCGTTCTCCGAGAATTTCTATCATGTAATTCTCCTTTCGCCATAAAAACTTTCTTTCAAAACTATCGGTCTTTTCGCATCCTCTTTTGCAAAAAACAACTCCGCGAAAGACGCCAGTATTTTTTTCTCTATTTTAACATCGAGCAGATTCATTTTTTATAGGGCATAAATTTCGCAAATAACACATCCTATTATAAAAAAAAGACTTACAAAAATCCATCAAAACAGACAGGGGAAAAGATTTTACCCATTTTAACTAAAGATTTTTCGACAACGAATCCGATTAAATCCCCAGATTGGCCATTTTTTCTATTTTAACTGTTTCTGGAAATTGAAAGGAAGAGGTTTATGGTGGATGAATGCGTTCTCGAAAAATATCTTCGTTCCCTCCTTTCGGGAGACCGGATTTCCTGCCGTCTTGTGATTGAAGAAATTCTGAAAAACGGCGTGCCGGCTCATCAGGTTTACATCGATGTCATCTGGCCGATTATGGTTGAAATTGAAAAGTTGTATCGAGAAGGACGAATTGACTCCGCTCAGGAAGCCTTCGCCTCTCGAATCAATCGGACTTTGGTGAATCAGCTCCAAAATAAACTTCCCAGAAAACCTGAAAAACACAAGAAAGTCGTCATTTGTACCGCCGATAACGAGCAAGCAGAGCTCGGCGGACAAATGCTCACAGATTTGTTTGAAAGCGACGGCTGGGAAACCCGTTTCTTAGGCGGAAGCGTTTGTATGGACGATATTCTGTCTTTTATCCATACATATTCTCCTGATATTCTTCTGCTTTATGGGATGAACGGCTCAGATGCTCCCCATGTTCGACGCCTGATTGACACCATTCGCGAAATCAACGCCTGGCCGAATATGCGCATTATGCTTTCGGGAGGCGTATTTGGTCGGGCCGAGGGCCTTTGGGAGGAAATCGGAGCGGATTTGTACGCACCCAGTCCGGAACAGGCCGTTCAGCTGGCGGATATGGACCGTTCCGCCGCTCCGATGCCCCAAAAAACGATAAAGCAAAAGGTCAAAGCCGCTGCCAAACCCGCTGTTTCTCCGGCAAAACGCTGATACGGCGGTTCCTTGACGACAACCAGAATTAAGCTTTCAACAGAAAAAACATTGCTCTTGCGGAGAAACAGTGGTATAAAGTCGGGCTTGTTTTTCTCAAAAAAATGTTTGGAACAGGAATCAGTCAGTAGGAATTCCGTATGATTCTAACGCAAATCCTGCAACCGACTTGCATTAAGGCACCGCTGGAAAGTCGGGACAAAACAGGTGCTATTGAAGAATTGATAAACCTGCTTGCCCAGGCGGGTCAAATAACCGACCCGGCCGGTGCCCTCGAAGCCGTGATGGAACGGGAACAGCAACGAAGCACCGGCATCGGCTCCGGGATTGCCATCCCTCACGGGAAAACCCCCTCCGCCAAAGAGTTGGTGATGGCTTTCGGCATCGCAAAGAATCCGATTGACTTTGACAGCATCGATAAAAAACCCGTCAAAATCATCGTTCTGCTGCTGTCCCCGCCCGACTGCACCGGGCCCCATATCCAGGCGCTGGCCCGCATCAGTCGGCTGATGCTGGACGAGACCTTCAAGGCCAAGCTTGAAAAGGCCTCCTCTCCGGAAGAGGTGTACGAACTGATCAGCAGCAAGGAAACCGAGTAGCCCGTCCGGAGCGATCAGGAATCTTCCCGTTATCCTCGGGAGCTTTCCCAGAGCACCATGCCCGGCTCATACGGCTCCACCAGGTCCTGATGGCGCGGGATAATCCTCAGGCAGAATCCCTGTTTGCCGGAGTTGCGGCAGTCAATGCTTCCCTTGAAACGAGCGACTCTGTCCGGATTAAGCGACCCTTCCTCATACTGCATTTCTGCAATTTGGCCGTCCTCAATGACTCCGGCGGAGTTGACATGGCCGTAATAGACCTGCACGGAAATATCGGAAGGATTCAGCCGTCCCAATTTGACATCCGCCGTAATCATCAGTCTGGAGCCAACCTCCAATTCCGGCACGCGGCCGTTCCAGGCCACGTACTGATTGTCTCTGCCGGACTGAACGGATACATTCAGAATCGCCAAATCCTCCCAGGCCATACGGGTCCGCACCTTCCATTCCGAAAGGGCCCGAACCCTGGCTTCCCCATTCTCAGTCAGATCCACCCACTTGACGGCGGCCAGCCGGTAATACCGACGCGTATATTCCGCCACCATCCGGCTGGTATTAAACCGGGGGGCGCACCATTTGATTGTATTTTTCATCCGGCGAATCCACTGCCGAGGCAGGCGGTCTTTGGAACGCATATAAAACAGCGGAACCACCTCCTGTTCGAGCAGATTGAAGATGGCCTGCGATTCCACCTGGTCCTGGTAGCTGAGGTCTTCATACTCCTCGCCGGCGCCGATAATCCATCCGCTTTCCGGCACATATCCTTCACACCACCAGCCGTCCAGCGTGCTCATATTCAGCACCCCGTTGATGGCCGCCTTCATTCCGCTGGTCCCGCTGGCCTCCATCGGACGGCGCGGATTGTTCAGCCACACATCGACTCCCTGCACCAGGTACCGAGCGATATCCATATCATAATCTTCGAGGAAAATCAGCCGGCGCCGAATCTCCGGATTCTGCGAGGCGAAATGGACGATCTGTCGAATCAGTTCCTTGCCGGCTGTGTCACGCGGATGGGCCTTGCCGGCAAAAATAAACTGGACCGGCGTTTGCGCATTCGTCAGCAGCTTCATCAGACGCTGCGGCTCCCGCAGCAGCAGCGTACCTCGCTTATACGTAGCGAAGCGCCGCGCAAAGCCGATGGTCAGCGCCTCCGGGTCCAACACTTCATCCGCCCATTTCAGCTCCGAATGGAAGGTCCCGCGTCGCTCCAGCTGCCGTTTCAGCCTCGCTCGTGCAAAGGCAATCAGCCGTTCCTTGCACCGCTGATGGGTCCGCCAGAACTCTTCATCCGGAATCTGGTCAATGACCTGCCAGAGTGATTTATCCACAATTTCATCCGCCCAGCGGGCCCCCAGATAGCGCTCATACAGCTGATTCATCTCTGAGCTCAGCCAGGTTTTGGCATGGATACCGTTGGTAATCGAGCCGATCGGCACTTCATGAATCGGAAGCTCCGGCCACAAATTCCGCCAAATCTGCCGGGAGACCTGCCCGTGCAGCTCGCTGACGCCGTTGCGGAACGCACTGCACCGAAGCGCCAAAACCGGCATCTTGAACGATTCCGAACCATCCTGCGGGCGAATTCGTCCCAGTCCGAGGAACCGTTCGCGATTGATGCCCAGCTTGCCGTAGTAATGGCCGAAATATTTATCCATCAGCTCCACCGGAAACTCATCGCTTCCAGCCGCCACAGGCGTGTGAACCGTAAAAACGTTGCTCGCTTTGGCCGCCTCAAAAGCCTCTTCAAACGACATATTCCGAAGGCTGCGGAGCTTCGAAATCCGTTCAATCGCCAGAAACGCCGCATGCCCCTCATTCATATGACAGACCGTCGGCTCCAGCCCCATCGCGTACAGCGCCTTCAACCCCCCGATACCCAACACAATTTCCTGACAAATTCGGGTTTCCAAATCTCCGCCGTACAGGGCCTGCGTGATCGCCCGGTCCGGCGGGGAATTGTCCGGCACATTCGTATCCAGCAGGAACAGCGGCGTGCGTCCCACCTGCGCCTTCCAAATCTGTGCCGACACCGTCCGGCCCGGAAATTGGATGGTCACCAGCAAAGGATGTCCCCCTTCCTTCCGCACCAGTTCCAGAGGCATTGTATGAAAATCATTGTCAATGTAATGTTCCTGCTGCCATCCGTCCGTATTCAAATACTGACGGAAATAGCCCTTCTGATACAGCAGCCCCACTCCGACCAGGGGAATCCCCAAATCGGAGGCGCTTTTCAGGTGGTCTCCCGCCAAAATCCCCAGACCACCCGAATAAATCGGAATGCTTTCGTGAATTCCAAATTCCGCACAAAAATAAGCAATCAGCGGACGCGGCTGCTGACCGTAAATCTTGTCAAACCAGCTGGGAGCATTCAGCGTCTGCTCCAATTTGATTTTGGCCTGCTGAATCTGGTACAAAAAGCCCTCATTCCTAGCCAAATCCTCCAGGCGGGCCTGTGAAATCATCCCGAGCATCCGCACGGGGTTGTGCATGCACTGTTTCCACAAATCGTAATCTGCACGCCGGAATATATCCGTAATCTCATAATTCCAGGACCAGTACATATTCCCGGTAATCAGCTGCAGGTCTTTCAAAGGTTCCGGCAGAGACGGTTTGACGGTAAAGGTTCTGACATTCTGCATAAGTCTTCCCTGATTCAAATTTTTTAAAAGCACACACAAATGCCCCAAAAGGGACACGTGCCGCTTTCGTTATCGGTTAAGGACGCTATATCCTTAATCGGAAAACAACCGCTGTTCTCTTCGGCTTTCTTGATTTCTACGATTGTCGGACGAATAAAGATAAGGGGAAAAACAAAATCACGAATTCAAGAGTCTTATTTTCTGTAACCTCCGGAATTGCCTGTGTTCGCGGAATTCATTTCCCCCAGAATCCCAAACGAGGTTAACTCTTGAATATCATAGACTTTAGGACGCATTCTCAGGGCTGCAAACTGCGGACTGACAATCAAAAACACATTGTCTTCCGCAAGCAGGACCGCCCTTCGGCCGGAAGGACTTGCAGAAGAAAGAATCAGCTCCAGGGCCAGCCCCAAAGATATTTTGCCTCGGATTTCCAGACCAATCGGGCGGTCCGGTTCAATCAGCAAATTCCGGCTTAAATCAGGCCATAATACAATCAGAGGAAGCGGCGGCTCAACAGATGTTCGAATAATCTCGAGGGCTTCCCGAATCGACACATCCTCCCGAAGGGCCGATAAATCCGCCTCTTTCTTCAAAAGATTCTCGATTTGAATCTCTTGACGTCTCGGCCGGAGCTGGACTGTCTTGTTATTTCCTGTTAAGGAAACAGGCACTTCCGGCGTACTCTTTGTGAAATCGGAACCTTTTTGTTCAACTTGTTCCTGGGGGTTCTCCTGCGTCTGTGTTTGCGAAACCGCTGCCAGGGAAGTTATTAGTTCTGCCAGGTTAACAGGACCCGCAAAAACGTCGGCTGAAATGCGGAAATATCCCCGATCTTCGATATTTCTCAAAACAAGCTCTTTTCCGCTTCCGAGCAAAAGGTTTTCCAAAATGTCCCGGCCCTCCTGCCGGCTTCCCTCTTTTCCTAACCCCCGCACTTTAACACGCAGCGGAATGTTTTTGATGCGTTTCCATTCATCGACCCGGCAGGTAAACTCGTCCGAGGAATGAACCTGCAAAACGGAAAGAACATAAACGCGCGGACGGCTTATCTCTGCTCCGAAGACAGAGTCTGCCCGCCAAAAAACAAATAAGCAAACCGTTAAAAAAATCGCCCGCTTCATAAACAAACCTCATTTTACAAAAGAGGTCTCTTGCGTCAATCGGATTGCCGAAATTACAGACTTATCTGGATACACAATACCCTTTACAGCCGACCCGTGTTCTTTTCCTTATTTAAGACTTGTCGAAGGAGCATTTTCCCTGTACAATCTCGTTTTTTACACGAAAGAGGAAAAATAAAGTTTTCAGTTTGGAGGTTGACAAGCGTGGCAGCAATCAAAGACTTTCGAAATGTAGTTCTTTTAGGACACGGCGGTGCCGGCAAGACCTCGCTGGCGGAGTCCATTCTCCATAAAGCCGGTGTTATCAACCGCTTAGGAAGCATTGACGAGAAAAACACCGTGTCGGACTTTGATGAAGAGGAGAAAAACCGCGGGCATTCCATTTATTCATCGCTGCTGTATTTCTCCCACGCCGGAAAGACCATCAACCTCATCGATACACCCGGGTACCCAGATTTCATCGGGGCGGCTCTGATGTCTATTCCTGCCGCAGACACGGCTGTCATCGTAATCAATGCCTCGGCGGGCATTGAAATCAATACCCGAAAATTGTTTGCTGCCGCCTCTTCTGCCGGGAAAGCACGGATTATTGTCATCAACAAAATCGATGCGGAAAACGCCGATTTGAAAGAACTGCTCGGCCAGATTCAGGAATCCTTCGGTCCTCAATGCCGTCCGGCCAACCTGCCTGCCTCTGACAAAAACTCTGTAATCGACTGCATTCGCAACAAAACCGGCCAATCTCCCGTAATGGATGCGGCCAAAGCCCATACGGAACTTCTCGAAAGCATCATTGAAGCCGATGATGAGTTAATGGAAAGCTATCTGGCCGGCGAAACAATTCCGGATGAAAAAATTTCAGATGTTTTTGTCAAGGCCCTTATGTCCGGCACCGTCATCCCCATCCTGTTCACCAATGCTAAAACCGAAGTCGGCATTCCGGAACTGATGAACATGCTGGCGCTTTACGCTCCGTCTCCTGCGGATGTCAAACCGCCGGTTCTTCTCGACGGCGAGAGAAAAATCGAAATTACGCCCGACCCGAACGGGCCGTTTGCCGGTCTGGTTTTCCGCGTCGGCTACGATGCCCGGTCCAATATGAAATACGCATCGATCCGGATTTTCAGCGGGAAGCTGGATTCCTCCACACAGCTGTTTGTCGGCGACGCCCGCAAGGCCATCCGGCCCGGCCATCCGCTCAAAATGCTCGGCGGCGATATCAAAGAAGTCGAGATCGGAAGCTGCGGGGACATCATCACCCTGACCAAAATCGACGAACTTTCACACGGTCTGCTCGTGCACGACGGGAAATTCTCCGGCAAATTCGAGCTGCCGACGATTCCCAAACCGATGTTCTCGCTGGCTCTGGAGCCGGCATCCCGAAACGATGAAAACCGGCTCAGCAGTGCACTGGAAAAACTGTGCGAAGAAGATGTCTGCTTTAAGGTCAACCGTGACCCGCAGACCAAAGAGCTGGTCATCAGCGGTCTGGGAGACCTGCACCTGCGGATTATGCTGGCCAAGATGGAAAACCGATACAAGGTGTCCGTGCATACCAAGCCGCCCAAGATTCCGTACCGCGAAACCATCACCGCCAAGGCGGAAGGACACTATCGGCACAAGAAGCAGACCGGCGGCGCCGGCCAGTTTGGTGAAGTCTTCCTGCGGGTTGAACCAGCCCCGCGCGATTCAGATCCGCCGCTGATTTTCAGCTGGGATATTTACGGCGGCACCATTCCCGGCCAGTTCGAACCGGCGATTCTCAAAGGCATTCAGGATGTCATGGAAAACGGCATTGTCGCGGGCTTTCCGATGCAGGACATCAAAGTGTCCATCTATGACGGCAAGCACCACCCGGTTGACTCCAAAGAAGTGGCCTTCCGAACCGCCGGAAAAGGGGCCTTTATCGACGCGATTGAAAAGGCCAAACCGGTGCTGCTGGAGCCCATCGTGAACATGGAAATTACCGTTCCGGCGGAAAACATGGGGGACATCACCGGCGATATGGCCTCCCGGCGCGGACGTGTCACCGGACAGGAAATGCTTCCGGGCGGGATGGTGCTGATTCGGGCTCAGGTGCCCCTGTCGGAAGTGGCCAACTACAACAGCCAGCTCAAAAGTGTTACCGGCGGCCAGGGCAGCTACTCAATGGAATTAAGCCACTACGAACCAACCCCGCCGAACATTCAGCAGCAGGTCGTGGCACAATACAAGAAAGAAAAACAGGCAGAAGAAAAATAGCCGCTCAACTAAGATTCGATCGTCAAGCCCGCTTGCCGCAAGCGGGCTTTTTTATTTTTATGGGGCAGGACTCTGGGGAGAAAGAACAGACGGTGAAGGACTCAGCCGGGTCTTCAATTCGCCGGTCTGCGGATGGTACTGAATAAGCGGAACGTTCACGCCGTTTACCTTGCAGGGACGCTCCGGACTGCCTTCAATCACAACCCAGCCGTTCTGCTTTTCATAGGTCAGGACATCTCCCTGCAGATAGCGTCCGCCCTGCTTGTGCTCGCGGTATTCCACGCCTCCGTCCGCCCGCAGGAAATCCAGTTCATTCCGTCCGCCGCCTTTGTCGGAAAAGGCCGCTCGAACTCGTACACATTGAACAATAATCTGGTCCGCCAGCCGACCATTTTCAAACGGCCAATAATTCAGGTAGATGCCCTCGGTACCCTCGCCGGAAAACTCATTGGCGGACAGCCGCCAGCTGAGCCGGTCAAACCCTTCCATATAAGCAAAACAGGGTCTCTGGAGACTGAACGCTCCGGCGCTGTCCGAGGAAGCCGGAACCTGCTGGTTATTCAGCTCCATTTTTCCGGGCCCGACCGCCACAATCCGGTCTTCGTCTCCAAAATAGTCGAACTGCCGACACGTCAGACGCAGATGATTGGCTTTTTTGCGGTCTGCAAAATGAAGCGATTCAAACAAAACCTGCTGGTCCTGCATGGAAATAGAGCGAATCTGCTGTTTTCCCCCGCTGCTGCGGCCAAGCTTGACCAGGAGCCGGTCGCCGTAAAAACGGCGGATGATTTGTTCGCGTTCATCCTGGGCCTTCCATTGAGCCGACACTTTGCCCCGAAAGACAACCTGTTCGATCGTCCCTCGCCCGTCTGTGAAAAACTCCGCGAAATCCTCCGCCGTAATTTCCACCGGAATCGGTTCTGTCCGAAAAGGCGTGGAGGCGTCTGCAGGTGTATAAAAGGCAAAGAATACAGGACCCGCCGCACGTGCGGTGCCCCGGAGAAAATCATAATCGATGCGAAGGGCTTCAAACCGGGCCGGAGGCAGGTCTTCCTGCGGTCGGCTTTGAATCTGAGAGCGGCCCTTCAGCTGGACCTGAGCCGGTATCAGACGCCCCTCCTGCGTCTGTTCGAAAGCAATATCTGCCGAATCCGACTCCACCGTTTGGTCCGGAGTCGTCATCCGCACCTGTCCGGCCAAATGGGCCTGTTTGACCTGTCCGGACGGGTCAAAATGAAACGTGGACTGCCGGGCCTCGACTCGCGACGGCTGTCCCCCTGAGTTGGTCTCAAACTGGACATTGCCTCTCAAATCGAGAAGACGCGGTTTGCTCGTGAGCGGCTCGAAGACCAAAAAGGCCTGCTGCGAACGGCTTCGAAGACCTTCTGTTTCCCAAAGGGCCTCTACGCCGCCGGCCAAATTGGCCGTTTTCAGCGACAGCAGAAAATCCGAAGGTGCCGGAGCAAACTCCAAATCCATCGGCCCCTGGAAAAGTACCTCTTTGCGGCCTTCACCGGATTTCGAAGCATCTCCTTCCAAAAAGACCTGTCCCGGCCCGTCAACTCGCGCCAGATTGTTGCGGCGGTCCCAGAAGACATTCCCCAGGGTGCGGATTCGGTCTCCGGAACGGTCCAGATACAGCCAAATCGGCTTCTCTCCTGAATCCGAAAACAACTCCAGAACATCCTCGGCCAGCACATACCGCAGGGCCGAGCAAGCCGCCAGCGGAATCCTCGTCTTGGAATCGTCAGCCAGCCGTTCAATCTGAAGCTGCCCAATCATCTCCACTGCAGACACAGGCTTCTCCGTCCCCGCCGATTCTTCCTCCGGTGCAACCTGAATCACAATCCCGCCGCGACAGGTAATCAAAACCTCATTCTCCGCAGGTCGGGCCGGATTGCCCGTCCTTGTTTTTGCTTCCTGCGGCTTTAGCGGAACCGACCCTTGAACCGGCGGCTCTGATGACATCGATTCCGGACGCGGCGGATTCGCCGGCGCCGAGTCCTTCCCATTTTTCTGCCAGAGAATCTGACGGATGTTGACCTGGTCGGCTCCGGCCACCACCAGCCGCGTACCATACTGAACCACTACATCGTCTCGAAGGCTGCATTCGTAATAAAGCGGTTCAGCAGCACCCGATGCGGAAGCGGACTGTTCGTCTTCTTCCGCAGGCCCCGAAAGCACTTTCGCGGTCCCGCCTCGGGTTTCTTTCTTTGAATCGGCCGTGCCCAGTCCGGCTGCTTCTTTAATCAGCAGATAATCCAGATTCCTCACTTCCAGATATTCCATCCGACTGAAACGCGGATTGTAAACAAGCATCAGCCCCTTGCCTTTTAAGTCCGCCTCTTGGGATACCACCCGAACCGGTCCTTCAGTAAAGAACTCCGACCGTTCGCTGCTGTAGGTTAAATCCTCCAGAAAAATCCGGGTTGCGGATTCATCCCCTTTTGCCCCCGGCCGGCGAATATCCAGCATCACCTGCTCCTGAAGTTCCACATTGGACGGAACCTGTCCGCTGGTGTCCATCTGAATCCGTCCCCGTTGAGCGTCGATTCGACACACAAAACGGTCTTCGTAACGAATCAGATACGGCGACTCTACAATCCAGTACGCTGTGCCGTCCGTGGGCGTAAGCAGTTTTGAAAAGCCGCCAACTTCGATCACCCGTTTGGTTTGCGGATCCCGGCGTACCCATCGGCTGTTTTCCACCAGCTCAATCGAAGTATCCGCAATCGAGCGGTTTTCCGTTCCGGCATGCTTGGGAATATCCGGCGCCGTAACCGGGCCTGCATACGGCGGCGGAACGGAAACGGATGGACTGAGCCGCCCGAAAATCACAAAAACTGCGGCGGCGGTCGCCAGCCCCGCTCCGACCAATGCTATTCTTCGAATCCAACCTCGTTCCGCCATCGGCTACACCTGATATGGTTTCAAAAGGTCATCCCAGCGTCCGGTCGTCCGCAAAAGATACTCAATCACCTCCGCCACGGCTCCTTTTCCTCCTTCGCAGACCGTTACATAATCCGCATGCCGCCGGACTTCCTCCGGCGCATTGGCCACCGCCGCGGCAAACCCGACCCGCCGAAAAACCGGCAAATCCATCCAGTCGTCCCCCACATAGGCCACCTCCTCCGGCTCCAGCTGCATATCCCTCAATACCTGCTCAAACGCAGGCAGTTTCTCCCCGCAGCCCTGCAGAACCAGAGAAATCTGGAGCTGTTCGGCCCGCCGCAGCGTCGCCTCCGACTGCCGACCGCTGAGCAGCCCGCACAGCAGACCCGCCCGCTGCCACATCCGAATCCGGTGTCCGTCATACACGTTAAACCACTTGCTCTCGGAGCCGTCCGGATGGATCAGAAGGCTCCCATCCGTCAGAACCCCATCCACATCCAGAAGCAGCATACGAATCCGACTCAGATTTCCTCGGGCTTTGGCCGCCATCTCCATCCTTATTGAACAATTTTCAGACTTACAATATCCTGTACATCTATTAATCCCACCGGCCGCTCCTGCGCATCCACGACCGGCAGCTCGTCAATTCGATATTTATGGAAAATCGCCATCGCCTCGGCCGCCAGGGTCTCTTCCGTCACCCGCTTGCAGGGCGATGTCATCAAGTCCGCTGTCCTGCGGGCGAAGACCTCCGCGCCAAACCGCGTCATCGCACGGCGAAGGTCCCCGTCTGTAATAATCCCCCTCAGCTTGCCCTGGCCGTCCACAATCATCACCGCGCCGCGGCGTTTCAGCGAAGCCGTCTTGTTCAGCATCTCCTGGACAGTATCCGTCTCGAGGGCCAGAGGCAGGGCCTCGCCCCGCTTAAACCACATCGACTGGCCCACGGTAATCAGTCGGGCTCCCAGGGCTCCGCCCGGATGAAACCGCGCATAATCCTCGATCGTAAAGTTCCGCGCCTTCATCACCGTCAGGGCCAGGGCATCTCCGAGAGCCAGCATGCACGTCGTCGAAACACTCGGAGCCAGCCCGTGCGGACAGGCCTCTTCCTGAACGCCCATGCACAACACCAAATCGCTGTAGCGGGCCAACGGGGACTGCCCATCTCCCACAATGCTGATCAGCAGAATCTCCCGCTGTTTGAGCGGTTCGACCAGCCGCAGAATTTCATCACTTCGACCGCTGTGGCTGAGTGCCAGGACTACATCCTCCGGCCCGACCCGGCCCAAATCGCCGTGCAGTGCTTCGGTCGGATGCAGAAAATGGCTCGGTGTCCCCGTCGAGGCCAGCGTGCCGCTGATTTTCTGACCAATCTGGCCGGCCTTGCCGACCCCCGTCACGATGACCGAACCGCGGCAGTCATAAATCCGCCGCACGGCCTCCGAAAAAGCCGCCGATTCGACCAAACAAACCAAACCGGCGATTCCGGCCGCTTCCGCTTCAATCACCCGCCTGGCATAGGCCAAATCCGGTTTCATGGGCAGACAACCCGCTGATTTTGTTCCATTCCGATTCAAATTTTCACCTCATTGCCCCGCGCATCATAGCAAGTGATTTTAGGAGTCTGTCCGTCTGTTTTCCAGTCTGCATGGACCGCAATTTCCTTTTCGTTTTCGGTTTCCAGGCGCACCAGAACCGACCGTTTCTGATTTTGAAGAAAGTCCGCCACCTCCGGCTGAACACGCAGCTCAATCTTTTGAACCTCTTTGCGGGCTGCCGCCGTCTGCAGAAGACGAATCAGTTCAATCGCCTGCGATTCATAGCTTTTCACCATCCCCCGACCCTGACAATGCGGACATTTCTGATACGTACTCAGCTGCAGCGACGGACGAATGCGCTGCCGTGTCAGCTCAATCAGACCAAACTGGCTCATTTTCAGGGCACGCGAACGAGCCCGGTCGCTCTTGAGCGCCTCCCGAAAAACCCGCTCCACTTCCCGGCGATTCTTTCCGTCCCGCATATCAATAAAATCGCAGACGATCAGACCGCCCAAATCCCGCAGCTTCAGCTGCCGCACAATCTCTTTGGCCGCCTCCAGATTAATCTTCAGGGCCGTTTGTTCGGCATTGTCCTGTTTGCGGTACTTGCCGCTGTTGACATCGATGGCTACCAGCGCCTCCGTCTGCTCGATCACCAGCGAGCCGCCGCTCTTAAGCGGCACATAGGGAGACTGAATTCTCTCAATCTCCTGCTCAATCCGGAACCGGCTGAACAGCGGCACTTTTCCGTCATAATAGACCACCCGACCGCACACCCGCGGCTGCACAATGCTCAGAAAATCCTTAATCTTCTGGGTGATGGCCTCACTGTCGCAGTAAATCTTGCTGATGCGGCTGTCGAAAATATCCCGCACCGTCCGGATCACCAAATCCGACTCCTGATAAATCAACGCCGGTGCTTTTTCAGTTTCACTGCGTTTGAGAATCGCATTCCACAATCGCGACAGATACGATACGTCATTCTGAAGCTCCCGTTTGGTCGCCATCTGAGCGGCCGTGCGGACAATCAGTCCGGACTGCTTGGGCAGTTTAAGCGTCGACGTCAGCTCCCGAAGCCGTTTCCGTTCGGCCTCATCTTCAATTTTCTGTGAAACCCCTACCTGATTCATCCAGGGCATCAAAACGGCATACCGCCCCGGCAGCGAAATATAGGTGCTCAGCGTGGGCCCCTTGGTGTTGATTCCCTCCTTAATTACCTGAACGATGATTTCCATCCCCTTTTTCAGGCATTTCTGAATCAAAGGACGCTGGGTTACCGACTGCCGCCGGCCGATTTTTTCCTCCTCCTTGTCCTGTCCTTCCGGAAAATACCGCGGATGCAGGTCGCTGATGTGCAGGAAGCCGCTCTTGGGCTGCCCAAAATCCACAAAGGCCGCCTGAATTCCCGCTTCAATATTAACCACCCGCCCCTTGTAGATATTGCCGACTGTACTGGCCACATTGGCCCGTTCAATATACAGCTCCTCCAGCACGCCGTCGTCCACCACAGCGATTCGGCATTCCTCCCCCTCGGCCACATTCACCAGCATTTCACGTGCCATTTCTGAAAACCCCGCTACTTAATTGCTTGTCCAGACTACATTGTTTCTTCGCGGAGGCCCCGAAAGGTCCTCCCGCTTCAGTCCCAGCCAATCCAGGATTTCCTCCGGACGAAGCGAACCCTCCGGTGCAATCCGGCAGCTCAGCCGAATCCGCTCGGAATCCCCGCTGATTCCCTCCAAATACGAATGAACATCCAGAATCTTGTTTTGCCGGCCGGGTTTTTGTCTTTCCCGCCAAATCGGTTCATCTGACAAAAGCTGCTGCCGAGCGATCCGAAGCCGCTCGAGCCAGAAGGACGGGGAAACGTCCTGCCGTCGGACAAAGACATAATCCGCCCGCACCGCCCGCCGCAGGCCCGGCCCCGCCGGCACCTCAATACGCCTGATTGTGCAGCCCGCCGGAACCTGGCGAGCCAGAATCTCCGTTTCAGACGGCGTGCACTCTCTTTCCAACTGCACCCAAAGCACCTCCCCTTCGCCCTCCACCCCTACCGCACGCGGCAAAGGAAGCGACAGGCGCGGATGCGGATTAAAGCCGGCGCTGTAGGAAACCGGCAGCCCGGAGCGGGCCAGAACCCGAGCCCACATCGTCATCGTTTCCCGATGCGAAAGAACACACAAATCCCCCTGAATGTCAAACACAATCCTCATGGCCGTCCGCTGGGTCATCCCAATCCGCCTCCGCCGTTCATGTCAATATTCCACCGGCAGAATCCGGCTGGCCGCATCTCGAAGCAGATTTTTAATTTGACGCTGGGAATCCATGGTTGCCACTTTGCGGGCCAGAAGATTGCACTCCTCAATCGTAACCGAACAGACAATCTTTTTGACCTCCGGAATCAGCGGCGGAGCCATCGACAGCGTTCGAACCCCCATCCCAAGCAGAAGCATCACAAATTCCGGTTCCGAGGCCATTTCTCCGCAGATACTCAGTCCGATACCGGCTTTGCTGGCATCGTGAATCACACTGCGAATCAGATACAGCACCGCCGGTTCCGCCCCGGAGTACATCGTGGAAACATGTTCGTTTCCCCGGTCCACCGCCAGGGTGTACTGGATCAGGTCATTGGTGCCGATGCTGAAAAAATCGCTCTCCAACGCTAAGAGACCCGCCGTCAGCGCCGAACTGGGCGTTTCAATCATAATCCCCACCGGCATCTGCGCATTATACGGGACTCCGTATTCGTCCAAATCCTCCATCACATCCCGCAGAATCATCTTGGCCTGACGCAGCTCCTGCATGGTGGTAATCAGCGGAAACATCACCCGCACATCCCCCAGCGTCGAAGCACGCAGAATCGCCCGAAGCTGGGTCTTAAACAGCGGCAGATTCTGCAGGCAGTACCGAATCGACCGAAGCCCCAGCACTGGATTGGCCTCTTGAGGATGCCGGGTGGTATGCGGCACTTTGTCCGCCCCCAAATCCATCGTCCGGATGACAATGGGCTTGCCGTTCATCAGCCGAGCCACCTCCGAATACGCATGGTAATGGTCATCCTCCGTGGGCTCGCTGCCGCCGTAGAGATACAAAAATTCCGTCCGGTACAGCCCGATGCCCTGACCGCCCTTCTGCAGGACTACCTCCGCCTCATCCGGAAACTCCACATTGCCCAGCAGCGTAATCGGCACGCCGTCGCGTGTAACGGCCGGAATATCCCGAAAACCGTCCAGCTCATGCTCAAATTCCGTGAAGCGCCGGGCATAGGTGCGGTATTCCTCCAGCGTGGCTTCATCGGGGTCAATCACCACCAATCCGCGATTGCCGTCGATAATGACAGTGCTCTGGGCCGTCACGCAGCTCATCAGCCCCTCCAGCGCCACGATGGCGGGTATCCCCAGCGAGCGGGCGATAATTGCTGTATGGCTTGTCCGTCCGCCGCGCTCCGTTGCAAACCCTTTGACAAAGGTCTTATTGAAACTGGCCGTCTGAGTCGGAGCCAGGTCATGGGCGACAATGACCACTTCCTCCCGGAGGTGCTCAACCTCTTCGGCCACCTTGCCCAGCAGATGCGTCAGCAGACGCCGTTCAATATCGTAGATATCCGCCGCCCGTTCGCTGATGTACACATCATCGACCTTCTCAAAATGCGAGGCAATCTCCCGCAGAATCGTCGAAACGGCATACTCCGCCGTCACCATCTCCTTCTCGATGTAATCCGTAATCCGCTTGAGAAAGCGCTTGTCTCGGAGAAACCGCATATGCACGGCGAAAATGTCCCGAATCGAGCCCTCCTCGATTCGCTTGGCCGTCTGAATCTGGTCCAGCTCTCGAATGGCATCCGCAAACGCACGCCGAACCCGTTTGATTTCGCCGGCGCGCTGGGAGGTCATAATCGAACGGCGGGGAATTCGATAATCCTTCGAATCAATCACCATCGCCCGGGCGATGGCAATCCCCGGTGAAACAGCTATGCCTTTTCGCAGTTCCATGTCGGCAGGTTATCCTTTTTTTCTCGCATCCGCTGACTGGGGGACCGAATGGAAATTTTTTGCAACCAGCTCCCCGAGAGCCGCAATCGCCTCGTGGGCATCCGGACCAACGGCCCGAATTTTCAGACGGCTGCCGCACGCCGCCGCCAAGAGCGTCATTTCCATCACACTCTTGGCATCCGCCTGAACCGAACCGTGCGACACCGTTATCGCCGAGCGAAACCGGCTGGCTATATCCACAAACTGTACCGCAGGGCGCAAATGAAGACCCTCTTCATTCTGAATCTCCACCTCAATTTCCACAACCGGTTCACTCACAATCCATTCGCCTTTGTCTGGGATCTGTCATTTCCGCTTTCCGCAACGTTCCGAACATTCACCTCAGCCGGCATCTCGTATAATCTCGGCAATCTCCTCGGCCGTCTGGGCCTGACGCAGAAACCGCCGAAAATCGTCCTGATTCAGATTCCGAAACAGAATTTCCATGGCCTGAAGATGCTTGTCCGGGTTGTCTTTGGGGCTGACCAGCAGCAGAACCGTATAGACCGGCTGCTTGTCGAGCGCACGAAAATCGATTCCATGACTGCTGCGCCCGATGGCAGCGACCGGCTCGGCGATTCCCTCCGCCTTGATATGCGGAAGAGCCACACCCTTGCCCATGCCGGTACTGGCTTCATTTTCACGCTGAATAATTGCCCGAATCAGTTTCTCCGGGTCACATGTTCCCAAACAGCCGCCTTGATGAAGAAGCCCCACCAATTCCCGAATCGCCCCATTGCGGTCCTTGGCTTCCAGCTCCGGGACGATCGCCGAAAAACACACAATGTCTGACAATTTCATACGGACTCCTGAACCAAAATGCAGTTCCGGCATTCGGGCACAGACAGGTCCCGCCTTCGCCGGGCAAATTTTTTAGGCCACATCCTCCCGCTCCGGTTCCCCTCCGAATACCTCCGGTCCGGCCGGTCCGCTTCGTTTGTTGTTCCGCTGCTTTTCTTTTTTCTTTTTCAGCTGTCGAACCATTTTGTCAAATGCGGCATCCAGAGCGGCATACAGGTCCGGACGCATCTCTTTGGCGGCGATCAAATCTTCATGCTCGACATGCGAGATGACTTCCACCGTAAAATTCGGACCTTCCCCCTCCTCCACCAGAACCTCCACGCGGGCAATGTTGCTGTGAAACCGCGGCAGTTTATCGGCTCGCTTTTTGGCATGGTCCCGAATCGCATCCGTAATTTCAATATGCCGACCGGTAATCGTAAAAAGCATTGATATCCCCTTTTTCAAAAAAGGTTTGTATTACGAAACAGCTTGTTTTTCCTGTTCTTGACGCAAGGCCTGCTGAAAAGCCTGATGCTCAGTCGGCGTAATCACTCCGCCGCTGATGACAAATCGAAGGGCCTCTTCAATCGTCAAATCCAACTCGACCACGTCCTCCCATGGAACCGTAACCACATACCCCGTGAACGGGGTCGGTGAAGACGGAACAAAAACGGTCAAACAGCCCCGGGGGGTGTTTCGAGCAACCCCCTGAAGTCCCTGCCCTGTCACAAGCCCAATCGACCAGATTCCCTTGCGCGGATATTCCAGCGCCACAACCCGATTAAAAGCCAACTCCCTCCGAACCAGAAAGAAGTCTGTCACCTGCTTGATATACGGATAAACCTGTTTAATCAGCGGGATTTTGAAAAAAAACCTTTCCCAAAAATGCCACAGGCTCCGTCCCGCCATGCTGGCCAGAAACGCGCCCAGAATCACAACCCCAATAATCGTAATAATGAATCCGGAAATTTTTCCGGGGCCGTACACCCAAAAGGATTCGAGAAAGTCCTTCTCCCAGGCGGAATTCAGCAAACGCAAAATCCAAACCAAAGCCCTATTGACATAAATACTGACGGAATCCTGAATAAAAATATACAATTGAACAAATATCCAGATAGTCAAAATTGTCGGCAGAAGTGCTGCCATCCCCCTGAAAAAATAGGTCTTGAAGTTTCGCAATGCCTGCATGTCCGATTTTTACCCTAACCGTCCCAGGTCGGGCTGAAAAGTTTATCACCATCACGACAGCCGTGAACGTTTCTCTCTTTAAGGCCCCCGCCATATGGTTTGGACGGAATGGCCGAGTGCTCGTCCCCCGGTTTCCTCTATCCAAAGGACTTGCCGTACAATATCTTACAATGGGCTGAATGTATCCGAATTACCCAGACCCGTCAATAAAAATATGTTCTTTCGCCTTGGGCAGATAATCCGCTCTTAAATGCACGAAGATTCCCGGAACTGCAACAATCAAAAACAATGCCCGCTGGCAAACCGCCAAAGCAGCTGCCGTCTCCGGACTGGCCCCGGCCGCCTTGACAAACAGCAGAACGACCCCTCCCTCCAGAATTCCAAGACCGGCTATGCTGACCGGAATAACCCCAATCACCCACACAAGCGGAAAGAACAGAAAATAATGCCGTAATTGGCCGCTGACTCCCAAATCTGTCCCAATCAGCCAAAAACTGACAAAAGTCAGACTCTGAAAAAGAATCGTAAGGAAAATCAGGACGGGAAAAAGCCACCATTTTTGAAAGAATACAGATATGATTTCTCTGGTATAAATAAGGGATTTTTGAATGATTTTTATCACAAAGCCGTCAGATTCAGAAACCCGGTTGGGAGTTTTCCGTACAATCCAGAAAAAAAACGCTGACAAAACCAAAACGCTTAACACGATGTAAATCAAAACTTTAAAGCGGCTGATCGTTTGACCAACCGTTCCGGCATCTGTCAGGGGAAAAACGAAGCTGTCAAACCAGAAAAAAAAGGTAACGACCGCAATCAGAGCTGTGGAAAACAATCCGGTAAATCGATCCACGAAAACACTCAGGGCGGACAGACCTCGTTTCTCCGTATGCCGGGTCACATACCAAGCCCGAATAAAATCACCCCCTGTCGAGCTGGGCAGGAAGCTGCTGAAAAAAAGTCCGTGGAAATGGAGTCGAACAGCCGTTTTCAGGGGGATAGAAACCCCCAACGCACGAAGGAAAATCCACCAGCGAAAGGCCATTGCACTTTCTGAAAGAAATTTTACGGCAACGGCGACACCAATAACCCAAGCCTTCAGCTGTCTGAAAGAACCGGCAAATTCCTGACAGTTCAGATTTTTAAAAATGAGAAAACACGCTCCCGCCACGACACAGAGGCGAAGAAGAAAAAACACCCTATTTCGAACCGTCTGATGTCTTTCGTGCAACGAATCTTCCTGATAAATGCTTGTTTTTCCGTATCATAACCGTTAAAACAAAAAGCGACAAGATGGTCAAACAGAAAGGTCAAATTTCGGAAAGGAAACTTTGTGGCAGCAGATATTCAACTGGAAGAAGGATTTCAATTTACCCCTCGTTTTGATGCGAATGGACTGATTGCTGCAATCGCTCAGGATGCTCGGTCCGGTCAAGTTTTGATGGTTGCCTATATGAATGAGGAGGCCCTTAAGCTGACGATTCAGACCGGAAATGCCGTCTATTACAGCCGCTCCAGAAAAAAACTCTGGAAAAAAGGGGAAGAAAGCGGGCACGTCCAAAAAGTCCTTCAGATTCTAACTGATTGCGACCAGGATTGTCTTCTTCTAAAAGTGGAGGTGGATCAGGGCCAATGCCATGTTGGCTACCAATCCTGTTTTTATCGGGCCTTGAAAAAAGGTACCTTCGACCAGCTCGAGCTGGTGGCACAAAAAGTCTATGACCCAAAAACGACATACAAAAAAATAAGTGGTTCCTAAACAGCTTTCTAACATCTTCTTAATCCTATTCCAACAATCTGAAAGTAAATGGGGACATGAAAAAACTAAAGAGGAAACAGAATGGTTCCCAAAAAGATTTTGATTGTAGAAGACGAAGAGGATGTTCAAGAGCTGATTCAATATAACCTTCACAAGAACGGCTATCAATGCGAGGCGGCTTTTGATGGGAAAACTGCTTTGGCAAAAGCAGAAACAATAAAACCGGACCTTGTATTGCTTGATTTAATGATTCCGAAAATAGACGGGCTTCAGGTCTGTCGTACCCTAAAAAGCAGTACAAGCCTATCGCGAATCCCCGTGATTATTTTGACCGCCAAAGGAACAGAATCCGATGTTATAGCCGGATTAGAGGCGGGAGCAGATGATTACATTACCAAACCTTTCAGTCCGCAAGTTCTCTTGGCCCGAATTAAAGCCGTCCTGCGACGTGCAGAGGTTCCGCCGCCGAGCGAAAAATCGGTTATCAAGATACACAATATAGAAATAGACCCAGGCCGACACCGGACTTTTGTAAACGGCAAAGAAGTGGAGCTGACCTCGACAGAATTTAAGATGCTGCATTTTCTGGCCGCTCGTCCCGGGTGGGTCTTTACCCGCTATCAGATTGTAGATGCTGTACACGGGCCTGACTATCCTGTCACCGACCGGTCTGTGGACGTGCAGATTGTCGGCCTGCGAAAGAAACTCGGCAAGGCCGGCGACCTGATTGAAACGGTCCGAGGAGTCGGCTATCGTTTTCGGGAGGAAAACTGAACACTCTTTATGGCCAAACAGCGGGCTCTTCTCTGGCAGATTTATCCGGCAGTTCTCCTGCTCCTTCTCTGTTTCCTCGCTACCTTGTATTGGACCCTGTCTGCTATTCTCCAAAAGAATCTTCTGGAAGAAAAAAAGGAAGAGTTGCGAATCCGTGCGGCATTTGTTCAGTCACAAATTGCCGCTGCATCCAAAGAGCCGTTTGACCCGCCGGCCATTGACCAGTTGTGCAAAACACTCGGCCGTCAAACCACCACCCGCATCACCATCATCACCCTGGATGGAAAAGTGCTGGGCGAATCCGACAAAGACCCCACCCTGATGGACAACCATCTTTCCCGACCGGAAATTCAGCAGGCGATTGGCGGGCAGGTGGGGTATGATATCCGCCCCAGCACCACTCTCGGAGAACGCTTTCTGTACGCCGCCGTTCCCTATCCGGCGGAGAAACCTTCTCTGTTTATCCGCACCGCCGCATCCGTCAAACAAATGGATGAGGTTTTAGGGCAAATCCGCCGCAAGATGATGTTCTCCGCCGTGCCTGCCGGAGTTTTGCTGGCCCTGCTGCTGTGGCTGATTTGCTGGCGTCTAACCCGCCCCCTGAAAGAAATGGAGGCGGCCGCCCGTCGGCTGGCTGAGGGCGATTTAAGCGTTCGTATGCCGCGGGCCGGAACGCGGGAGTTTGCCTCTTTAGCCAAATCCCTGAACAAAATGGCTCAGGAGCTGATTGAGCGGCTGGACACCATCACCGCCCAGCGGAATGAACAGCAGGCCGTTTTGACCAGCATGAGCGAAGGCGTTCTGGCCATGAACCTTCAGAACCGCTGTATCAGCATCAACAATGCCGCCTGCAGACTTCTGCAGATTACCGTCCCGGACCCGGTCGGACGGACGCTGCCGGAAATCATCCGCAACACGCAATTTCACGACTTCGTTCAAAAAGCCCTGGCCAGTACAGATTCTCTAGAAGAACATTTGCTGTTTCGAGAGCCTGACCAGTCCCGCTCCATTCAGGCCCGCAGCAGCGTTCTGATGGATCGGGAAGGACACCGCATCGGAACCCTGATCGTTCTCAATGACATTACGGATGTGTATAAAGCCCAGCGGGTCAAAAGCGATTTTGTGGCGAATGTCTCCCATGAGCTGAAAACCCCGGTTACCAGTATTAAGGGCTTCATCGAAACGCTCTTGGACGGCGCCAAGGACAACCCCGAAGACCTCCAGCGTTTTCTGGAAATCATGCGCCGCCAGACGGAACGGCTCAATTCCATCATCGAAGACCTTTTAACCCTGTCCGCTATTGAACAGCAGACCCAGGAATCCGCCATCATCCGCCAGACCGTTTCCCTCAAAACCATCCTCAAAGAAACCGTTGAATGCTGTCTGAACCAGGCCAACCAGAAACAAATCTCCCTGCAAATCAACTGTCCGGATGACCTGACGGCATTTGTCAACTCTTCTCTGCTCGTTCAGGCCCTGGTGAATCTGATTGACAACGCGATCAAATACAGTGAAGCCGGCCAGTCCATTCTTCTTCAGGCCTCTCGTGAAGGTCCCTCCATTCGCATCGACGTAAAGGACAGCGGCTGCGGGATTGCCAAAGAGCACCTGCCGCGTCTGTTCGAACGGTTCTATCGGGCTGATAAGGCCCGTAGCCGTGCTTTAGGCGGTACCGGACTGGGGCTGGCTATTGTCAAACACATCGTCCTGGCTCATAACGGCACTGTCCAAGTCGAAAGCACCGTGGGAAAAGGGAGCACGTTTTCAATTTTCCTGCCTGCAGAAAACTCCTGAGCTGTTTCGCCGCTTCGCCGAACCGTTTGGGGTATCTGTATTGTCGTGCTCTTTTTTTTAGGACTCCCTGAAAAGCAGGGACCACTCGCCAGGTCAATCCCTCCGGATTTTTCATCCGGAAAATTCAGAAAAAAAGGAAATTTGCCGATAATTTTTTATCTGAAAAAAACTCTTTGGAAACAAACAAAGCGTTCTTTTGGGAAAACAATCCGGCGTGTCTTCAAGCGGTTTGAACACGCAAATGTTCCTTTATGTGGAGGTACAGTTATGAACGGAAAATGGAAATGGACAGCCGCAGGAGTTTTCGCAGTCCTGCTCTTCGGCACCGCCCGGGCCGATGAAATCAGCGAACTGCGAAAAGAGCAGGAAAAGCTGTACAATCAGCTGGTCGAAATGAACAACCGCCTGCTCAAAATGGAGGCCGCCCAGAAAGAACAAGGCCAGAAACTCTCCAAGATGCAGGAAAGCGGCGGTTTCGAAATCCCCGAAACACTCAGCTGGCTGGAAAAAATTAAACTCTACGGGGATTTCCGCTATCGGTATGAATGCCGTGACCGGGATTGGAAGACTGATCCCAAGGACGACCGTCACCGCATCCGCGCCCGCGTCGGCGTACAGTTCCAAATCAATGAGGAATATCTATTCGATTTCCGAGTCGCTACCGCAGAATTCCTCAAAAATGAAGACGATGCGATTATCCCCGGCTCAGGCGCAAATTCGACAAACCAAACCCTCGGCGACTACTGGTCCGGCAAAAATCTCTGGGTTGACCGGGCTTATGTGTCTTACACGCCGAAAGCCGTTGAAGGCCTGACCATCGCCGCCGGTAAAATCTACAATCCCTTTTACGTCGGCAAGAGCGACTTGATTTGGGACGGCGACGTCAATCCCGAAGGGTTCGCCCTCCAATACACCAAGCCCTGGACGGAAAAGGATGAACTGTTCTTGAATGCCTTTGCCGGCTATGTCGAAGAAAACGGCAGCTCGGCAGATAAACGGATGTTCGGCGGACAGGTCGGCCTGATTCACACCTTCGAAGACAAATCCAAAGCCACCTTCGGAGTGGCATACTATGACTACTCCAATGTCAAAGGCCAAGCCCTTCCGGCCATCAATGACCAGGTGATTGACGGCGGAGCCGCCGGCAACTCCAACGACGGCACCAACTACCTCTACGACTATAACCTTATGGAAGCATTTGGACAATATGCCTTTAAACTCGGCACCTACCCATTGGCTGTATTTGGGGATTATGTCGTCAACACCGCCTCCGGGGTTAAAGAGGATACCGGCTGGCTGGCCGGCTTGACGTTTAACAGGGCCAAAGATCCCGGAACATGGGACATTACCTACAGTTACCGCGACTTAGAAGCCGATGCGGCCTTGGGGGCTTTTGCTGACTCAGACTTCGCAGACGGCGGAACAAACGCGAGAGGACACAAGATAAACTGGACCTATATCCTCGCCAAGAATGCCTCCTTTGGTATCAGTTATTATTTGGCTGACAAACTCGAAGAGAAACCGAATGAGGATTACAAGCGTATCCAGCTCGATTTTATCGTGAAATTTTGATTTTCACGACCTATTAACCGTTTCCTAACGAAACACTAACAAACGTCCTGTAAGGTACCGTGTGTGCTTTACAGGACGTTTACTTTTTAAACAAAAAATGGAAAGGGAAAAATGATGATTCGGCATGGAAAAACACTTCTGTCCTTCATTGGATTGACTCTATGGATAGTCCAGCCCGTTTCGGCCGCAGAGAGCAAAACGCTTCAGATTGACGGCTCCACCACCGTCGGCCCCCTCGGCGACGCCTTCGCAGAAATCTTTAAGGAGCTCCATCCGGATGTTTCCATCACCGTCAAGAAAACCGGCAGCGGCGACGGGGCGGCTGCTCTGATTGACGGCCGATGTGACATTGCCATGATGAGCCGCTTTATGAAGGACAAGGAATTCCAGCAGGCCGTCGAAAAAGGGGTTTTCCCCGTAGCGCATGTAATAGCAATGGATGGAGTCTGCGTTGTTGTTCATCCTTCCAATCCCATTACAGAACTTCGCACGGAACAGATTCGCGATATTTATATGGGCAAAATCACCAACTGGAAGGAACTGGGCGGTCCGGACATGCCGATTGTGCCTGTCAGCCGCGATACCTCCAGCGGCACCTATGAATCGTTTCACCTGATGGTGATGAACAACGAGAAAATGGCTTCGAACGTCGAATACGTCAACTCGAATCCGCAGGCACATGCCCGGGTTCGAAGCACCCCCGGCGCCATCGGGTACGTGGGAATCGGATTCCTTGACCGGTATGTCAAGACCCTTAAGATAGACGGGATTATGCCGACCCGCTCTACGATTGCCAAGGGCGTTTATCCGGTCAGCCGGCCTCTGTTTCTCTTCACGAACGGCTATCCCAAGCCCGGCTCTATCGTGCATGCCTTCTGTACATTCTATCTGACTGAAAAAGGGCAGGAAATCATCGAAGCCAAAGGGTTTGTGCCATTGACCGAATACTAACCCGGTTTTTGCAGAACTTTCAGAGACAAGGTATGACAACAGCCGTCAGTCAATTCGATGATGCAGCAGTCCGGTTTCCCCGGCCGCTACGTCTTACGTTTCGAGATGACCTGCGAAGCACCCTGCTGTCCTGGCTTGTGAAATCCTTTCTGTTTGTCGTTACGTTCTGTTCGGTAGCGGCTGTTCTTCTGATTTTTGTTTTTGTCATTCGTCAGGCGGCCCCCTTCTTCATGGGGGACGGGGGTTCGGCCCAAGAACGGATACGGGAATTTTTCACCAGCCGCCGTTGGTTTCCCGAACACCAGGCCCATCCGGAATACGGCATTCTGGCTATTATTGCAGGGTCTTTTTATGTAACGATTGCTTCCCTGCTGATTGCTGTTCCGACGGGCCTGCTGGCCGCCATCTTTCTGAGCGACATTGCTTCCTTTCGCGTGCGTCAGATCTGCAAGCCCCTGATTGAAATTCTGGCCGCTATCCCTTCGGTTGCCTACGGGGTTTTCGCTGTGATGGTTGTAGCCCCCTGGCTTCAGAAAAATCTGGGGTTTCCAACCGGCACCAATGCCCTGAATGCTTCGATTATTCTGTCGATGATGGCCATGCCGACCATCATCAGCATAGCCGAAGATGCCCTTACGGCCGTCGGACGAGAAATTCGCGAGGCTTCTTACGGTTTGGGCGCCACGCGGGCCGAAACCATTCTGCGGATCGTTATCCCCGCCGCCCACAGCGGCATTTTGGCTGCCGTAATCCTCGGGATGATGCGTGCCGTCGGAGAAACGATGGTGGTCTGGATGGCCTCCGGCAATGCCGCCCAAATCCCTTCTCCCTGGTGGGATTTATCTCAATCCGTCCGCACTATGACCGCCACCATCGCCGGCGAACTGGGAGAGGTACCGCAGGGCACAATTCACTTTCATTCGCTTTTTGCCATCGGCCTGGTATTGCTGATTTTTACATTCTGTCTGAATCTGCTGAGTGAACATTTTATTATGCAAATGAAAAAACCCAAACGATGATGCTCTGGCGTCAAATAAAGAACATAGTCTTTACCGTCTTCTGCAGCGGCTCCGTCCTGCTCTTGGCCGCTGCCCTGTTGTTCTTTCTGGTCCCAATGATTTGGAAGGGAAGCCAAGCTGTTTTCTTCCGGAAAACCGTTGAATTTGACAAAATGCAGATGGAACTGTTCCGACGCGGACATCCAGCTGTTCTCGAAAAAATAACGGCCCAAACAAACCAGGCCCGCCAGCCAGCCCTGGCTCTGCTGGACCATTTCAGCCGAGGTGTCGACACCACCCTTTTGAGCAAAGAAGCTCGATCCGCCTATCAGCAGTTCGGCCGTCACCTCCGCTATCGCGAAGTCTCCGACGAAGAATATACCCGACTTCGCGAAGAGGCCAAAGACATTCGAGACGCCTTCCTGAAGGCCGTCGAAACAACAGACAAAACTGAAGCAGAATCCTTTTTAGATCTCGTCGATGCCCAACAAAACAATCCCTCTTTTCAAGACAGTCCCTTCCGCATAGTTTTCTCCCTTTCCAAAGATTATCGCCAGATTCTTCAAGATATCGACCTGTCCCGCCGGTCTGAATACGCCGCCGAACTGGATATTGTCAAAACGGAAATGCGGAAACTGTTCGGTCCTTTACCCGGCGAATCAGTACCGCCCTTAGCCCAAGACCGGTTCGGTGCTACTCGATGGGACGTAGCCCAAAAACATTTGCGATACCTGATTTACCAGACCAAATGGGTCCCATCCGAACAAGAAGACCATCGATTAATCGCCAGGCAAATCCGGCGGGATGATCCCGAGGAAGGAATCTTCGGAAAAACCGAATTGGCCCCTCTGTTTTCGATGGTGGAGCAAAACCTTGCCGCTATGCTCCAGCCCCGCCCGACAATCTACTGGCAGTATTTCCTGGATGACAGCACCGCCGGACATTACTTCGGCGGCGCCGGCCCAGAAATCCTCGGAACATTGCTGCTGACAGTCCTTTCAATGTGTTTTGCCGTTCCGCTGGGTGTGCTGTCCGCCGCCTATCTGGTGGAATATGCCGCCGATGGAATCATCACGCGGGTCATCCGCACCTGCATCAATACCCTGGCCGGTGTGCCCAGCATCGTCTATGGTCTTTTCGGGCTGGCTTTCTTTGTTCTGATGGTCGGCAAGCCCTGTATTCTGTCCGCCTCGCTGACGCTGGGGCTGCTGGTTCTGCCCGTGATCATTCGGGCCTCTGAAGAAGCCATTCGGGCTGTTCCGCAGTCCTATAAGGAGGCCTCGCTGGCCCTGGGGGCGGGCAAATTCCGGACGTTTCTGACCGTCACCCTGCCGGCCGCCGGGCCGGGCATTCTGACCGGCATTATTCTGAGCTTAAGCCGTGCCGCCGGCGAGACCGCTCCGATTCTTTTTGCCGGGGCCGTGGCCCTCGGACCAATCCCCAATGTCGGACTGCATCCGAAATGGCTTTTTCAGCCGACCCGGGCTCTTTCATACGGGTGCTATGATATAACCGTTGGGGACCGTCTGGCTATGCAGGTGCCCCACAATCAGTTTGGAATGGTGATGACGCTGATTCTGCTGGTTTTGCTGCTGAATTTAGCGGCCATCTTCCTGCGATGGCGAATGAGCCGAAAACTGCAAGGGATTTAAAATGCTGCTTTCCTCGGATAACATTCAGAAAAAACAACATCCTCAGAGGCCAAAAATGGAACGTCTCTCTCCACAGTCTGAACCTCGACAGCCCGGTCCGATCCGGCTGGCTGAACCGGATGCAAAACCCGAAATCCAGCAGACCGTCAGGCCGGAACGGATTATTATTCAAGCCAAAGACTTCAGCTTTTACTACGGGTCGAAAACCGGTGTCGAGAAAATCACGATGGACATTGAGGCTGGCTCCGTGACCGCCATTATCGGCCCCAGCGGCTGCGGAAAAAGCACGTTTCTGCGGTGCATCAACCGGATGAATGACCTGATTCCGAATACGCAGGCAGACGGCCTGCTGACCGTCAACGGCCAAAATGTCTATGACAAAAACACAAACCTGGTCAACCTGCGTCAGCAGGTCGGGATGGTTTTTCAGAAGCCGAATCCCTTCGCCAAAAGCATCTACGACAACGTGGCGTATGGTCCGCGTCTGCAGGGAATCCGGCGCCGCTCCGATCTGGATGCCATCGTCGAACAATGCCTTCGCGATGCGGCGCTGTGGGAGGAGGTCAAGGAGGACTTATCCAAATCCGCCCTGGCCTTGTCCGGCGGACAGCAGCAGCGGCTGTGCATCGCCCGTACGCTGGCCAATAAGCCCAAAGTCATTCTGATGGACGAACCCTGCTCCGCCCTCGACCCGCTGGCCACCGCCCGAATTGAAGAACTCATCGCCTCTCTGAAAGGCACGTACACCATCGTCATTGTCACGCATAATATGCAGCAGGCCGCACGCGTCAGCGACCGCACGGCCTTTTTCTGCCTCGGCAAACTCATCGAATACGGCCGAACCGATGTGCTCTTTACCAACCCCGCCAAAAAAGAAACCGAAGATTACATCACAGGCCGATTCGGATAAACGAAAGGAATTCGGGTATGTCCGTTCATCTCAAACGGGAAATTGAAAATCTCAAGCAAATGCTTCTGGAACAGTGTTCGCGGGTCGAAGAACATCTCTGGAAAGCCGTCAAGGCCATCGAAACCTGGGACGGAACACTGGCCCGACAGGTCGTGGACAGAGATACGGAGATCGACCGCAAGGAAGTCGACATCGAGGAAGAGTGCCTGAAAATGCTGGCTCTCTATCAGCCCGTAGCCATCGACCTGCGATACATCATTACAGCTTTGAAAATCAACAACGACCTGGAGCGCATCGGCGACCTGGCCGTCAACATTGCGGAGCGGGCGGAGTATCTGTCCTCGCAGGAACAGATTCAAATCCCGCCGAATCTGGAAACCATGGCTGAAAAGAGCCAGCTTATGGTCCGCCGGAGCATCGACGCCCTGGTCAATCTGGACTGCCAAATCGCTCACCGCGTCTGCTTAAGCGATGATGAAGTGGACGCTCTTCACAAACAAATGTATGCGTACATCCAGGACTGCATCCGTTCGCATCCGGAACAGATGGAATCGCTGATGCATCTGCTTTCGGTTTCTCGGCATCTGGAACGCATCGCCGACCATGCTACCAACATCGCAGAAGATGTGATTTACCTTGTTGAGGGGCATATCATCCGCCACAAAAAACAGGACCATCGATAGAGCCGAGAAGGCGTTTGCCTACTGCAGCCAGCTGTCGGCTAAAAACCGCCAGTCGGCTCCGTCAATCCGTCCGTCCCGGTTGAAATCAGCGCAGCCTGTTTGCGGCCCCAATCCCTCGGCGAGCCACTGCCCGCAGAACAGGGCCAAATCCCCCAGTCCCACCTGACAATCCCCCGACAAATCCGCCAAAGGACGCTCGGACTGGAGCACGAAATGGCACGCCGTCAGGGGCGGAATGCTGTAGGAAAACGTATTATTGACAATCGAGGAAACGGGCGTCCGCTCCGTAACGGAGGGGCTGGAGGCGTCAAACGCCCAGACCCGTCCGGAGGTATAAAGGCAGGGACTGGTGATGACGAAGCTGCCGCTGATGGGTTCCGTCAAATGCTTATTCAAAACAATCAAATGAAGCCGGTTGTTGATTCCGGAAAACATCGATGCATAAATGGAGCTGTTGACCTTATCCGACATCGAGGCGGACACCTTCACATCACCGAACGTTGAGCCGTTTCCGTCATAATTGCGGTACAGATTAAACGCCGCATTCGTATAGACTCCGTTGCCGCCCCAGTACGCCGCCAGATACACACCGTATTTCCCGAAAATTCCCAGCACATCCGCCTGAGCGATGCCGCCGGAGATATGATTTTCTCCGCCGTAATTGTATTCCGTAAACGCCAGTTTGGTTCCCGGATAATACACCTGAATAGAATTAAAAATCTTCGGCAGCAGCGGCAGATAACTGCGGAACCACTGCCCAATCCAGCTGTTTTCAACATAGCTGCTGTCCCAGAGCGTCCGCGGCGCCTGCATCCGCGTGATATAATTGGTCTCCGTCGCTGCAAAATCGGTAATCCGTACATTGTTGTCATCCCGTGCTTCCGGATACCAGTGCACATCCAGCACATCCAGCAGCCGCCGCCCGCCGGCCACTTCCGCCGCCTTCATTTGAGCCAGATAATAATCGATAAACCAGGAATAACTTCCTTTGACGCTGTTCCAGTCCGGCGCATCCTGCAGACTCAAATATGCGGCAAACCCGTACAGGACCGGCCCGGTAATCTGCGCATAGGGGTCCACATCCTTGACCGCCGACGCCAGCGCCGTGCTTCTGCTGATCAGCTCCGCACAGCCCACTTTGTTCAGATGAATCCGCGGATGCGTATAAGCCCACAAGGCCGGTTCGTTGTCCAGCGAGTAAAACTTGACTCCCATCGGGCTGTTGGCATTTCCGAAGGTGGTCACCAGATAATGGACAAACTCATCCATATACACATAGTTGTCTGTCGTATTGGGGCTTCCCGCCGGCACACAAAACGGGGCATTTTTCTTATAGACCACTTCTTTCCAGCGGGAGGAGGGGGCCGTTTGGGCCTCTGAAACCGTCCCCCAGTCATCCGCCGCCACATAACCGGCCATCTGCAGTGTCAGAACCGACGCGCGCCTGGCATTGATATCCGCCTGCCGAAAATCCGCATAGACTTTGCCGGGTATCAGCTGCTGATGCCACGGCAGATAGCTGGACATATGCCGGTCGCTCGAATGATACCAGTCGCTGCCGGCATTGGAAAAATTATTCTCCCAGTTATACCCCGTCGTCCGGTTGCCGCCCAGTCGCCGAACCGCCAGATTCCCGCAGGTTACGTGGTCGAAATTGGCTCCGTAAATATACGGACTAATCAGGGCCCGTTCATTTTCCGTGAAGACGGTATAAGTAATACTGACCGCACCACCCGCTGCGGAAGACCACAAAAACAAAACCGTCAAAATAAGCGGAACTGGTTTTTTCATAACTCGGTTCTCCGGTTTTCAAGCTGCGTGCAAACTACGGCTGGATGAGAATCTGCCAATACCTGGCCAATTCTGCAAAATCCAGAAAGTCAACGACCCCATTGCCGCCTATCGGATGCAAATCGGTTGAGAGGTTCTCAGTCTGGAGCCATTCTTCGGACATCACTGCCAAATCCGCCAGGTCCACATCGCCGTCCGGCTCAAAATCTCCCGGAATCTTATAGATCCCGTATAAATACGCATAGAGAGCCATTTTCCCCCGCATCGTTTGCTGGGGGGTAAATTCGGAGTGTGCCCAGACATATCGCGTATTAAAGTACCCTTCCGCCTTCGGCCATCCGGTTGAGGAAGTTCCATAAGCCGGATAACATTTCTCCGTCATCCAGCTGGGTCTGCCCATAATCATCCCGCTGTACCAGTCGTCCGTATTGAGGTAGGGAGTATGACCGGGATGCAGGCCGGGGGTTCCGTCATCGCGGCCTGACGTATAAGCATTCTCAATGCTTCGTTTGCCCGCCAGATTGGTAGCCGCGGTTGTCATATAAATTATATTGAGAGAATTGCGTCCCAGCCCCCAGTCCGCTTCCAAAATCAGGGCATTTTTAAACAATTCCCTGTCCGAAGGATTGTCCGCCACGGCATGGGCAACAAGGGACCTTTGGACATTTTGGATTGTTTTAAAATATCCTGAATTGTATCCACAGTTGTAGTTTTCGGTGGCCCGCCGGGAAGGCCGAGAACTGATGTTGTTGGCTTCCACGTTTTTGGCCTCATTAATCAGGGACGCCTTCATTCGGCTGTATAACGCCGGGTACCGAACGGTCCGTTTGGTTTTCAGATACCCGGCAACGGCCCAAAGCTGATTGAGATTCGCCGCGGCCACCGGTGAAGTGTTCGTTGTCGATTCACTCAAGGCGCTGACTGTATCTTCATAAACCGGATCACCGGTCAGATTGTAAAGATATACCGCCGCCGTCATTTTCAGGTCTTTGCCTCTCAGATAAGCATAGCCCGCATCGAGAACCGCACTCAACATCGGGTCAGGCAGGCCTGAAGCGTAATTGTAGGCTGTAACCGCCGCCTGCGTATACATCTCTTTGAGGTCATTCAACCCGGCCAGCATAAAACAATATGCCAGCATCGATGCATTGGCGGCGTTCGCCCAGGCGGCAATCGGCGTATTTCCCGCCTGATACAGGATATTGCTGCTGTTTGGATTGGTCAGTCCGTGGCTGTACCCTTCCCCGTCCCGGAGCCGCAGCCAGAAATCCACTTCATTCCTGGCTTCATCCAGCAGGTCCGGAATCCCGTTGCCGCTTTCCGCTATGCCGAGATTGTCATCATTCAATCTGCCGTCAGTGAGAATATAAGGCAAAAGCATATCATAAATGATCGAAACATGTCCCAGATGTCTGTCCCAGTCCAGGGCATCCGAATGGCCTCCGTAGGCATTGTTATTCTGAGGATTGCCCGGTTTCACATAGGCCGCCCAGGCATTGGGATTGTCCCACGGATCCCCGCCGGTAAAAGTCCCCCAGTTCGGGTGAATGGGCGACATGGTTGTTATATAGACCCTTGTACTGGGCGGAGAAACGTTGGGAATATAAAGAGGTCGGCGGGGAACGGGTCTCATATTGAGATTGTCCTGGCCGATGCGCATATAAAAAAAGCCGAGCACGCCTACGCGGAACGGCTCAAAGTAAATATCCCTTCTAATTTGGAAATCCTCACTGCAGCCGACGCCTTCTATGGCAATTCGGTACGTTCCCGGAGTGTTAAACCCGGTAAAATCCGCCCTCCAGACATTGGACATTGTCAGGTTATACCATCCGACATCATTATGGGTACTGTTTTTCCATAAGGCCACTGTGCCGACCTGCTGCACAGCCCCGGTGTTCACATTATAAATATAGACCGGATTTCCGACAAACCCCGAGTAGTTGCGTGCCCCGCCGTCCCCCAGCCAAATATATAAATCAGCGGCTTTTATGCCGTTGTCGGCCGGATACCCGACCAGGTTGACATGGACCGCTTCCGAGCGACTGTGAAAAATGTCAAACGTAAACGTTCGACTCAAAACATCCGAATTGGTATTGGCATTTATTTCAAGCGTATAACTGCGGCCCTGTACCATGGAATGCGGCAGTCTTAAATAAATGGTATGTTCCATGGTATATTCGTAATTGTAGTCATTGGTCGAGGTGTTCCAGTTCATCTGCGCCATGCCGTTGAGTTTTGATTTGCGGTGGCAATGGGTGGGGGGTAAACCGGCCGTGCCGTAATTGGCATCCGTGGGGGATTTGAGACGCCAGTTTGCCGGCAGAACGGCATTGGCCGTGTGCAGCGGGCTTCCATAAGACACCACGTAATTGTTGCTCGCATCGTGATCGGAAGTGTATGCGGTGCTGCCAAGCCCGTCATCCACAAACCTTACCTCTCCATCCATAAAATACACCATCAGATAATCCTTATCGACGACTTTGACTTCAACAAGTCTGGCGGCAAGGACATCGGAAGAACACAGGCATAAAGGCAAAACCAAAAAGATAAACAGTTTTGTTTTCATACGCAGCTTTAAGAATAGATTTTTTCTCCGGAACTCAATGAAACAACCAGTCGGCAGACAGGGCTCTTATCTCCGACATCTCATAGGGATTCAGCCACCCCGCCGCCAAAACTGCCAAATCCTCCAGATTAACCTGACAATCCAGATTCAGGTCGCCATACGCACAAAAAGAAGGCGGCACAATCAGCTCCAGATAATCAAAATACATCCAGCCCCAATATTTTTCAATCGCAAGGGTATTCGCTCCGGCATTCAGCGAAACCAGAACGGTTTTGAACAGCCAGGTCTGCGTCTGGGCGTCATCAAACACCACGGTTCCGGACGGGACACCATTGACATGCAAATATTGAGTTTTGGGAGTACCGTAATAAAGATTATATCGGAAAACGGCCTGATACGAACCGGCGGACGGAACTTCGACCGTCCAGGTAATGGTGCCGGAGTCTCTCATATCCAGATAGGCACCGCCGCTGGCTGCTGTCGAACTTCGACGGGTGATTGTGCCGGTATAAACCGCGTTTTCCGCTTCATACCGAATGGTTTGCGGAGTCGGACTGCCTCCGACAGTCAGGACGGCCGGTGAGGAATACGTCCATCGTCCGCTGTTGTCAACGGCTTTGGCCTTCAGGGTATAGACGCCGGCCGGAATGTCGGCCCAGGAAAACTCATAAGGACTCGATGCATCCTCACCCAGCTTGACAGTTCCCCGATAAAATTCGACTTTGGCAATGGTCCCGTCCGGGTCGGAGGCCTCCGCCCGCAGCGTCAGATTTCTTCCGGCCGGGATTCGAATTGTCCCGCCGGGCCACACAATCGAACAGGTCGGCGGAAGTCCCGTCCCTTCACTGGGCTGGTCGTCGTTTCGCTTCTGATAGAGCCTGTTCTTCAAAAAACAGCCCATTTCCTCTTCTCCGCAGCGCAAGGTCCAGTTTGAATAAAAAATCGAAGGCCGCCAGTCATAACTGGCCACCCAGGCAGTCTGGCTGATTTTCAGCCCGTCCGCCCAGTCCAGCAGAGGCTGTCCGTACGTCGTAATGGAACCGGTCAGTCCCGTTCCGCCGGCGGCACTGAACCCCCATTCGGTCATAAAAACCGGGTACACCGCCGCACAGGTCTCTACATGGTTTTTGTACCACTGCGGACTGCCCCAGGTCCCGTCCAGATGCCCTGGATACAAATGCGAGACATACGCGATATTCTGCCCGCCGACAGGGTCGCTGACCGGATGGGTCGCCGCCGGCCCGATGATTTGAGAATAACTCGGACCGGCCACCAGAATCAGATTATCCGGGGCATAACTGCGGACAATATCAATCCAGGTCTGCATATCCGCCCGCACGCTCAGCCAGCGGTTCAAATCGGAGCTGCCCGGATTAATCGGTTCATTAAACAGTTCAAAAATCACATGGCTGTCCTGGGCAAACCGCGGCGCCATATAGGCCCAGAATGCCGAAGCCATCGGGATGTGATCATAGGTATTGGCAATGTAGTGCAGATCGATAATCACGTACAAATCTTTTGTTCGGCAGTAATCCACAACAGGCCGAAGGAGGTTGTTGTAAAAGTGGTCGCTGCCGGGAACAAAGGTCCACGGACTGGCGAAATCATCCTCATCCAACGGATAAATCGGAAGCCGGATGACCCGCGGATACCACCCCGGCGAACCGCCCTGCGTGTCTGTTTGATTCGTGAGCCGATTGATCATATTGACGACGCCGCCGTACCAAAGCTGCGTAGCCCCCAAATCCATCAAGCTGACCCCTCGCAGCACCACGACATTGCCGGCCGGGTCTTTGAGAACATTGCCGTCCGCCCGCAGCCAGGGCGTGGCGGCGTACAGCGGCACTCTGCCCACCTCCAGAAGAATCCAGAAAAAACACAAACAGAAAAGAATCCGATAGAAAGGTCTTACTATCCCGCAGACTGTCTTTGGGACCATACCGCCCCCTTTGTCTGGATAGACAGATAGAAAGAAAGGGCCGGCGGAAAATCTTTCCGACCCTTTCTTTTTCTTTTAGACCGCATTCTGCCCGCTTGAAATCGGGAATTTTATCCGCGGCGTCCGCGAAGCATCGTGAGCACCCCGCCCAGTCCCAGCAGAGCCATCGTGGTCGGCTCCGGAATCAGCTGGATATTGTCAATATAGAAATTGCCGGCGCCGGCAACAGGATTCTGCTGGAAAGAAATCACAATCTGGAACCAGTTGAGGGCATTGTAGCTGGGAATTTCGAGCCGATAACTCTTGAAGGCATCGCCCGCCCAGGGCCCCCAGTCAGTCGAGGTCGGCAGTCCCGTCAGCCGGTCCACAGCCGTGGTCGTTGTCCACTCCTGCCAGCCGCTATCGCTGTTGAAGGCAATCTTGTCAGCAACCTTGGTCCAGTTATTGCCCGACCACTCATTGGCATACATCGTCACATCGAAGGTCAGAATCACGTTGTTCATCAGTCCCGGGGCGGAGGGCGCACTCCACATCATTTTCCAATATCCGCCGTCCGAAAGTTTCACAGCAACGCTGTTGTTTCCCCGCGTAACCGTTCCCGGTACCGAACCAATTGTAAACGACGCTCCGCCTTCCCAGCTCGGTCCCCAGTTGTCCATCCCGGTCTCGAAATCGCCGATCACCACGGCCTGGCTGACGGAGACGAGCCCGACGGCCAACAACATCAGCAAACACTTTTTCATCTTGTCCTTCTCCTTTCTAAAATGTTTCGATTTCTCCGATACACCGCTCCCCCCTCACACACTCTCACACGCACACATTGCACACCCGTTTTGAAAGAGCTGAAGCGAGGGTCCTGCCTTGTTATGGGGCAAGACCCTCGCCGAAACTGCCGTCTTACTTAATTGCAGGCCTCAAAGATATTCGAGCAGCCCAGCCAGTTGAGGGCCACTTCCGCCAGATCATACAAATCGACCTTGCAGTCGCGGTTGTTCCCTCCGGCGCCGTTCGGTCCGGCAATATCACCGTAGAAATAATAACCGCCCGCCTCAATCGATGCACGGCACGAATCCGTATTTAAAGTCACCCGAACCGTATCGGTGGAGGTAAACTGTCCGTCATTCACCGTCAGCTGGAACACATACGGTTCGGCGGAACCTTCCTCGGTTGTATTCGCCAGCTCTGTCAGAGTCGCTGTCGTTACAGCCGCATTCGGATTAGCAAGCGTCACCGTCGGCCCCGCCGTCTGTTCCCACAGATAACTGAGCGGCCCCGGCTGACCGTCATCCGTCGAAGCGCTTCCGTTCAGCGTCAGCACCACGCTTGGATTGCCGCCCAGCCACAGATACTGATCAGCCCCGGCGTTGGCAACTGGCGGCCTGTTCGTCGAAGCCGTGAATGTCCAGAACGCAAGAGGAATTGTGTTCGGATCGCTTTCGATAACCCAGGTGTATTTGACCCCGTCAGCCAGAGACGGCATCGGACAGCTGCTGGCCGCCCCCGGATTCATTTCTGTATAGATATTCGTCAGCAGGTTTTTGTACGTGTCCGGTGAAAGGATTGTATTGGGATCATTGGGGTTCTCCACAGGGGCGCCGAACCAGACTTTCACCCAGTTCAAAGAATCCGTCGCATTCTCCCACGACAGTTCCGTATCATATCCAATCACCGCCACGCCGTTATTCGCCGGATGTGGATCGTGCGGCTCATCGACAAATCGAACCGCATCAATATAGTAGGGACCCGCGGTGGAGCAGTTGAACGACAGGTTAATCTGAAAATAGGTAGCCCCCGTCAAATTATAATTCGAAATGTCAATCGTCACCGTCCGGAACATATCCCCGTCCCAAGCACCCCAATCCACCGGTGCGGGCCCGCCCGTCAGACGATTGGTCCAGTTTGCCGTAGTCGTTGTATACTCCACCCATCCGCCGCCCGGCGCATTGCTCTGCAGGGCAATCTTCTCGCAGAACCGCGTCCACGGCTGAGTCGGCCAATCCGCCGCAAAACACGTGATGTCAATCTGAAGCTTTCCTAAGCGTGTGGGGACAGACGGAGCCACCCAGCGCAGGGGCCAGAAGTTCGTCCCGTTATGATAGACCCTCAAACACTGACTGCCTGACGTAACAGCACCCTCCTGTGTACTCAGACTCAAAGTCGGAGCCGGTGTCCCGGTCGCCACAAAACCATCCAAACCAGTCTCAAAATCAGCCAGCATCACCGCATAGCCGCAAGACACCCAGCCCAAAATCATCAACGCCGCCAAACATTTCCTCATAACCACTCTCCTTTCCTAAATGGTAAATAGAACGTTGATTTGGAAAATTTCCGACCGACCTGACATGTCAATTTGGATGAAGTACATTTGTCTTCCTTATTACCCTTCCCGTCTTGTTTTGATTATCCGAAAAACAGCCCACCAAGTCAAGCCGAAACTGAAAAAATAATATTTGCGTAAATATTTGCGTTATCTTCGCATCTCCCGCGGACCGTACAGCAGGCTTGTTGGGACATTTCGAGTCTGACAAGTTCGGAAAACTCCAAAATATAAGCCTCTGATAAAAAACATGTTATATTTTCAACATGAAAAATATTACTTTTGTCCGGAATAGATGTCGGTTATCGGACGCTTCGGCAACCCCTGCCGACCAAAGCCTTCACCGGTTCGAAATTTTTTTTTGCGGTAATTTTTCCATACCCCTCTCCTCCAATTGTTCCTGGTTTTTCAAAACCATCTCTCCAGACCCGCCTTCCTAAGCCATTGTTCATTGCGTTCAATCAATTCCATCCTCTGCCGAACACATACGCTTGTCCGTCCCCCGTCCTCGGGTGTATTTATCGCATAATCCAGCAGCGCTTCCAAAGAACAGGCGGCCACATGCAGCCGCGTATCTGACGAACCGTAATACAGATAGACCGCCCCATCCTCATCCAGAATCCATCCGTTGCTGAACAGCACATTGGAAACATCACCGACTCGCTCCGGCCCCCGCGGGGCCAGCACATACCCCCCTGGGCGATGAATGACCTTCCAGGGACAGGTCAAATCCGTCATAAAGACATACAAAACATACCGAAGCCCTGCTGCCGTGTTTCGCACGCCGTGGGCCAGATGCAGCCAGCCGTACGGGGTTTTCAGCGGCGCCGGCCCCAGCCCGTTTTTGACTTCCTTAATCGTATGATACCGCTTTTCCTCGATGATGATTTCCTCCGTGAGAACGGCTTCTTCGATATTTTTGCAGGTTCCCCAGCCGATTCCGCCGCCGGAGCCGGTCTGAATAAATCCGTCCTGCGGCCGCGTATAGAATCCGTAACAGCCGTTGACAAACTCCGGATGCAGCACCACATTCCGCTGCTGGGGCGACGGAGTCTTCAGATTCGCCAGCCGCTCCCAGTTTTTCAAATCTTTGGTCCGTGCAATCCCCGCCTGGGCCGCGGCGGACGAGGTATCCCCCGGCGGCGCCGCAGGGTCTTTCGACTCCACACAAAACAGGCCGTAAATCCAGCCGTCTTCGTGTGCCGTCAGCCGCAGATCGTACAAGTTAGTCTCGGACTCATCCAGTTCCGGTATCTCTACAGGCCGGTCCCAGAAGCGAAATCTTTCGATTCCCGATTTGCTCTCCGCAATCGCAAAAAAAGACTTGCGGTCCGTCCCTTCCACCCGAGCCGCCAGCAGGAACGAATCTCCTATCTTTATGGCGCCGGCATTGAACACGGAGTTCACGGCCAGCCGCTCCAGCAGAAACGGGTTCCGCTGCGGGTCAAACTCATACCGCCACGACGGCGGGACATGCTCCCGCGTAAGCACCGGATACAGGTACCGCTGAAACAGCCCATCCCGTTCTGCCGGACGATTTTTCCGCTCCAGCCGCCGGCCATACTCGTTCTGAATCTGCTCGACCGCCCTCTGATACTCTTCCAGACTTTTCATCGCAGCGTCTGCCCGCTCAAAATATGCTCATCCTGAATCATTTTCAGGCGTCGGATGGCTTCCATACAAGCCCGACTGTTATGATAGGGACATTTCCACTCGGATACTTTCGGCATGGACAAGTCGGGCTTGCGGCCGGCATCCAGCTTCCAGAACCATTCGCCGTATGTGCGGTCGATCTGGTAATCTTCAATGAACCGCCAGACGCTCCAGGCGGCTTCAAAAAACTCCTGACGGGTACTCATCTGGAAGGCATTCAAAAAGCCCACAACGGCTTCCGCCTGACACCAGAAATGCTTTTCGGCATTGACCTGCCCCTGTTCATCCCGTTCAAACAGCAGACTGCCGTCTGCGTCAAGCCCCTCGCGCAAAACTGCTTCGGCCATGTCCAGCGAAATGGGAACCACCCGCGGTCCCCATTTCTCTGCCCCCAGCACCTCCGCGGCCCGGCACAGCAGCCAGCTGCCTTCAATATCGTGCCCGAAGGAAACCCGCCGGGTCAGTCTTTCCCAGTTTCGCTCAAAGAACAACCCGAAATGATGCGAATGCAGATCGAAAATCTTCTGTCGAAATATCTCAATCAATTCTTCCAGACGGATGCCGATTCGCCTGTCCGGACGAACCGAATACAATTCAGCGAAGGCTTCCAGCAAATGCAAGTGGGCATTCATCGATTTGGGAGCCGTCATATCTCCATCGCTGAGCTGCTGTTTGGCCGCCAGAGTCCAGTCCCGCTCCATGGCCTCCCAATATCCGCCGGTCTCCTCATCAAGAGCGTGCTCTTCCAATTGCTCAAAAACCTCCATCGCCATGGCCAGCGGTTCGGGGCTTCGGGTCAGACGGTAATACTCGGCCAAACTGTAAATCAAAAATGCCTGTCCATAGGTCTTTTTCTGCGTCTGAATGGGCCCTTGCGGTCCAACCTGCCAATACCCTCCTCCGTACCGCTTATCCCAGAAGTCTCTTCGGAGGAGCTGATAGGCAAGGTGCGCCATCTCTTTGCACCGGCCGTCGTTTAGAAACAGGGCCAGCGAGGAAAACGTCCACAAAAGCCGCGTACAGAGAATCAGTCCGTTCGGGGCCGTCTCATCCGCCACCAAATCGTTGCTGAGCCGGCCGATAAATCCGCCGGTCTTTGTGTTCCGCAGATGGGTCAGCCAAAACGGCAGGATATTTCCTTTGAGCTCCTCCTCCACCTGCTTCAAAAACAGTCCAACGGCTGCGTCATTCATTGAAGTCCTCTCTCAGAAAGCGGCTGTTCCGGCAGACTCCGGTTCCTCCTCCAGCCGGTCATACCAGTTCCATTTCAGAAAAAGTGATGTTCCCGTCAGCACCGCCGCCGATATCCAGAATCCTTTCCAGTGCCGGAGGACAAAATAAAACGGCAGGGTGCACAGACTCAGCTGCCAGATAATTCCCACCGCCGCATTCACCATATCCCGACGAAAGCAGCGATTCGGGACAAATGAGGGAATCTCCTCTTGAACAGCCCGCAAGACGGGTCCCCAAAATCCCCACGGACGCGTGCGGACATAAAACCGTTTCAGCGCCTCCAGGTCATCCGGTCGGGTCATCAGCGAAATTCCGATGGAGGCCGCCAGACTGATGCCGAACAGAATCGGGAACGTATACAACGACGGCCGTCCCGGCAGAATCAGCGGAAAGACCAGCGACGCCGACAGCCCGGCCGCCATCCCGGCAAAATACCCATACCCGTTAAATCGCCACCAGTGCCACTTGAGCACATTCGGTGCGATATACCCGCCGTACAGGCCCGCCACAATCCACTCGCAGATCTGGTGAATCGACTTGGCCGTAAATCCCACCCCGATTCCCACCAAAACAATCAGCAGGGAACTGATATAACTCATCCGAACCAGCTGCTTGGACGAAGCATTCGGACGGATATACCGCTGGTAAAGGTCTTTGACCACATAGGAAGCGCCGGCATTCACCGTACAGTCGAACGTGCTCATAAAGGCCGCCAGCAGCCCCGCCAGCACAAATCCCAGTAAACCGCTCGGAACAAAATGATTCAGCACATACGGCATCACCTGCTCAAAATCCACCTGCGAGCCCATCTCATTCAGCGTCTGGCGATAAAACACAAGTCCCAGCACCCCAATGGACGCAACCATCAGATACCGCGGCACAAACAGCGCTACACAGGTAAACCAGCTCATCAGCCCGGCCTCGCGGGGGTTCCGGGTCGCCAGAATCCGCTGCATATCATAATTCGGCGCCGGTCCGGCCATGCTGGCCGGAATCCCCTTCAAAAGCATCAGCAGCACAAAAACCGTAAAATACTCCCAGCCGTCCTGAGCAATCTTTGTATTGCCTGCCTCCAGCAGTCCTGACCAGTCCAGATTCAGTTTCCAGCCGAAAAATAAATCCGTCCAGCCGGCCGGCACTGCCGCCGCAATCTGACCGGCCGTCGTCCGCGTCATGGCAATCCAGGCAATACACACCCCCGAGGCCGTCAAAATCGCATACTGAAGCAAATCCGTCACCACAACGCTGTACATGCCTCCGGCAATCACATACACCGTCGTAATCCCCATCAGAATTATCGCATAAACCGCCGGAGGCCATTCCCACGGAAAAAAGACCGCCGCAAATTTGCCGATTCCCTGAAACGAATACGCCAGCATGCTCACCACACTGACCAGCGCAAAGACTACCACACTAATATGCGACAGCACGGCTCCCAACCCCTGTCCGAAGCGAAAACCTATCCACTCCGCCCCCGTCATCACCCCGGAACGCCGCAGCCATCGGGCCAGATAAATCATCAAAAAGACCTGATTAAAAATCGGCCACAGCCACGGAATAAATACACTCTTCATCCCGTAAATGAAAAAGAAAGTCACCAGCCACATCGTGCCGGTTATATCAAACATCCCCGAGGCATTGGCAATTCCCAACAGCGGATATGGGATTCGGTTGCCCCCCAGAAAATAAGAATGAATGCTCTGGCCTGCCCGCCGCGAGCAGAGAAACCCGATTGCTAACACGCTTACCAGATACAAAACAATTATGCCGATGTCAATCGCTGCAAACTTCACTTGTTTTCCTGAAATGTCCGGTTTCTATCCAATCGTAATTCCGCCGGTTCTTTGCCGGCGAATGCTCCAAAAAACAAAAACCTACTCCCGTTGAAACCAAACACGGAATTGCTGCCGTTAGGAATGACTTCCTCGGCTTTTGAAAACGGCTCACAGAGCCGGCCCCGTCTAAAACGGCCACGAATAAATCAGCGTTTCCTCCGGCAGCACATTCTGAAGATGTCCGTCCACAAACACCGCCTTGGAATACCCCAGATACCCGTCGGCATCCTTGGCGCGATGAAAACTGCCCATGCAGTCCACAAATGTCGGCGGCACCTTATGTTTCCCGCCTGCGGCGTCAATCGTTGCCTTCGCCGCCGCCGGATTGATGCTGTACAGCAGACAGTCATTCAGCGGCGTCTGCGAAGAAACCCGCACCGTAAAGCCCGTATAAAGCGGACGCGGGTTGGAACTGGGAAGGGTATAGGGGTTCTCCTCCCCATAGGCAAAGACCTGGGAGGGAGACTTCACCTGAGTAATCCTTCTGGCAAAAACGGAGGCCCTCAAATATCCCAACGGTCCCAAAAAAGGATTCTGAGAATACGTAAACTGCGGCACAATCGGAATCGCCGGATTGTGTGTCCCAAGCCCGCGGGCACAGTTGCTCTTCTGAAGGGCAATCCGTTTAAAGGCCGGACAGGCACGAACCCGATCATCCGTCAGATACCGGATAATCAGCCCATCCGGAATCAGATTCGCATTGTGCCATACACACTCGAAATTCATCAGCGAACTCGAACTGACCGGAAACGGACTGGCCGGGTCGTTTCGCACCAGATTCATCAAAAGCCAGTCCTCTGCATCCGGGAATGTCCCGTTATTGTCATGGCAGTACGCAGTCATTCCAATTCCAAATTGCCGCAGGTTGTTTTCGCAAAGAACCTCCTGCGCCCGCTCTTTGGCAATTTTCAAAGACGGCATCACAATCGTAAGCAGCAGGGCAATGATGGCAATGACCACCAACAATTCAATTAACGTAAATCCATTTTTGCGACCCATAAAAATCTCCTTACACAGAGCCGTCTTCCGTTTCCCGAAAGCCCCTTTTCCGTTCGATACATCTACTATAGAAACACAAACAATCAATGTCAATAAAAAATATTTGCGTTAATATTTGCTGAACACGTGTTTTGTTTGTATTTTCCAATCCGCATGCCAAAAAAACACCTTTTTCGGACACAATATGGAAAAAACAAAAAAACTTGCATTACCATGAGGAAGAAACCTTATTAAGATATTACAACTCCTATATATCCCGATATATCGTTTCCTCTTTTGCGGTAAAATCCGCAAATTTCCTCAAATAGTTGTTTGTCTAAAAACGATAAAACGATAGGATTGTAGAGAATCTGAAACCATCTACCCGGGAGAAGATTCAATTACAATGAAACCAAGAACACAAGTCAGCTTAAAACAAATTGCTGCCGAAACCAACCTGTCCATTTCGACAGTCTCACGCGTCCTGCGCAACAAAGGGGAAATCTCCGAAGAAACTCGACGAAAAGTCCTCGAGTGCGCCAAAAAACTCAATTACCGCCCCAATCTCCTTATTCAGGGCATCCAGACGGGACGAACCGGAAATATCGGCATTATGATTCCCCCCTTCGACGAACACTGGGCCCGCGTCATTGAAGGCATTCACGATACCCTCGTAGAATATGACTATGCCGGGATTATGCTTTGGGACAGCTGCTTCGGCAAAATCCTCTCTCAAAAAGAAAAAGAGGCCTTCATGCTCAAACAAATGCACCGTCTTATCGACCGCCGGGTGGACGGCGTCATCCTTTGGCCCCGCGTCAGCGAAGTATACGGAGCGCATCTGGATGAACTCGAATCCAGAAATCTTCCTGTAGTCACCATCGATCACGAACTGGATTTTTCAGATTCCGTCATCACGGATGAACGGCTCGGTGCTGAACTGGTTGCCCAGCACCTCTACCAGCTCGGTCACCGGCGAATCGCTCATCTGTCGGGACATCAGGAATGGACCTGGGCCAAACTCCGCCGTCGGTATTTTGAAGAAGCCCTTTCCGCCTACCCCGACGTGACCTACATCCTCCAGGTCGGCTCCGACTTCGTCGAGGAAATTCCCCCGCTCATCCGTCAGATGCTCGAAAAAAAACCCACCGCCGTCTTCTCTTTCTCCGACTGGGCCGCATTTGAAATCTACAAAGTCGCCGCCGAAATGGGACTGCGCATCCCCGAAGACCTCTCCGTCGTCGGCTACAGCGACTCCAACAGATTTGCCCAGCTGATTCCTCCCCCTCTGACCACCGTGCGTCAGAAGTCCCGACAAATCGGCATCGAAGCCGCCCGTCTTCTGATGGAGCGGCTCCGCGGCAAAGAAAAATCCTCCAAGCGGGTCCGAACGGTTATCGACTGCGAGCTGGTCATACGAAAATCCACTCGTGCCATTTAAAATCTTTCTTGCCCTCTCCGGCAAAACTCGTTATAACAACAAATGATAATATTTGCATAAGGAGTTTTGCCATGAAAACCGTTTTCTCTGCTTTTTTCTTCTGCGGGTTGCTGTCCATCACGGAGGCTCAGAAATTTGAAAAGCTGGTCCCGACTCCCCCAATGGGCTGGAACACATGGAATACCTTCGCCGGAAATATCAGCGAATCCCTCATCAAAGAAACCGCTCAGGCCATGATGGATTCCGGAATGCAGAAGGCCGGCTACATCTATATCATCATCGACGACTGCTGGAGTGCCAAGGAACGCGATGCCAACGGAAACCTCATCCCCGATCCCGTCAAATTTCCAAGCGGGATGAAAGCCCTCGGAGACTGGCTTCACGAGAAAGGTTTTAAGTTCGGCATTTACGGTTGTGCCGGCCGGAAAACCTGCGGCGGATACCCAGGCGGACGCGGCCATGAATTCCAGGACGCCCGAACCTATGCATCCTGGGGCGTGGACTATCTCAAATATGACTGGTGTGAAACCGGTACCGCCGATGCCCGCGAAACCTACAAAATTATGCGGGATGCCCTCTATGCCGCCGGACGCCCCATCGTATTCAGCATGTGTGAATGGGGCCAAAACAAACCCTGGGAATGGGCCCAGGAGGTCGCCCACCTCTGGCGAACCACCGGCGATATCGGCCCCTGCTGGGACTGCAAACCCAAAAAAGAATGGGAAAACAGCATCAAAAGCATCCTCGACCGGCAGGTCGGCCTCGAAAAATACGCCGGTCCTGATCACTGGAACGACCCGGACATGCTCCAGGTCGGCTGTGAAGGGCTCTCCCTCGAAGAATCGCGGTCCCATTTTACCCTGTGGTGCATCCTGGCCGCCCCGCTCATTGCAGGCAATGATGTCCGGAATATGAATCCGGAAATTCGAGACATTCTCACCTGCCGAGAGGCCATTGCTGTCAATCAGGACCCGCTCGGCAGACAGGGCTTCCGATTCCTTCAGGAACCCGAAAAGGAAATCTGGGCCAAGGAACTGTCCAATGGAGACTGGGCGGTCTGCCTGCTCAATCCTGCCGCTCAGCCTGCCGAAATGACTCTCCCGTGGAAAGACCTGACTTTCCTCAAAGGCACCTTCCGTGTCCGAAACATCTGGAGCAAAAACGACCTCGGCACTACCGAACAGACCTTCTGCGGAAAACTGGCCCCGCACGGTGTCGCCTTCTTCCGACTGAGCCCAGTAACCCCATAAAGTCCAGCCGGTCAAAACTTATTTCGTATTTCTGCCGGGGATGTAACCCTGGACAAGAAACCTAAAATCATCCGAATGGGTGTTTGTATAAGCAAACCAAGTCCGTTTTGGGTCGGCGGCCGCTGCAATAATATCCGGGTCCGTCCAGGTATGAATCTCCCCGTGTCCGTCTGCATAGCCGAATCCGCTGCGTTTGCGATGCCAGATGGCCAGCGTATCGCTCTGCGGAGGCGTCCGCTCCATCAGAAAATTCCAGCTGCCCATCAGCCAGCCCCGATTGTCCGTCGATTCAATAAAGACAAACTTGATGCCGGGGTTGAGAATCTCCGTCATCTTTTTGACTGCCCGACGGTCATTGGTGGGATTCCACGCATTCAGCATATCGGAAACGGAATAACTGCAGTAGGAATAATTGTCCGGATGCGGATTGGCATCCCGTCCGGTCAGATTGTTGGGAACGAGGATTCGGCTTAAATCGCCCGGACAATGATACGCCGTCGGGTCGCCCACATAATCAAACAGGGCGCCGCGCATAATCCCCAGCTTCTTGTGTTCCAGCGTCGGCGGCCCAGGTGCCTGCGACGGCTCCCCTGTATATCGATAGTTTTCATCCTGCGGACAGTCCACCCAATACGGCGGACGCCGCCCGAGGGAGAGCAAATTGACACCCGACTGGTCCGGATAGCGCGGCACATCGCCGTTGACCAGGCGGGAGTCATGATTGTCCGCATAGGAATGATACGCTTTGGAAAGCCCGTTCAGATTGGCCAGACAAACCGCCATGTGAGCCTGGATTCTGGCCCCTTTGAGAGCGGGAATAACGATGGAAACCAGCAGCGAAACGATGGCAATCACCACCAAAAGTTCTATCAGGGTAAAGGCCGCTCGTTTTTTCATACCATTTCCTTTCCCGACTGCCGCTTTTGATAAACTGAAAACCACTCTACCCTGTTGTCGAAAAAATGTCAACAAAAAATATTTGCGAAAATATTTGCATTTTTAATTTTTCCGACGGCTTGATAGAAACAGATTCCTGTTCTATAATAGCGCCGACCTGCTATGGAATCGGAGAAAACTTTTTTACAGAAAGGACAAAGAGTATGGCACGCCTGACCGAACAAGTCCAAACGGCGGATTGGAAAAATGAAAAACACGTGCCGGTCATTGAAGCCCCGGACCAGGTGAAAGCAGACGAAATCTTCCGTGTAACCGTCAGCATCGGCAAAGAAATCGCTCATCCAAACAAAACGGAACATCATATTCGGTGGATTTCTCTCTATTATCAGGAGAATGGCGGCAAATACCCCCGCCAGGCGGCCCATGTCGAATTTACCTGCCACGGGGAATCCATCGAAGGGCCGGACAAAGGCCCCTTGTTCACCCATCATGAGGCCACGGCCGCATTGAAAATTTCAAAATCCGGCACTTTATATGCTTTGGCCTACTGCAACATTCACGGCCTCTGGCAGTCGGAAAAACAGATTACGGTCGTCTAAAGTCGCTTTGCAAACCGGCTTTCCTTTCTAAAAGGGATTCAAGCAGAGATTCTCTGGTTGACAACCAGAGGAAAGATGGATACTTTTTACACTTTACGGCCTTTTCAGGCCGTTTCTCATTGTATTCAGCCCCAAAAACGCGTTTAGAAACCGACAAAAAACAGGGAGTTTGAAATGCCGAAAGTAACACTGATTCGAGGGGATGGAACGGGTCCTGAATTGGCCGAGGCGGCACGCCGCTGCATTGATGCCCTTGGGGCCCCTATCGAATGGGATATTCAGGAAGCCGGCACGGACATTATGGGAACGGCCGGCACTCCCCTACCGGAAGCCACCATCGAATCCCTTCGGAAAAACGGCATCGGGCTGAAAGCCCCGATTACCACCCCGGTCGGGACCGGTTTTCGCTCCGTCAATGTCCACCTTCGCCAGCTCTTTGACCTGTATGCCTGCGTTCGGCCCTGCAAATCGTATCGGGGAGTCCGCAGCCGATATGAAAATATTGACCTGGTGATTATCCGGGAAAACACCGAAGACCTCTATGCCGGCATCGAATTCGAAAAAGGAAACCAGGAAACCCTCGAACTGATCGACTGGCTCAACAAACACAGCAAGAAAAAAATCGGCCCAAATTCCGGCATCAGCATCAAACCCATCTCCGTCGAAGGCACACAGCGGATTGTGCATTTTGCCTTCGAATATGCCCGAAAAATGAACCGAAAAAAGGTGACCTCTGTCCACAAAGCCAACATTATGAAACATACCGACGGACTATGGCTGGAAGTCAGCCGGCAGGTTGCCGCAGAATACCCTGACATCGAATTCGAAGACCGGATTGTGGATAATATGTGCATGCAGCTGGTGCAAAAACCTGAGTTATATGATGTAATTGTCCTGCCGAATCTTTACGGAGACATCATCAGCGACCTGTGCGCCGGACTGGTCGGCGGACTGGGTGTGGCCCCGGGAGCCAACATCGGCGAAAAAGGGGCAATTTTTGAGGCAACCCACGGCAGTGCCCCCAAATACAAGGGACTCAACAAAGTCAATCCCACCGCGCTGATTCTCAGCGGGATGCTGATGCTCCGACATCTGGGATTCACAAAAGAAGCCGACAAACTCGAACAGGCCGTCGCGGCGGTCATCGCGGAAGGCAAAGAGGTTACCTACGACCTCAAAGCCGACCGGGATGACCCGACCGCCGTCGGAACTCAACAGATGGCCGACGCCATTATTCGGAAAATCCGCAGGGGATAATCCGTGGATTTGAGGGAACCGGTTTGAACGAAACGGCATTTCGTCAGCTTGTTTCCGGTAAAGTCAAGGGAGCAGGACCGGCCCTTCTCCGAGCGGCACTCAGAACGGCCTCTTGGCCTTACGGATGGGCGGTTTCCGTTCGAAACCGGCTGTATGACCGGGGTCGGCTGGCATCGTATTCTGTGCCTTCCGCCGTCATCAGCATTGGAAACCTCACGACCGGCGGCACCGGAAAAACACCGCTGGTGATTTGGCTGGCCAACCAGCTCCTGGCCAAAGGCCGCTCCTGCGCGATCCTCACGCGGGGATACCGAACCGCTCCGGACCGGATTTCCGATGAGCCGGCTCTTCTGGCCAAGGCCTGCGGCGGCGCGGAAGTTCTCGTCAACCCCGACCGAGTCCAGGCGGCTCGAAAAGCCGTAGAAAAATACCATCCGGATGTGCTGATTCTGGATGACGGTTTTCAGCATCGGCGTTTGAGAAGAGACCTGGATATGTTGGCCATCGATGCATCCTGTCCATTCGGATACGGCAGACTGCTGCCGGCCGGTCTGCTGCGGGAACCTGTTTCCTCCGTCCACCGCGCTCACATCGCCGTGATCACCCGGTTTGACCAGGCGACGGAAGAACAGATTGCCGACATTGAAAAGACCCTTCGCCGATATCAGCCGAATCTTGCCGTCTTTCACGCCGTCCATAAACAGCGTCAGGCCCGCACGTTCCACGGCCGGTCGATTCCGGTCGAGCAGCTGGCTGGCAAAAAAGCCTTTGTTTTTTGCGGCATCGGGAACCCGCCGGCCTTCCTTCGCAGTCTCGAATCGCTCGGCATCCATCCGGTCGGACGGCTCCTGTTCCGGGACCATCACCCCTACACGCAGGAGGATATGAACACCATACTCCGTCAGGCCCGTAAAGTGAATGCGGAGCTGATTCTGACAACCGAAAAGGATTGGGTCAAAACCGCCCTTCTGGCCGGGCAGGAAGAGCCCATTCCTCTTTATTATCTTCCGGTTGAACTGGAATTTCTGACAGACCCGGAACCGATTGTTCGTGCCGTTCTCGGACAAATTGAAGTCAAACTTCATCAGGAGCATCCATGACCTACTCACACCTGCTCAAAACTGTAACCCATCTGGGCTCTCCGACGGTGCTGCTGGCCGGCGATTTTATGCTCGACAGTTATATCTACGGCGACGCCCTTCGGATCAGTCCGGAAGCCCCCGTGCAGGTTCTGAAAGTGGTGGACCGGCAGTACTGCCCGGGCGGAGCTGCCTCCGTTGCCGCCGACATCACCACGCTTGAAGCCCGCTGCCAGTGCATCGGAGCGGTAGGAGACGACGCCGAAGGACGCCGGCTGCTCGAACTGCTCAGCCGTCTAAAGGCTGACTGTTCCGGTCTGCTGACCGTCCGAGACCGGCCTACCATCAGCAAACAGCGCATCATCGGTCTGGCACAGCACCGCCACCGCCAGCAGCTGCTCCGCATTGATGACGAATGCACGAATCCGTACACGGCAAGCCAGTATGAACAGCTTTTTGACTTGTTCCAAAGCCGATTAAAGCAGTGCGATGTTGTCTGTCTGCAGGACTACAACAAAGGGCTGCTGGTACCGGACTTCTGCCGCCGGCTGATTGAAGCCGCCCGGAAAGCAGGGAAAAGAGTCCTCGTTGACCCTCCGCTTCAGTCCGATTATTCCAAATTCACGGGGGCCGCTGTGATTACCCCCAACCGCAAAGAAACGGCCGCCGCTGTCGGATTTCCGATTGAAACCATCGACGATGCCGCCCGGGCCGCCGCTTTGCTTCACAGGCAGCTTCAGCTGGAAGCCGTTGTCATTACCCTCGACAAAGAAGGAGCCTATCTGCGCACCGACGACATCGACCAGCACATCCCCACGGTCCCGCGTGTTGTCTATGACGTCACCGGAGCCGGCGATATGATGCTGGCCGTTTTGGCGGTCACCCTCGCCGCCGGCTGCAACTGGATTACCGCCCTGCAGATTGCCAACATCGCTGCCGGACTCGAAGTGGAGAAATTCGGCGTGGCCACCGTCTCCATCGACGAAATCGTCAATGAAATCATCTCCCGCTCCAAAGGCAAGACCGGCAAAATCCGCGATGACTGGTCTGTTCTGCTTAAAGAGCTCGACCTGCGCCGCCGACAGAAAGAAACCGTCGTTTTCACCAACGGCTGCTTTGATGTGCTCCATCGCGGCCATATCGAGTATCTGAATTTCTGCAGACAGCAGGGAGATGTCGTTGTGGTGGGCCTGAACTCCGACGCCTCCGTGCGAGCTCTCAAAGGCCCGGACCGTCCCATTAACAATCAGCACGACCGGGCCGCCGTTCTGGCAGCCCTTGAATCGGTCGATTATGTCGTCTTTTTCGACGACCTTGACCCCCTGCGGCTGATTCAGCAAATCCGTCCCGATGTCCTGGTCAAGGGCGCCGACTGGGCCCAAAAAGGCGTCGTCGGACGCGAATTCGTCGAATCCTACGGAGGGGTCGTGAAACTGGCGCCTCTGGTCGAAGGCAAAAGCTCCACCAATCTCATTCAGAAAATCCGAAGCGGACAATCCGGAACCGGTCAGGAGTCAAACACCGATGAAGCAGAATAAAGCCGTTTTTCTTGACCGTGATCAGACTTTGATTGAGGACCCGGGGTATATCAACCATCCCAGTCAGGTGCGTCTGCTTCCCAGCGTCGCCCAAGCCCTCATTCAGCTGAAAAAAATGGGGTATCTGCTGGTTGTTGTTTCCAATCAGTCCGGTGTGGCACGCGGTCTGGTCACCGAAGAAGTTCTCCAGCAGATTCACCATCAGCTCAAAAAACTCCTGGCTGATGAAGGGGCCTACCTGGATGCCATTTACTACTGCCCCTTTCATCCGGAAGGCGTAATCCCGAAATATCGATGCGAAAGCGACCTGCGCAAACCGAATCCGGGCATGCTCCTGAAGGCCGCTCAGGATTTATCAATTGACCTGTCCCGTTCGTGGATGATTGGGGATTCCTTCCGGGATATCGAAGCCGGCATCCGCGCCGGCTGCAAAACCATCTTGATCGAATCGCCCGTTCGCCGCCTTCAGCCGGGTCCCTCCGACCCTGTTCCCGATCGAAAGGTCGCCAGTCTTCGGGAGGCCGCCAATCTGATTCGAATGCTCGAGCAGTCCTCCAAGCCGGCCGTCGCAGCGTCCGTCCAAACACCGCCGCAGCCCGACCCGACAGCACTTTACACCCCGCCGACTCAAAAAACGGAAAAACCGGCTCCCGCCCCTGAACCAAAGAGCGTTCAGACCCAGCCGGCTCAGGAGACGCCTGAAGAAACTCCCTCCGGCAGCAACCAGCTGCCCGAGATGCCTCTCGAGAAAAAGAAAGAAGAATCAAATCCCCTTCCTGAACAGTCGTTTTCGGAAGAAGACATTCTTCCCCAGCCCGCTCATCCAGAAATCCGTTCTCTCCTTCAGGAAATCCTTCGCCTGGTGCGGCTCCAGCATCGCGAACGAATGTATGAGGATTTTTCCTTTCCGCAGATGCTGGCGACGATCACCGGCGTTTTGTCGGTATTTTGTCTGGTCTTGAGCATCTGGCTCTGGTTTGATTCCGCCAAGTCCCCTCTCCCCGCCCAAATGACCCTCGGCTATGCCGTCGCCCTGCTGCTGTTAACCATGGTCCTGCTGCTGATTCGCAAATAAAGACAAACCTCCTTGAAAAGGTGTTTGGATGGCCGAAGAAAAAATTCTCATCTGGCTTCCTTCTCCGTTAGGTGATGCCGTCATGGCCACCCCCGCTCTTCGCGCCTTCCGCACCGGCTTTCCCGCTGCTCACATCACCTTTCTGGGTTCTGCTTCCGTCCGGCAGGTCTTGAACCCTTCTTCTTTTTGCAATGACTGGCTCGACCGTCAGCCGTCATTCGTAAAAAACATCCGCTCCATCCGCCGGGGAGGTTTCCGAACCTGCATCCTGCTGAAAAACTCCTTCGGCTCGGCTTTGACAGCAGCTCTTGCGGGCATTCCCAACCGCATCGGCTACGCCCGCGACGGACGCACCAAACTTTTAACCCGCCCCGTTCAGCCGCTCAAAGACTCATCCGGTCGTTTTGTCCCGATTCCCGCCATTGATTATTACCTGAACCTCGCCCGCTCTCTCGGGCTCGATGCATCAGACCGCACCATGGAACTGCCATTCGCCTCCGGCGCCGAAGAACGCCTTCGCCGGAAACTGCCGGCCTTCTTTTCCCACAAAGGCCCCAAAGTCATTTTGGTCCCCGGCGGAGCGTTCGGGCCGAGCAAGTGCTGGCCGCCGGAACGGTTCGCCCGAACCGCCGATGCCCTGAAGGAACACTACGGAGCTCTGGTCATTGTCTCCATCGCACCCTCCCCCGCCGAACAGCAGATTGCTCAAACCATTCGCCGGCTGGCCCGCCATCCGATTCTCTGCACCGCCGACATCCCGCTCGACCTCTCGGACATGAAAACCCTGATTGCCCGGGCGGATTTGGTGATTACAAACGACACCGGCCCGCGTCATATCGCCGTCGCCTTCAAACGCAAGGTTATCACCCTGTTCGGGCCCAATAATCCCCAATGGACGCAAACGGGCTGGTCCGAAGAAGTCCAAATTATCGGCCAAGGTCCCTGCGTACCCTGCAACAAACCCGTCTGCCGGCAAAAGCAGCACTACTGCATGGAATCCATCACCGTCGAACAGGTATTCGAAGCCGTCCGGCGGCTCTGGAAGGAACCTTCCCGATGAACCAGCCGACCCTCACAGAGTTTGCAGAAAACTTCTGGGCCGCTCCCGACTGGCACGAACCTCTTCGGCAGCTCGGCCTGACAACCTTCGACGCCGTCTTTTCCTTCCGGACCGGCCAATCGTTGACCAAACCCTATCTGTCCGCCTTCCGCAGCCGCGACCGCATTCTCGTCCCCGGAGGCAAGGCTCTTTACCTGAAGCGGTACAATCATCCGCCGCTCCGGCATCAAATCGCCGGCTGGCTCCAATGGGGCCGACGCGTCTCCTGCGCCGACCTCGACCGCCTTCCCGCAGAGCCCTTGGCACAAATCGGCATCCAGACTCCCAAAATTGTTGCCTACGGAACCCGCCGGGGCCGGCTGTTTGAGAGGCAAAGTTTCATTATCACGGAAGAAATCTCCGGTTCGTCCCTGGAAAAACGCCTTCCGGACTGCCTGACCGACTTAAATCCTGTGCACAATCCCGCCCCGCGCCGGCAGTTTCTGAACCGGCTGGCGGACTGGGTTGCCGCTTTTCACAGCAGCGGTTTCTGCCATCGCGATCTGTACTTGTCGCATATTTTCCTGACCGAGGATGACCGGCTGGTTCTCATCGACCTGCATCGAACGTTTCGTCCTCGCCTCCTCCGGCAGCGCTGGCGTCTGAAAGACCTCACCCAGCTGTATTATTCTGCACCGGGACAATGGATTTCTCGCACCGACCGGCTTCGCTTTTATCTCCGTTATGTCGGCCGCCCTGAACTGACCGCCGCCGACCGCCGTCTCATCCGAAAAATCAAACGAAAGGCCTGGCGCATCGCCGACCGCGATATCCGCCGAGGCCGCTCTGTTCCTTTTGCCCAATAGACTATGGAAGCAAAATCTCTCCGCATCACAATCCTGGCCGAACAGGCGGATCCCGCACGCGGCGGTGCCGAACGCAGCGTCCGCGAGCTTACGGAAGAACTGAACCGACAGGGCGTCGAAACCACCCTGCTGACCGCTGCCGGAACCCCTGACGGCCGACACATCCAGTCCCTTTTTCCCAATACCAAAGCCAAACAAATTCCCCTGTCCCGCATCGAAGACGCCCTCAGGGAGTACCTCAAAAGCCATCCGTGCGATCTGCTCCACAGCACCCTGCCCGTCTGCGGGACTGATGTGTACCAGCCGCGCGGCGGCAGCTGGAAACAAACCGTCCTCCAGCACGCTCAAAGTTATCCGGACCCCATCCGCCGCTTTCTCAAAACCCGCCTCCATTTCCTCAATCGCCGACGCACCCGGTACCTCTGCGCCGAACATCGTCTTCTGACGACAGACAAAAAAGCGGTCATTGCCGCCCTGTCCGAAAGCGTAAAAACTCACTTCCTCCGCCATTACAATCTTCCGCCGCAGCGCATTGCCGTCATCCCCAACGGCATTCGCATCCCCGAATCCCCCGCTCCCGAAACCGCCGCCGATTTCCGCAGCCGGCTGCTTGCCTCCGCAGGATTAAACCCTTCCGCCGCAGCCGCTGTCTTCCTCTTTGCCGCCAACAACTTCCGCCTCAAAGGGCTCTATGACTTCATCACCCCCTTCGCCGACGCCGTTCGAAAAAGCCCCGTCCCGCTTCTGCTGGTCATCGCCGGCAGGGACAACCCCCGCAGGGCCCGCAATCTCGCCTGGCTGGCCGGCCTCGAAAAAAATCTGATTTTCACCGGGCCGCTGCCGAACCTCTCCACCGCCCTGGCCGCCGCCGACGCCGCCGTCCTGCCGACCTGGTATGACCCCAGCTCCCGATTTATTCTCGAAGCCCTCGCTATGGCCAAACCCGTACTGACCACCGCCCTTAACGGCGCCTCCGACTTTATCCAACCCGGCCGTCACGGCATCCTCGTTGAACATCCCCGCTGCCGCCGGCAAATCACCGACGGTCTCCTGCAGCTGGCCGATGCAAAAACACGCACCCTCTTCGCCGATGCTATCCTTCAGGACAATGTTCGAGAACAGGTCTCCATCACCCGACATGTCCAGCAGCTGATTTCTCTTTACAAACAGATTCTCTCCCGAGAAAATAAACCCCTATGAAATGGCTGACTCTGATCACCGCTGCGTACCTGCTCGGTTCGATTCCTTTTGGTCTGCTGATCGCACACTTTCACGGAATCGACCTTCGCCGCGTCGGTTCCGGAAACATCGGAGCCACCAACGTCGTCCGCGCACTCGGACGCAAATGGGGCATCTTTTGCTTTCTCCTCGATGTCTCCAAAGGCCTTCTGCCGATGCTCATTCCGCCTCTGATGGGCCTGACAAACCCTTCCCCCACGGCCGCACAGCTTCTCGGCTGGCTGGCTGTCGGCACCGCCGCCATCCTCGGCCATATCTTTCCGGTGTACCTGGGCTTCAAAGGCGGCAAAGGCGTCGCTACCAGTCTGGGGGTGGTTTTGGGACTTTGGCCTTATTTTACACTCTGCGGTTTGGCGGCCCTGCTTGTCTGGCTGGCGGCTGCCTTCATTTGGCGGTATGTTTCCCTGGCTTCTATCCTTGCCGCGGCAGCGTATCCGCTGATTCTGCTGGCCGCTGTGTGCCTGCTGCCCGGCTGGACGTTCGCCAATCTTTGGCCGCTCTTTTTGGTCGCCGTCCCGGTGCCCGCTCTGGTGATTTGGCGTCATCGGGCCAACATCCAGCGCATCCGGGCCGGCACGGAAAGCCGCATCGGCCAAAAGAAACCTCAGCCGGCTGCATAAATCCGGCGAACCTCCTGGCCCAAAATCGCCAGCCCTTTTTCGACGGTCTGCTCGTCCGCCGCATAACTGATTCGAATGCATTCCTGCCGGTGCGTCCAATCCTCAGAAAAGCCCGGAAAGAAATAATGCCCCGGCACGACAATCACGCCCCGCTCCTTGAGCCGCCGATACAGCTGCTCGGACGAAATCGGCAGCTGCCGCAGCCACAGCCACAAAAAGAACGCTCCCTCCGGCTTGTGCACTGCATACGGAAGCCCCTTCAGATGCTCCTCCAGACAGGACAGGGCATACCGGCATTTTCGTTCGTAAAACGGACGAATCACCTCCCGGCTGAGCCGCTCAATCTGCCCGCTGCGAATCAGCTCCGTCCCAATTGAGGCCCCGATGCCGCTGGGCGTGAGCGTAATAATCGCATTCATCTCCGCCACCGCCGCGGCAACTTCCCTTTGCGCAATCACAATGCCGATCCGCGCCGACGGCAGCCCCAGCTTTGACAAACTCATGCACACAATTGTATTGTCATTCCAGAATGGGGCCGCTTCCGTAAAGAGAATATTCGGAAAGGGCAGCCCGTAGGCATTGTCCAAAATCAGCGGCACCCTGTGACGGCGGGCCAGTTCATCCAGCCGCCGCACCTCTTCATCCGTCAGCACATTGGCCGTCGGATTGGTCGGACGCGATACACAAATCGCTCCCACTGTCTCATCCACCCGCAGCGAATCCAAATCCACCCGATACTTAAACTGATGATCTCCGACAAATTCAATGCGCGGCCTGTACGAAACAAACAAATCCTCCTCAATCCCCAAATCCGTATATCCGATGTACTCGGGCACCATCGGCAGCAGAATCCGCTTCCTGACGCCTCCGTCAAACGTTCCGCCCAAAAGATTAAACAGCATAAAAAACGCCGTCTGGCTGCCGCTGGTCAGGGCGATATTCTGGGATCCTATCGCCCAGCCCAGCCGCCTTCGAAGCATTTCACAGAGCGCCTCAATCAGGGCGGGATTTCCCTGCGGCGGGTCATATTCCCCCACCACCTTTTCAAACGCGCCGGACTGCGACAAAATCCTCTCCGTCGCCTCGTGACAGGCCCGCTCCACCTCCGGAATATGTGCCGGATTGCCGCCGCCCAGCCTATACACCGGCCCCCGTCCGGTCCCCGCCGCCAAGTCTTTCATCAGTTCCCCAATCCCCGACCGACACGCCAGTTTTTGTCCAAATCGCGAAAACTGCATCCGTTTTATCCTTTCAGCATTTCCATCAGCTCACGGGCGTTCTGCACCGCATAGGCCTGGTAATCGTTATTAAAATACGCATATACATCAAGACCTGCGCTGATTTGCTCCCGCAGCCGGACCGCCCATTCCTCCAGCATCGCCTTCGTATAAAGGGTCCGATACCGCTGCGTCCTGCCGTGAAAGCGAACATAGACAAAATCCCTGCTGGCCCGCTTCGGCACCGCCGGCCCCAGTCCATCTGCCAGACACAGCCCGCATCCAAACCGCTCCAGCTGCTCCAGTACCGGCTCGGCCGTCCAGCTTTCGTGGCGAAACTCAAAGACAAACCGAAAGGTCCGACCGAGTTTGACCTGCAGCTCCGCCAGCACCTGCAGATACGCCTTCAGCCGTTCCTCCTCCCGATGCAGTCCCGGCGGCAGCTGAATCAGAATCGGCCCCAGATGCTCCCCCAGCAGCGCCGCCCGTTCGAGGGCACGCTCCGTCGGCTCCGCCGCATCCGCCAGCCGTCTGCGGTGGGTTACCTGCCGCCACATCTTCACTGCAAAAACGAACCCCTTCGGGGCCTTGTCTCTCCAGGCCTCAAAGGTCGCCGCCGGAAACAAATGATAAAACGGGGCGTTCAGCTCCACTGCCGAAAAATGCCGCGCGTAATACGCAAACCAGTCCTTTTTCGAAAGCCCCTCCGGATAAAAACGCCCCGCCCAGTCCTCATACGACCACCCCGATGTCCCGACCCACATCCGCCCTTTCTTCCTCCGGCTCATCGCGGCCTATCCTATTTCCGTCTTTTTCTGAGAGTCTATTCACAATCAAAAAACGCTCCACAGAGGCTTTGTGTTCTTTTGGGGTTACTTCTCTCCTGTTTTGGAGCCCGTCATTCTGTCTACCCTGCCGGTCATCCAGCCCACCTGGACATTCTCCCGGGGGTACAAGTCGGGCACATACGGCTTGACATCCAGCACAGGGCTTCCGTCCAGCATATCCACGCCGCGAATCGTCAGAAACCGCCCCTCCCTTTTTTCCAGCCGCACCACCGACACGCCGATAGGATTTGGCCGAAAAGGAGAACACGTGGCAAACACCCCGTGGGGTTTGTCGTCCCACGGCGGACAGGCCGTCAAATCCGCCCGCTCAACCCGATGCAGAGAAAACAGCACCACCAGATGGCTGAACCCCTCTACATCCTTCAGCCCCTCCTGATAGTCTTCAAAGACCTCCAGAACAGCCGTGTATTGCTGCGCCCCTGCCGCCTGACGGGGTATTCCCTCCTGCTGACGAAACGGCGTATGCAGAACCCCGATCGGCTTGAAAACAATGGATTCCATAAGGCCTTACACCAACCGAACCGATACAATCTCCACCGGCTCCAGCGGCACATCCTCATAGCCCTGCCTGCGGCCGGTCCGGACCGACGCAATCCGGTCCACCACCTCCATCCCCTCCACAACTTGCCCGAAAACGGCATACCCAATTCGATCCGGCTGGGGCCCCCGGTAATCCAGAAAGTCATTGTCCCGATGATTGATAAAAAACTGACAGGTCGCACTGTCCGGCTCCGATGTCCGCGCCATCGCAATCGTCCCCCGCTTATTCTTCAGCCCGTTGGACGCCTCATTGACAATCGATTCATAGGTCGGTTTGGGCCGCATCTCCTTCGTCAGACCGCCCCCCTGAATCATAAAATCTTTGATGACCCGATGAAAAATCGTTCCGTCGTAGTGACCGTTCTGAACATACTCCAGAAAGTTGGCCGTTGTAATCGGTGCCGCCTCCTCATCCAGTTCCAGCTTAATATCGCCCAGCGTTGTCTTCATCAAAACCTGCTTCATATCCGCTCCGTTCGTTAACGCACTCGTTCCACACGCTCGATAATTACCGGTTCGACCGGCACATCCGCCATTCCGTTCGGCAGCCGGGTGGTCGCCACTGTTGCAATCCGGTCCACCACATCCATCCCCTCAATCACCCGGCCGAACACCGCATAACCGGGCTTGTTCGGCCCGTCAAAATCCAAAAACGGATTGTCCGCCTGGTTGATGAAAAACTGGCTGGTCGCACTGTTCGGCTGGCTGGTTCGAGCCATCGCAATCGTCCCCCGCAGGTTTCGCAGCTGCGGCCCGCACTCATTGACAATCGGACTGCGGGTCGGCTTCTGAACCATCTGAGCCGTAAACCCGCCGCCCTGAATCATAAACCGCCGAATCACCCGATGAAAGATAGTCCCGTTGTAAAACCCATCGTCCACATATTTGAGAAAGTTTTCCACCGTCACCGGCGCCTTGTCCGGATACAGTTCCAGCACAAGAACTCCCATCGACGTCGTCATCTTCACTTTCGGATACGCCGGCTGTGCTTCCTTCTTCTCTTGGGCCGCCGTCCCCGAAACCGCTGCCGTCATCGACGGCTCAGCCGCCGGCTCCTTGGCGGGGGCAACCTCCTCCACCAGCTCCTCCACCGCCGGGTCTGTTTTTACCTTGTCTTTTTCGTTGCACCCGACAATCCCAATAAGTCCAAATACCACTGCTCCGATCCAAAAAAACCTCTTTCTCATAGGTCCTTTCCTTTGAAAACAATTTTTCTCTCTCAGAAGCATTATAATCGGTAAAATATACCGAACAAGGAAAACATAAAAGATTATAAAAGATAGGATAGGTTGTATTATTTATAACATTAGTTAGTTATTCCACATCATCAAAAAATTCTTCTGAAGTATTTATGTTCTTTCTTGTTGCAAATAGAGAACACATTCATTAAAGTGGTTGTAGAAAATTAAAAAAGTTTTTTTCTTTAAGGCACATTAACCATGAAAACTGAACAAACACTCGAGCCGTTCATCAACGAGCAGCAAATTGCGGAAACCCTCTCTTCCGCCTCTGCCAAAGATGCATCCTCTGTCCGCAGCATCCTGGCTAAGGCCAACGAACTCCACGGTCTGGAACCGGAGGAAATTGCGGTTTTGACCTCCATCAGCGACCCTGAACTTCTCGGAGAACTGTTCGAAACGGCCAAATCCGTCAAAGAAACCATCTACGGCAGGCGGCTGGTCCTCTTTGCTCCCCTGTATATCTCCAACCTCTGCTCCAATGAGTGTCTCTACTGCGCCTTCAGAGCCCGCAATAAAGAAGTCAAACGCCGCGCACTCAATCAGGACGAAATCCGACGGGAAGTGGAAATCCTCGTCAATCAGGGACACAAACGAATCCTGCTTGTAGCCGGTGAATCCTATCCAAAAGAAGGGTTTTCTTATATTCTCAAGTCTATCGAAACCATCTACTCTGTGAAAACTCCGACCGGCGAAATCCGCCGGGTCAATGTCAATATTGCCCCCCTGACTACCGATGAATTTCGACAATTAAAAGCCGCTCATATCGGTACCTACCAATTATTCCAGGAAACCTATCACCGCCAGACCTACCAAAAGGTCCATCAAGGCGGAAAAAAAATGGACTATGACTGGCGCATCACCGCCATGGATCGAGCCATGGAAGCCGGAATCGACGACGTCGGAATCGGCGTGCTCTTCGGCCTCTTTGACTGGCGTTTCGAAATCCTGGCCCTCATGCAGCACATCCGCCATCTCGAACAGCGCTTCGGCGTCGGCCCGCACACCATCAGCGTCCCCCGACTCGAGCCGGCCGCCGGCTCCGATATGTCCGTCCATCCCCCCCAGCCCGTCAGCGACATCGATTTTCGAAAAATCGTCGCCATCCTCCGGCTGGCTGTCCCCTACACCGGCATCATTATGTCCACCCGCGAAACTCCCAATATGCGACGGGAGACTTTCGCCTTAGGCGTCTCGCAAATCTCCGCCGGCAGCCGCACCAACCCGGGCGGTTATGCAGAAGGCAAAGACGTTCTCGAAGAAGCCCAGTTCTCGCTCGGCGACCACCGCCCGCTGGACGAAGTCATCTACGACATCACCCGGCTCGGCTATATCCCCTCTTTCTGCACCGGCTGCTACCGGCTCGGACGCACCGGACAGGATTTTATGGATTTGGCCAAGCCCGGCCTGATTAAGCAGCACTGCGACCCCAACGCCCTGTCCACGTTTTTGGAATACCTGCTCGATTACGCCTCCCCGCAGACCAAAGAAGCCGGACTGGTCCTCATTGAGCAGACCCTCCGGCAAATGGAACCGCTCACCCGCCGGCGCACCGAAGCGATGCTCCAGAAAGTCCGCTCCGGCCAGCACGATGTCTATTGTTAAAAGGAAACATCCATGACACAGACAGCCCCAAAAGGTTTTCGGCTTCATATCGGCATCTTCGGCAGACGCAATGTCGGCAAATCCAGTCTGCTCAACGCCCTGACCCGACAGCAGGTCTCCATTGTCTCCGAGCAGGCGGGTACCACCACCGACCCCGTCGAAAAACCGATGGAGCTGCTGCCGCTGGGGCCTGTTCTCTTTATCGACACCGCCGGCATTGATGATGTCGGGGCACTGGGCCAAATGCGCATCGGAAAAACCCGTCAGGTCTTTGACCGAACGGACATCGGCCTGCTCGTCACGGACGGCATCTGGGGCGAATTCGAAGAACAGATCGCCCGGGAACTGTCTGCCCGGAAGATTCCGCTGATTGCCGCCTTCAATAAAACGGACCTGGCCGAGCCCGCTCCGTCAATTCTGGAGCAGCTGCAAAATCGTTCCATTCCTTTCGTCCGAACAGCCGCCGCATCCGGCCTCGGCATCGAGCCGCTTCGGGAGGCCCTCATCCGTGCCGTCCCCGCCGAGTTCATCAATCAGCCCGTTATCGCCGCCGACCTCGTGGGAAACGGCGGCCTGGCTGTGCTTGTCGTTCCGATTGACAAAGAAGCCCCCAAAGGCCGGCTCATCCTCCCGCAGGTCCAGACCATCCGGGACCTTCTCGACCACAGCGCCATGTGCATCGTCACTACCGAACATACTCTGCCGGAGGCCCTCGAAAAACTCAAAACCCCGCCGAATCTGGTCGTTACCGATTCTCAGGCCTTCTCCAAAGTCGCCGAAATCGTCCCCTCCAACGTCAAAATGACCGGCTTTTCCGTTCTCTACTCCCGACTGAAAGGAGACCTGACCACCCAGATGCTCGGCGCACTAGCCGTCGATGCCCTTCGGCCAAACGACCGGATCCTTATCGCCGAATCCTGCACACACCACCCAATCGGCGACGACATCGGACGTGTGAAAATCCCCCAATGGCTCACCCGGCGTGTCGGCGGGCCGCTGCAGTTTACCACCGTTCAGGGACACGACTTTCCGGAAGACCTTACACCTTACAAACTCGTCATCCACTGCGGCGCCTGTATGTGGAATCGAAGAGAAATGCTCACCCGCATCCTCCGCTGCCAGCAGGCAGGTGTCCCCATTACCAATTACGGTTTGGTCATTGCCTACACACTCGGCCTCTTTGAGCGTGCCCTCGAACCGTTTCCGGAAACGCTCGCCGTCTATCAAAATATGCTCGGGGAGCTTCAGAAAAAATGATCCTGCAGAAGAAAAACACGCTCAAACGCCGGCTCCTGAACGGCTTTTTTATGTCGCTTCTGATGGCCGCCGCGATGTCTGCTGTTATGACGCTGATCAACACCGGCACAGGCCCCGGCTTTTTGCTGCGATGGATGCGGGCCTTCTGCATCGGCTTTGCCGCCGCTTATCCAACCGCGTTCCTCTGTGCACCGCTTGCCCAGCGTCTGACCGACAGACTCCTGAACACCGACTTTCCAAAACAGAATGAATCCGGAACTGACAAAATCTGAAATTGAGTCCTGGCTCCGTGAGACCGACCCGGTCGAACTGGAAAAACTCTGGCAGGCTGCCGACCGGATCCGCCGCGAAACGGTCGGCAACGCCGTCCACCTTCGCGGTCTTCTCGAAATCTCCAACTACTGCCGCCGCTCGTGTGCTTACTGCGGCCTGTCCCGACATAATCCATCTCTGGCCCGGTACCGAATGACCGCAGAGGAAATCCTCGATGCCGCCCGGCAAATCGCCGCCTTCGGCTACGGGACCGTCGTCCTTCAGGCCGGCGAAGACGACGGCATTGAGGCCGCCTGGCTGGCCGAAATCATCCGCACCATCAAACAATCGACCCCGCTGGCTGTCACCCTCAGTCTGGGCGAACGCTCCCTCGACGAACTGCGTCTCTGGCGGCAGGCCGGGGCAGACCGCTATCTTCTGCGGTTTGAAACCTCCGACCCGGAGCTCTTTCGGCTCATTCACCCGCCGGTTCCCGGACAGACGCTTTCCCGGATTGACCTCCTCCGGCAGCTGCGTTCGCTGGGCTATGAAGTCGGCAGCGGTGTAATGGTCGGCATCCCCGGACAAACTTACCGCTCCCTGGCCGAAGATATCGACCTCTTCCGACGGCTGGACCTCGATATGATCGGCGCGGGCCCCTATATCCCGCATCCCCACACACCCTTGGGCACAGGTCTTCTTAAGCCCTCCGTCTGCCCCGCTGAACAAGTGCCGAACACCGAAGAGATGACCTACAAAGTTATCGCTTTGACTCGACTTGTCTGCCCGGAGGCCAACATCCCCAGCACAACCGCGCTGGCGACTATCAATCGGGAAAGCGGACGCGAGCTGGGGCTTCAGCGCGGCGCCAATATTGTCATGCCCAACTGCACCCCGCCGCACTATCGGCAGCTCTATGAAATCTACCCGGGCAAGGCCTGCATCAATGAAACTGCCCAGGCCTGCCAATCCTGCTTAGCCCAGCGCATCCGCTCCATCGGACGCACCCTCGGAACCGGTCCGGGCGGTCGGCAACACAGGACAGCCGTCCCCAACCCTCAATCTGACTCAGACGAACGCTCCGCACCAAACCAATAACCCTTCGCTTCTGTCCTTGCCGTGTCAAAAAGCGGCCGCAGTTCTTTCACAACATCCGGATGCTTCTCCGAGACATCACGGCTTTCCGCCGGATCCCTCTTTAAATCATACAGTTCAAGCCGCCCATCCGGCGCCAAAGCCAAATTCTGCCGAATCGCCTTCCATCGGCCCGTCCGAATCGCCTGGATGCCGCCCGCCTCGTGAAGTTCCCAATACAGATAAGCATGTTCCTTCTGACCGGTTTCCTCCCCCACAAGAACCGGCAAAAACGAAATCCCGTCCAGACCCTTGTCCGCTTCCAACCCCGCCAGTTCCAGACAGGTCGGATAAAAATCCCAAAATGCACTCACATGCTCCGTGCGCCCGCCCGGCCGAATCACCCCCGGCCAGCGGACGAGCATCGGCACCCGTATCCCCCCTTCATACAAATCCCGCTTAAACCCTCGCAGCGGCCCGCTGCTTTGGAAAAACCGCGGGTCTGCTCCGCCCTCCTGATGCGGCCCGTTATCGCTCGAAAAGAACACAATCGTCCGCTCCTCAAGTCCCAATTCCTTCAGCACCCCCAGCAGCCGGCCGATTCCCTCATCCATCCGCGTAATCATCGCCGCATATCCCTTCTGCGGCTCGGGCCAATCCTCCTGTGCATAAGGCCCCCAGTCCGGCACCTCCATTCCCTTGACCCCCGCTTCATTGTTCGCATGCGGAATCGTCAGGGCCAGATACAGGAAAAAAGGCCGGGAGGCATTTTGCCGGATAAACCCCTCCGCCTCCTTCATAAACAAATCATGAGAATAAACCGCCCGATTCGTCGAAACCCCGCCCGGATGATTCGGTCTTCCGGCCGGACGCTCGACGACATTCGGCAGCGGCACCTTCTCTTCGTTCCGCCACAAAAACTCCGGATAATAATTGTGGGCATGCTGCTGATTCAAATACCCGAAGAAATAGTCAAAGCCCTGTCGAGTCGGGATTCCGGTTGAGCCCGCCTCCCCAAGCCCCCATTTGCCGATAACCCCCGTCGCATAGCCCGCCTCCCGAAGCCGCTGAGCAATCGTCACATCCTCCGGCAGCAGCGGCCTCCGGTCGTTGCCCCGTATCCGTGTATGCCCCGTATGCAGACCCGTCAGCAGACTGCATCGCGACGGCGCACAAACCGCACTGCCCGCATAATGCTGTGTGAACCGAAGCCCTTCCTGCGCCATCCGGTCCAGATTCGGCGTCTGAATCCGCCGCTGGCCGTAGCATCCCAAATCGCCGTATCCGAGGTCATCGGCCAGAATAAAAAGAATGTTCGGCTGACGAACGGGCGAATGCTCCGCCCCACGTCTCGGTCCGGCACAGCCGGCCAGCCCCATCACTCCCCCGCAAGCCGCCGCCGAAACGGCCTGCCGAAGAAAATCCCTCCGATTCACCGCACCATCTCCGCACCAAACACAGTTTCCGCCAGATAGTCCGCCGCAATCCGATGCCCATCCGGACTCCAATGCTGGTCATACGTATAATACGCCCAAACCCCCTCTTCAATCTTTTGCCGCAAAACGTCCGTCAAACTCACAAACCGAATCCCCTCGCTTTGACAGAACCCCTTCACCACCTGTTCAAAGACATCCAGCGACGGCACAAGTTCCTCCAGCAGGGTCTCGGCCGGCGGAAGATTTTTGCGCTTCAGGGCCAAAAACGCCCGCACCTGTTCTGCACGAAGCCGCTCCCTGACACTCCCCAAAAGCACATGCGGCTTATCCGGCGCGTACACAATCACCAATTCCGCACCCTGAGCCGAACAGAGCTCCTTCATACGCAGCAGAGCCGCCCGTGTATGCTCAAACGCCGACGACCGCGCAAACTGCTCCGGGCGAACCCAGTGGTCCAGGACCCGCTTGAGTTCAAACGCATAAAAATGCCCGGAACCGGCAGGCACCTCCAGCGGCAGCCACGACACCGGATACATCGGATGAGTCGGTTGAGCCAGCTTTTCCGGCGCATCCCAAAACCGGCGGCTTCCCACCGGCCCCAGCGTCCGAATCAAAAACGTCTGAACCCGCCGCCGCAGCGGCGAGCCCTTGAAAATCACATCCCCCACAGAGGCCCGACCGGACTTTTCATCCCGCTGGAAATTGCTGTCCCGAAAATCATTGCCCTCGTACAAAAGGCACAGCACCCACCGGGGCTTCAGCGCCAGTCCGAACCGTTCGAGAACCTCCAGATACCCTTCTGCACTCGTACCGGACATCCCCAGATTATACACCGTTTTGCCCGTTCTCGTTCCCAGCAGCACCGGCCAGGCCTGCTCATCCGAGACACTCGACCCTTCTGCAAACGAATCGCCCAGAACCACCACATCCGCCTTGTCTATCGAAGCAGGATTGCGGAACCCTCGACCGTCCGTGGAGAACACATAACGCACCGGAGGATAGCCGCTCGGTGCATTTGGATAGGTAAAGGCCGACACCGGCTCATCAGAGAACACCCCCTCGATGCGCTGATGGGGCGGACGATGATAACTTTGCCCCATTTTCTGATACAAACTCCGCTGCATAACCCGCAGCAGGATATCTGCAAACACCACACAAAGGAGAATAGAAAGAACAACCGAAATCGTTTTAAAAATGTCCTGTCGGCGCTGGAGAGGGGTTTTGGCTTTGCCCATCCAAATCCCCCACAGCAGCCAAAGACAGACAGGCGTCAAAATCAGCTGCGCCGTCACCTGCCCCACACTGTACCGGCCCAGCAGCACCTCCCGATGCTGCGCGACCCAGTAAGCCAGGGGCACCGGTTTTAAATACAGAACCGCCAGCCCCCCCGCAATCCCCGCTGTCCAAAAAAGTCTCCCCAGGGTCGGCTTGTTCATCTCGCCCATGCTCCCTAAAAAAGCGGATACAAAAATGGTGCCACCGCCGTACCGCTCAGCAGAACAATCAGCCCCAAAAGAAGCAGCATCAGCAGAATCGGCAGAAGCCACCATTTTTTGTTGTGCTTGAGAAAATCAATAAACTCCGCCAAAAGCGTGGTTCGGCCCTGACGGGCCTGCTCTTCAAACTCCTTGCGTACCGAAGAACCGCTGGACTCTGTCATAAAACACCTTCCGAAATCGTCCTGTTAAAACTGGCGAAAATAGCGGCGGGCTGAGACCGAACGCGTACACCGCACCCAGTACGTATCGGCCTGTTTGTCCCATCGGCAATGCAACACATCCCGTCCCATCAGCCGAAACACCAGCCCAATCGGGGTCAGAATCCCGAAATAAAACAGAATCATCACAGCATGACTGATTAGCCAGCCGATCGGAAAGCCGACCGCCGTCAGCAGAACATAAAACGGCCAAACCGCTTTGGGTACACTCAACCCTGCTGCAAACAGCAGCACCCCCGCTGCTGCCATTCCCCAGGCCGCCTTCGCGGGCAGTCCAAACCGCCAGTGCAGCAGATACCCGAGCACCGGCAGCATCACCAGACACCCGAAGCCAAACTGCCGCAGCGTCTTATCCGACGGCTTCCAGTTGATTTCCATCATCGCCATCGCCGTGTTTCCTTCCGCTCAATCCAAAGCAAACTTCGCCAGATATTCATCGACCTCGTAGGATTTGGCCTGCGGCTGCCGTTCTTTTCGCAGGACCACATTTTCCATCACCAGCATATCCATATTCGTCGCCAGAAAACACCGATACGCATTCTCCGGCGTACAGACAATCGGCTCGCCCCGCACATTGAAACTCGTATTAATCACCAGCGGACAGCCCGTTTTTTCCTCAAACCGTTTCAGCAGCCGATAATACCGCCCGTGCCGCTCGGCATCCACCGTTTGAATGCGGGCCGAATAATCCACATGCGTAATTCCCGGAACACAGCTTCGCCGCACCTTCAGCAGGTCCAGACCAAATAACCCCTCCGTCTGTTCCGTCGCAATCCGCTTTTCCTCCCGAACCGGCGCTACCAGCAGCATATACGGACTGCTGCAGCCGTCGCCCAGCCCGAAATATTCCGACGCCCGCTCCGCCAGGACACTGGGGGCAAACGGCCGGAAGGACTCACGGAACTTGATTTTCAGATTCATCTTCGACTGCATTTGCTCATTCCGCGCATCGCCCAGAATGCTTCGCGACCCCAGCGCCCGCGGCCCGAACTCCATCCGTCCCTGAAACCAGCCGACCACCTTCTGGTCGATGAGGGCATCCGAAACCACGTCCAGCAAATCCGATTCTTTTTCATAGACCTCGTAAACCGCCCCCTGCGAATCCAGATACGCCCTGATTTCCTCCGTTGTAAAGGACGGCCCCAGAAGTGAGCCGTGCTGCATATCCTGCGGGTCCGGCTTTCGCGGATTGTCCAGCAGCTGATGCCACACAAACAGCGCCGCCCCCAGCGCCCCGCCCGCATCCCCCGCCGCCGGCTGAATCCAGATATGTTCAAACGGCCCCTCCCGCAAAATCCGCCCGTTGCCTACACAATTCAGCGCCACCCCGCCGGCCAGAACCAGATTCTTCATCCCCGTCTGACGATGCGCATAGCGGCTCATCCGCAGCATAATCTCTTCGGTCACCTTTTGAATCGAAGCCGCAATATCCATCTCCCGCTGGGTAATCTGCGTTTCCGGTTTGCGGCGCGGCCCGCCGAACATCTCGTCAAATTTCGGACTGGTCATCACATCCGAATAACAATAGGCAAAATAATCCAGATTCAGCCGAAAAGACCCATCTTCCTTCAAATCAATCATTTCGGACATGATTTTGTCATAATAAATCGGCCTGCCGTACGGCGCCAGCCCCATCAGTTTGTATTCCCCTGAATTGACTCGAAAACCGGTAAAATAGGTAAACGCCGAATACAGCAGCCCCAGCGAATGAGGAAACTGCAGCTCATACAGCATCTCGATTTGATTGCCGCGCCCAGTACCGATGCTCGCTGTCGCCCATTCCCCCACGCCATCCATCGTCAAAATCACCGCCTCCTCAAACGGCGATGGGAAAAACGCACTGGCGGCATGGGATTCATGATGTTCACAGAACAGATACCGGCCTTTATACTGAAAATCGAGGGCTCGGTCCATTTCCCGCGGCAGATGCAGCTTTTGCTTGAGCCACAGCGGAATGCTCATCAAAAACTGTTTAAATCCCCGCGGGGCATAGGCAATATAGGTCTCTAAAATCCGCTCAAACCGAACCAGCGGCTTCTCATAGAACACCACATAATCCAGCTGCGACGCGTCAATTCCTTCTTCTTTCAGGCAATAATGGACCGCGTTTATCGGAAAGTTGTGGTCATGCTTTTTCCGCGTGAACCGCTCTTCCTGCGCAGCGGCTGCGATTCGGCCGTCCACCACCAGCGCCGCTGCACTGTCATGGTAAAACGCCGATATCCCTAAAATCCGAACCGGTTTCTTGTTATCTTTCATATTGTGTCTAAAAGAGACATTTGTTCTCGAAACATACTACATCTGCGCTATGATTTCCAGTCCGGATTTGTTTCCTAAAAACCTTTTTAATCCATAACCGCAACCCATTGTTTGGTAAACAGACCGCATATATCTTCTATGTTTTAACTTTCTTGCCTTTCTCTCCCTTGACAATCCTAAAGAATTCTGCCATAATAGGTGTATTCAAATGCTCCTTCTGCCGCCTGCGGTTAGCCCTGCCAGGCCTCCCCGGCCTGGTCCTCCTTCTCCGCAGGCGGTTTTTTTTCTGCCCTCAATTAGTCCTTTTCAAAACCCCATTTTCTTTTACAATAACTCGTCTTATGGTCCATTATTATGCGATCGCCTGTAAAGCCCTGAAACCCGAAATCGAGTTTTGCCTGGCCAAACAGCCGCCGAAAAACTCGCTGACGGTCGACTGGATGCAGCAGGGACTCCACAATACCCCGGAGGAGCTGCGGACCCAACTCCAGAAAAAACTGGATGCTGTTCCCGAGGCGGATGCCGTCCTGCTCGCCTACGGCTTGTGCGGCGGGGCTCTTCGCGGCCTTTCCTGCCGTCAGCCCTTGGTTATCCCTCGTGCCCACGACTGCATCAGTCTGCTCTTCGGCTCTCGAGAGGCACACGAACAGTATGCCCGACAATTCCCCGGCTCCTACTTTTTCAGTGCCGGCTGGCTCCGGGAGGCCCCTGTCCCCTCCGCCCAGAACGACCGCCGGCTGATGGAAGAATACACCGCTCTGTACGGACCGGACAACGCCGACTACCTCCTCCAAACCGAAACGGCCTGGCGGAAAAAATACAAACAAGCTGTCTATATCAGCTGGAATCTGCCGGACAGTACCAAAGACCGCCAAGTTGTTCAGGATTGCTGCGCCTATCTCGGATGGAACTACACCGAAATTACCGGCAGCTCCGACTGGCTCTGTCGGCTCCTGAACGGGCCGTGGAATCCCGAGGACTTTCTCGTCCTGAACCCCAACCAGCCGGTCCCGGAGGACCTCTCCGGCCTTTGTCTGAGGGAACTGCAGCCATGACGTTCCGCTACTTTCTCGTCTGCACCATTCCGGCCCTTCTTTTCGTTTCCGCCGTTGTCAGCATCTTCGGCCTGGAGATCCTCCTGCTGTTTTGCCGACTGATCCGTCTGCATCCGCCTCGATTTCTCACCCGCCGACGAATTATTCTCCTCCATACGCTCTCCCTGCTCGGCCTCCTGTGCATTCTGTGGGGAATTTTTGTCGAACCTTACCGGCTCCAAACGACCTTCATCACCATCTCGACACCGAAACTGCACGGGGCATCCATCCGAATCGTCCAGATCTCCGACCTTCACTGCGACCGCAAACCACGGCTGGAGCCCCACCTTCCGGAGGCAATCAATCGGCTCAACCCCGATGTGGCGGTCTTTACCGGCGATGCCCTCAATGACATCCGGGCCCTGCCGCTGCTGCGTCAGACTCTCTCAGCTGTCTCCGCCCCCCTGGGCAAATTCGCCGTTCGAGGAAATGTGGACAACCGGCTCTTTCCGGGAATCCCGTTGTTTGAAAACACCGGTTTTGTCGAACTGTCGATGGATGCGCTGATTCTCGAAAAAGACGGCCAATCCTTCGGTCTGTGCGGAATCGACCACGCCGAGGGCCACCGAAGCTTCCAAGCCCTCCAGCAGCTCCGGCCCGACTTATTCAATATTCTGCTTTTCCACAATACCGACCTGGCGGACTGTCTGGAAAAGACGCCGGTCGATTTGTACCTGTGCGGCCATACCCACGGCGGGCAAATCGCTCTGCCGCTCTGGGGGGCCCTCGTAACCCAGTCCGTGCACAGGAAAACCTACGAAGCCGGTCTGTACCGCAAAGGCCGTTGCTCTATCTACGTAAATCGCGGGATTGGAATGACCGGCGGGTGGGCGCCGCGCATCCGTTTTTTAGCAGCGCCGGAAATCACCGTCTTTGACATTGTCCCTGAGGATTCAAATCCGAAGACAAAAACATCCGAATCCATTCAAAGGAAGTCTGTCCCGTGAACTGCTGTGAATTTTTCACCATCGCCGCTATCGCCGTCGCCCTCGCGATGGATGCCTTTGCCGTCTCCATCGTCAGCGGTTCGGTCTTTCGCCATCTTCATATCCGTCACGGCATCCGGATGGCTCTTTTCTTCGGGGCCTTTCAGTCCTTGATGCCGCTTCTGGGCTGGGCCGCCGGACAGGGGCTTCACACGCATATCCAGCCCTTCGACCACTGGCTGGCCTTCGGCCTGCTGACCGTCATCGGCGGCAAAATGGTCTTTGAATCTCTAAAAATTGAAAAGGTCGAAAAGGCCCCGTCCGACCCGTCCAATCTCATCGTCCTGCTGGCCCTGAGCATTGCCACCAGCATCGATGCCCTCGCCGTAGGGCTGACGCTCTCGCTGGTGACCGAACACATCTTTTCCGCCGTCCTGCTGATTGGTGTGATTACGTTTGTCATCGCCCTGATGGGCTGGGAAATCGGCAAACGCGTCGGACGCTTCTTCGAAACGCAAATCGAGCTGGCCGGCGGTCTGATTCTTGTCGGCATCGGCCTCAAAATCCTCCTCGAACACCTTCTGTCCTCGTAAGCCTGCCGAAAATTACGCTTTATTGCCGTTTTTCGACCGCGTATAATCATAATTCCTATGGAGCGACGAATCTATCGAATCATCGATGCCGATTTCAATCGCGCGCGGGAGGCCCTCCGCACGATGGAGGAGTTCTGCCGGTTTGTGCTGGACGATACGCCCCTGTCCGCCCGGGCCAAACAGATGCGCCATCACCTCTGCGCACAAATCGCCCGGCTGGATGCCGAAAAACTGCTCGCCCAGCGTGACAGTCAGGGTGATGTCGGCCGAACCCTGCAAATCGAATCGCCGCAGCGGCGCCGTATGTTTACCGACGTCTTTCTGGCCGCCGCCAAACGCGCCTCGGAAGCCCTGCGGGTCTTGTCCGAAACGGCGCAGCTTGCCTGCCCGGATATCGCCGGCCCGCTTGAACAAATTCGCTTTGACGTCTATACGCTTGAAAAAGACGTCCTCTCCCGGCTGCCTGCCGTTCGATTCCGCGACGTGCGGCTGTATGTGCTCATCCCCGCCGGCAAAGACCTGCCTGACAGCCGCACACTCGAATTGGCCCATCTGTGCATTCAGGGCGGAGCCGACGCCCTTCAGCTTCGCGCCGAAGACATTCCCGATGCCCGGCTTTTTCGTCTGGCCGAGCAATTTACCGCTCTCTGCCGCTCGCACGGCTGCATCAGCATCATCAATGACCGTGCGGACATCGCCGCCGCCGCGGAGGCCGACGGCGTCCATCTGGGCATCGAGGACCTGCCGGCACCCCAGGCCCGCAAGCTCTTTCTCAAACCCGCTCTCATCGGTCTGACCGCCCACAGCACAGAAGAAGTCCGTCGGGCTGTTGAATCCGGTGCTGACTATGTCGGCGTCGGCCCCTGCTTTCCCAGCCCCACCAAACCCCAGCTGACCCCCGCCGGGCCGGACTATATCCGCCGGGCCCTGGCCATCCTGAAGGACATCTCCGTCGCCCACGTCGCCATCGGCGGCATCACACTCGACAATCTGCCCGGCCTGCTGCGAATCGGCGTCTGCGCCGTCGCCCTCTCGTCCGCCGTCTGCGCCGCACCCGACCCGCTCGCCGCCTGCCGACAATTCAAAGCCCTCCTGAAGGAAGCCGAGACGGAAACCTCTTAATTTTTCCCAGCGGCTGTGTTTAGCTTCCGCCAACCGGATTCCCGCAGCCGGAAAAAACTGAAATTCGAAAACCAAACAGCCGCATGAAAGCATAGGCAACTTGATCTTGCGCCCGCTCCAGCGGGCGCCATAGAACAGCCCCGCCCAGTACGGCTCCGGAAGATCTGTCGGCCCCAAATCGTGCGTCGTATGCCAGGTCAGAATATACTGAGCAGACGGCTCATCATAAAAGAGCTTCGGCGCCCCGACCCGCATCAGGGCTTTGGGATAATCCGGAATGCTTCTTATGGTTCGGCTCATATTGACTGTATTTGCTCCACTGAAGTAAATCCTCCGAGACCCCAAAATGGATAACCAGGTCCTCATCTCGCCGGTTGCCGACCAGATAATACCGCCCGTCGTGCCCTCGGCAGATATCCGGATGCCCGCGGTAGTCCTCAAAGACTCGCCTGCCGCCGTTTAAGAGCGTCCAGTGCAGCCCATCCAGACTCACACTCCAATACAGCCGGCCGTAATCACCTTCCATCATGTGCGCAAACAGGTAGGCCTCATAGACCGACTTTCGGCCCGGCTTGACCTGTCCAGGCGGATCCGGCATCTGAGCAGCCGCCGCAATCCAAACCGTTCTCATCGGACATCCTCCGGATTCTCAATTTTCTTTGTACAGAACCTGATGCAGCGTCCGTAATGCCCCCACAGGCATTTTAATGACCTCTCGGTCATGCGTCATCAAGCCGTTGACCTCCTCTTCCGCATCTATAGTTTGGGGATAGACGGCCGCGGAGATCCCCTGCTTTTTCACCTCGGCAATCTTACGCCTTCAGCCAGTCACTGATGCGGCAGGTGTCATAGCGGCCCCAGCCCTCATAGTCCTTCGATTCCTCCTCCTCGTTATCCCAGAAGAAGCCGAACATAAGATCACCCCTTCCATGCAATCGAATCTTCGTCTAAAAGTTCTAAAAATCTCAGTAGGAAAATTTAAACCAAAGCCCCTTCTTTTCCATTCATCCTGCCCTTTTGTCTCGCATACGTTTCCCCCCAATCCCGCCTACCCGTCCGCCTCCAACCCCTTTTGACTGCTCACCGGCGCCACTTAACTGATACATCCCGTTCAGCCCTGAGCGCAAGCCCGGGGAACCAAAAGGTTGCCCCCTCTCCTTCACTGCTCACTGACGACTGATAACCGATAACTGATAATTGACAACTGACCGCTGACAACCGGTCTTTTGCTCCCGGTCCTGCCGATCGGTCTTCGAATTTTGGATTTCGTGCTTTGGCTTTTCCCTTCCTTTGGCAGCTGGAGTCTGGCCGCTCCTGCAGCCCCCTCAGTTTCTCAAATGGAAAAGTCCTCTTGACTATTCCCGAATCGCCAAATAAAACGAAAAGGAATACAGGAAAAAACCAGCGAAAAGGAGAGAAAATTATGAGAAAACAAAATTTCGTGTGGCTCACATTAGGAATCTTGTTAACGGCAGGCGGGTGCTCAATACAATACTGGCCGACTGCAAAAGCAAAACAAATGGGAATCCCGAGCTGTGCCAAGGCGGTCGGCGGCGGTCTGAAAATCTCCTATGAAGCGCCGGAAGACGGCGTCTGCTATCTGGCAGACCTCACTCCGACCAAGATTCATCGGCTTCTCGTAACGGAAGAAATCGAAGCAGACAGTATATTTGAATTTGATGTGTCCGATGCTCACTCGGAAACATTGGAAACACTCGGAATTGAACCCTACTCAAAACTTGTTCTGTATTTTGCCCCGAAAGCGTGTCTGACCGGTCGGAATGAACAGCCGTAAAAGAGCCGCCGCTGCTGCAGACAAGGCCAAACAAGACCGCCGGAGCATTAGATAGAGGATTCTGCGGCGGCAACCGCCTGGGCGACCTTGATGACGTCGGACATCGGCCCGACATCATGAACGCGGAGAATAGAGGCCCCTTTGGCTGCCGCGAGGGCGACGGCAGCGGCGGTCCCGAACAGCCGCTCCTTGGGGCTCTCCCGGCCGGTGAGCTGACCGATAAACCGTTTGCGGCTGACGCCGACCAGCACCCGATACCCCAGGCCGACAAACTCCTCCAGATGCCCCAGCAGAAGAAGATTGTGTTCCGTCGTCTTGCCGAAGCCGATGCCCGGGTCAATGAAAATCCGTTCGCGGCAGATGCCGACGGATTGGGCATAGGCCGCCCGGCTCAGCAGGTACTCTTTCACCTCCGCAACCACATCGTCGTACTGCGGCTTCTGCTGCATCGTTTCCGGGGTGCCCTGCATATGCATCAGGACAACCGGCAGCTGTCTGTCAGCAGCCAGGCGGGCCATTTGCTCGTCTGCCAGAGCGGTAATGTCATTGAGAATAGAAGCCCCCGCCCGGACAGCCGCCTGAGCAACGTCAGGGTCTCTGGTGTCAATGCTGATGGGAATGCTCACCTGGCGGGCCAGTGCCTCAATGACGGGGACAGCCCGGCGGATCTGCTCGTCGGCAGGAACAGGCCGCGAGCCCGGCCGTGTGGATTCCGCCCCGACATCAAGGACGGCCGCCCCCTGCTGCGCCATTTGAACTCCGGCGGCGACGGCTTTATCTGTTTCGAAAAAGTCCCCGCCGTCACTGAAGGAATCCGGCGTGACGTTCAGGATGCCCATTATCAGCGGGCCGGTGGAGAAATTCAACCGACCGGCGGGCCAGACGATTACCTGCGGAAGAGATTCCATCGTGACTTTTCCATCTCCACCCGAAACCCAATGCCCGCCAGCTTGGCGGCTAGTGAATCGGCCCCACGGGGCAGTTTGACAACCGTGTTTTGAAACTCTCTTCGGACGGGATAGTCCTTGCGAAGACGGTCGAAGAAGGCTCCCTGCTGTTCGGCCGGCACCTGCAGGATTTCCCGCATGTTGAAATCGTCACGCCCGATAGGATATACCTGCTGGACAATTTCATGCAGGAGGACCTCCTCAGACGACGACTGAATCTGCTCCGGGGTGATTTCGATTTGCGGCACAGCCGGCGGCGGCAGAAAATCCTTTTCCGTATGCTGCGGCTCCACGTTCAGGAATTTGCAGGCAGCGCGGTAAATCATCAAAAGACCATTCACCTTGCCGTCGAAGGAGTAGCCGGCGATATGGGGAGTCGAAATGTCCACGCGTCGGACCAGCCAGGGGTCAGGCGTCGGTTCGTTCTCCCAGACGTCGAGAATGACCGCCGAGGTTTTGCCGGATTCGATTGCTTTTTTGAGGGCAGCGGTTTCCATCACGGCCCCGCGGGCGGTATTGATAAAGACGGCGTCTTTCTTGAGGGCAGAAAAAAAGATTTCGTCGGCCAGATGAAAGGTGGCATCGGGACCGTCTTCCGTCAGCGGGGTATGCAGTGTGAGGATATCACAGGCCAGGGCTTCTTCCAGAGGCCGGTATTTGCTGTCGCCGGTAACGCGGGCCAGCGGCGGGTCGTTCAGAACGGTTTTCATTCCGAGGGCCCGGCATCTGGCATCCACCCGAGATCCGACATTGCCCACCCCAACAATGCCGATGCTTTTTCCTTCGAGCATAAACCGACAGCGTTTGGCAACCAGAAGCAGGGCAGCGACAACATACTCGGCAACACTGTCGGCGTTGGAGCCGGGAGCGGAAGCGAAGGTGATTTTGGCCCGCTCGAGGTAGTCAGTATCCACATGGTCAGTGCCGATGGTAGCGGTGGCGACAAATCGAACACGGCTGCCGGACAGAAGGGCTTCGTTGACGGGGGTAATGCTCCGCACCAGCAGCAGGTCGGCATCGCGAACCACTTCAGGCGTAATCTGCCTGCCGGAGCAGACATAAACATCTCCGAGGGAAGAGAAGCATTCCTTAACAAACGGAATATTCTGGTCTGCAACTATCTTCACGGAAACCTCACAAAACTAAAGACGCCAGTGTAAAATAAATCAGAACAGTAAAGATATCCGCCAGCGCCAGTGTAATCGGGCCGGCGGCGACTTTGGGGTCCAGTTTCAGGGCATGCAGGAGAGTCGGAATGCTCAAACCGAGAAAACAAGCCGTACAAAGCGACAAAAGGACGCTGGTGCCGATGACCAAAGCCGGCAGTCCGGTGCCGCGCCAAAGCCAGACAACCATCCCCACGGCCAGGCCGCAGGCCGCCCCGAGCAAAAGAGATGTGCCTGCTTCGCGAAGAAGAGAGGACAGATACCAGCGAAGGGTCGGACTCATCGAACGCAGGGCCTGGATGGTCACCGTCATCGACTGCATGCTCACACTCTCACCCAGCCCCAGCACAAGGGTCAAAAAGAAGGCCAGCACCAGCGTTTTGGCGAGCGTCCATTCATACGCACCAACCAGCAGCGCACAGACGGTTCCGCTGGCGATGGTGGCCGTCAGCCAGGGAAAGCGAAATCGAAAGGCCCGAAAAGGGGAGGCATCCCGCACCTGAGTAACCCGAAAACCGATAATCTCAAAGACTTCGGCAATTCGTTCCCGTTCGGCAACGCTTAAAATCTCATCCGTAAACATGCCGACATCCACCACGCCGACAATCTGCTGCCTGTCGTTAACTACCGGAAGGGCCAGAAACCGATGAATTGCAAACAGCTCACAGGCATCAAAGACTGTCGCCGTATGCGGAATCGTAATGACTTCACGAATCATAATCTCGGACAATTGCTGCTCTAGAGGCGCCGTCAGAAGCCGCCGGGTCGGAATCACACCGACCAGACGTCGGTCTGCATCCACCACATAAAAATACATAATTCGGTCGCCCAACTCCCGGCGGCGAATATCCTCCAGCGCCTGTCGAACGGTCCATTCCTCGTGCAGTTCGGTAATGTCCCGACCGGCAATCGTCATTACAGAATGATAAATCGGGTCTTTGGGTTCCATTCCTGTCGCTCTGCTGAACCGTCGTTTCCCAAAAGCACCAGTGTAAAAGGCCGGACAGCAGAGGGCAAGGACAAATTCCGCATCAGAATCCGCTGTCGGACTTCCGCTGTTTTTGATTGCGATTCGGCCTGTACCTGTTTATCCTGTGCAGTTTTGAAGTCAATCAAAACGGACAATCTCAAATGGCGGACAATGAATCCTTATCACTCAAAGAGCCCGTGGAGCGTCTGAATCTGCGGCTGCGGGATTTGAACCGGACGCTGGCGGCACTGGCGGCACCGGCTGTCTTTGAGAACCTGCTGTTCTCGCTGGTGTTTTTTGTGGATACGCTGATTGTCGGGTGGCTCCGAAACGAAGATTATCTAGCCGCATCGGCTCTGGCGGGGCTGGCTATGTTTTTTATAAACGCCCCCTATATTGCCCTGGCGATTGCAACGGCATCGATAGTCTCGCGTTCCTGGGGCGAGGGCGATCGGCAGACGGCCTGCCGCTATGCCGCCCTGTCCCTGTCCATTTCGTTTGCAACGGCGGCGGGGATTGCCGCCGTCGGCTATTGGTTTTCAGAACCAATCATTCACCTGCTGGGGGCCTCAGAGGCGGTCCTGCCCGCCGGAAGCCGCTACCTGAAGATTCTGATGCTGTCCTGCGTGTTCGGACTGCCGCTGTTTACGAGCAACAGCATCCACCGCAGCAAGGGGGATGTGATGCGGGCCATGTGGATTTCAGTCCTGATGAATGTCGTGAATCTGGTTTCCAGCGTGGTTTTGGCGTTCGGCCTAGGAGTGCCGAAAATGGGCTTTTACGGGGTGGCCTGGGGAACGGTGCTGGCACGAACAGTCGGGACGGCGGTCTCTTTGGGAACCCTGTTTTCCCGCCGCAGCATCAGTTTGGGCTGGGACCATTTTCTCAAACCGACCCGGGGCATGCTGCATCGGCTGTGGTATCTGGCGGCTCCGGCCCTGGCGGAACGCCTGTCCAATACTTTTATCTATGTGCTGTTTATGCGGCTGGTGGCGATGCTGGGAACAACCGCTTTGGCTTCGCATCAACTGGCCGTCCAGATGGAATCATTCGCGTATATGCCGGTTTGGGGGCTGGCGGTGGCGGCGACAACCCTGGTCGGGCAGGCCGTCGGGGCGCAGCTGGAGCATATTGCAGAATTCGCCGTCCGGCGGATGCTGGCGGTCTCCGCGGTCTTTATGGGGATATTAAGCATCGTCTTTGCCCTGTGGGGCCCGCAGCTGGTACGAATATTCGGGGCTACACCGGACGTGCTGGCCGGCGCAGGAACGGCACTGCGGATAGCCGGGCTGGAGCTTCCGTTTATGGCGTTTACCTTCATTTTTATCGGAGCCCTGCGCGGAGCCGGGGATACCAAGTCGGCCTTGTATGTCGGGTTGGTCAGCACCGTGATTTTCCGTCTGGGAGGAACCTGGCTGCTGGCCTTTTTCCTCGGCTGGGGACTGGCAGGTGTCTGGACGGCAACAGCCGCCGACTGGGCCGTCCGGGCGGCCGCCCTATTCTTCTTTTTCCGAACGGGTGTATGGAAAAAACTGCACCAGATCGAGAAGGCACGGTTCAGGGAATAAAAAACACCCGTCAGACTGTTCAGCTTTTCTGCGATAATTCGCTGAACAGTCTCTGATAGACGGACTCGATGGTATTGACCATCGTTTCGGGAGTGAATTTCCCGAGAACGGAGCAACGGGCGTTCTGACCCAGCTGGAAACGCAGAGCGGGGTTGTCAATCAGCTGTCGGCAGGCATAAATAAGCTGCGGAACATTTTCGGGTTCGATGAGAAAACCGGTGGAGGGATTGACCACCTCGCGGGCTCCGTCAACGTCGAAACTGACGACGGGTTTTCCGCAGAGCATCGCCTGGGGCAGGACACGGGCCAGCCCTTCGCGGAGAGAGCAGTGCACGAGAAAATCGGAGGCGTGTATGGCCAGCGGAATCCGGGAGGGAGGCAGAAGACCGGTAAAGCGAAACCGTCCTTCCAGGCCGGCACGTCGTATTTCCTCTTTCCGCTGTTCGGTCAAGATGCCGTCGCCGACGAAAAGCCAATAGACATTAGGGCAAGCCCGAGCCAGGGTCTGGGCGGAACGAATGACATACTCGTGTCCCTTGAGGTGGAAGAGACGGGCAATTTTGACAATAACGATCGCCTCAGCAGGCAGATTGTGCTCACGGCGAAAGGCCGTTATGGCCTCCGTGGAAGGCGGATTGAGAAACTGCTCTTCTTCGATGGCCGAATAGGCGGTCGTCCAGGGTTTGTCCGGACCGATGCCGGCGGCTTTGGCCTGGGCCGTCATCGCATCCGCCACGGTCAGAAAGGCATCGGTTCGGCGGGCGGCGGCCTGCTCAACGGCTATATAAAAGCGATTCAGAAGACGGCTTTGATACGGATGAAACGCAAGCCCGTGAATGGTATGAACCACGAAGGGCCGAGCGGGGTTTGCGCCGGCAAGTCTGCCCTTTAAGGCCCAGCCGGCCCAGCGTCCCAGAATGCCCGCCTTGGCGGAGTGGGTATGGACAATATCCGGATTCAGGCGATGCAGAATCCGTTTGAGCTTCCAATAGGCGGATACATCCTTCACCGGAGAGATTTCTCGACAAAGTTCATCCAGGAGAATGATTTCGTATCCATCTTTGCGGACTTCTTCAAAGAGAGCCCCTTCCGAGCCGACGGCCGGGCCTGTAATCAGCACGACCTCGTGTCCTCGCCGGGCCAGAAGACGGCAGGTAATCAGGGTGTTCTCCTGGGCCCCGCCAACAATCAAACGTGTGATAACGTGGACAATCTTCATCTCAGTAGCAAATCTCCATCAGACAAAGTCCGCCGGGTGGAGCGATGGGGCCCGCAGCCGCACGGTCTTTGGCCTCCAGAATCCGGTCCATATATTCCGGCCGCCAGCGTCCGCGCCCGATTTCGACGAGGGTGCCGACAATGTTGCGAACCATATTATACAGAAAGCCGTCCGCGGCGATATCCAGCGTAATCCAGGGCGGGTCGCTCTGAACCCGGCAAAGCGTAACGGTTCGGACAGAGGACAGCCGCTGGTCGCCCGCAGAGGCAAATGATTTAAAATCGCGGGTGCCCAAAAGCCGAGCGGCGGCCCGCTGCATTGCCTCAATATCCAGCGGATAGGGATAATGCCAGCAGCGGTGAATCTCGAGCACCGGACGAACGGGACCGTTGTGGATGGTATAGCGGTACTGTTTGCTTCGCGTATCGGAGACGGCATCAAAGGACTCCGGCACCTCTTCCACAGCCGCTACGGCGATGTCTTCGGGCAAAATCCGATTCAGGGCCTTTTGAAGATTGGCGGTCGGGACGGGACAGTCCGCCAGAACCGCATGAGCAACCTGACCGAGTGCATGAACGCCGGCATCCGTACGCGAGGAGCCGACAACTTCAACCTTTTGACCGCAGAGTTTTTCGAAGGCCTCCTCGATGGTACCCTGAATGGTAGGCAGCCCCGGCTGGACCGCCCAGCCGTGAAAGCGGCCTCCATTGTACTGAATGGTCAGTTTAATCTTTCTTCTTTCCATCACACAAAAAAAGGCCGGATAAAAACCGGCCTATAGAGTACCCAAAAAGTGCCTGCTGTTAAAGCAGTTTCTCGGCGATTTGGACAGCGTTGAGGGCTGCACCCTTGCGGATTTGGTCGCCGGAAACCCACAGGTTGATGCCGCGGTTGTCCGGGATAGATTCATCCTGGCGAATCCGTCCGACGAACACATCATCCTTGCCAGTTGCGTCCAGCGGCATCGGGAAACGATTGTTAGCCCGGTCATCGATGATTTTCACACCCGGAGCCGTGCTCAAAAGCTGGCGGACTTCCTCAGGCGTAATCGGATGGGTAAATTCCAGATTGATGCTCTCGCTGTGAGCCCGCAGAACCGGAACACGCACACAGGTGCCTGTGATGGCAATATCCGGACAATGAAAGATTTTGCGGGTCTCGTTAACCAGCTTCATTTCTTCTTCATTGTAGCCGTTGGGACCGATTTTTGAGTCATGGCAATATACATTGAAGGCCAGCTGATATTTGAGATTCTTGATGGTGACGGGTTTTCCGTCAAGAACCTCGCGGGCCTGCTGGAGCAGTTCGAGCATAGCAGACTGGCCCGCCCCGCTGGCGGCCTGATAACTGCTGACCACCATGCGTTTGACCGGGTTGGCCTTATGCAGCGGCCAGACTACCACGATGGCGATAATCGTCGTGCAGTTTGGATTCGCAATAATGCCTTTGTGCTTGTAAATATCCTGCGGATTAATTTCCGGAACAACCAGCGGCACATCAGGCTCCATTCGGAAGGCCGAGGAGTTGTCCACCACGACGGCACCGGCCTTAACGGCAGAGGGGGCAAATTCCTTGCTGCGCGCCCCGCCGGCAGAAAACAGGGCAATATCCACCCCTTTGAAACTGTCGTGAGTCAGTTCCTCGACCGTATATTCTTTCCCTTTGAGGGTAACTTTTTTGTCGACAGAACGGCTGGAGGCAAGCATTTTGCACTGGTTAAAGGGAAAATTGCGTTCCTCGAGAATTCTGAGAAACTCCTGTCCGACAGCACCGGTTACGCCGGCGATTGCAATGTTTTTTGCCATTGTGTTTACTCCTGATTCGTTCTGGTTCTTTAAGCGAACCAATATATCGTTTACGTCTCCCAAAAGCAACAGATTGCAAAAAAAAGGCCTGCCGAAGGGTTCGACAGGCCTTGAAAATTGCGGCGAAATCCGCTTATTTGATTTCGTCCTCAATCCAGGCCAGCACCTGCTTGAGGTCCTGAAGGGTGATGTCGCCCATGTGGGCCACCCGGAAAGTTTCATTCTTGAGCTTTCCATAGCCGTTTCCAAAGAGGACATTATGCTTGGCCTGAACGTTCTTGATCACGGCTGGAATATCGATTCCCCGCGTATTCTTGACGGTTGTAAGGGTATTGGAAGCATACTTCTCCTCACAGAAGAGGGCGAAGTGCTCTTTGGCCCAGGCGCGGGCATATTCGCCCATTTCTTTGTGACGTTTCCAGACATTTTCCATACCCTCGGCCAGGAGGCGCGTACACTGATAATGCAGAGCCATAATATGCGGAATCGACGGGGTTGTCGGTGTCTGGTCTTTTTCCGCAGACTTGGCAAAGGCCTGGAAATCGAAGTAATAACCCCGCTCGGGGACGGATTTGCTCTTTTCGAGAGCCCGTTTGCTGACGGCCGTTACAGTAAATCCCGGCGGAATCGCAAAGGCCTTCTGGACAGAGGCAAAGACCACATCCCAGCCGAGCTGGTCAAAATGGATGGGCAGACCGACCATGCCGCTGACGGCATCCACAAAGACCAGCACATCCGGATACTTCTTTTTCATCATCTCGCTGATTTCATACACCGGATTGGTCAGACCGGTGCTGGTTTCATTATAGACCAGGGTAATGGCGGCATATTTCTTGGCCGAGAGGGCTTTGTCAATCAGTTCCGGGGTCGTGGCCTGTCCCCACTCGACCTTCAGCTCATCCACCATTCGTCCGCAGGAACGGGCGACATCGGCCCATTTATCGCTGAACGCCCCGCACATAGTGCACAGGATGGGCTCGTCCTTTTTGACACAGTTGCGGATGCTGGCCTCCCAGATGCCCGACGCCGAGGAGGTGCACAAAAAGACATGCTGCTCCGTAAAGAGGATTTTCTTGAGCATGTCCACGGTTTCCTTGTGGAGCTGGGAGTATTCCTTGTTGCGGTGTCCCAGCGTCGGACGGGCCAGTTGCTGGAGGACTTCCGGCAGAACATGAACCGGGCCCGGGATAAAGAGTTTGGGGGGATTTTTCCAGTCTGTCATCGCAAACACTCCTGTTTTAAAGACTGTTGAACCGTTTTTTGCGGAACGGCACCGACCGTATAAATTGTCAGGCCGCTGAACACTTTGGGATAGAAAAAGGTGGATTTTTGGGGCATTTTTTCGCCGGCTTCGGCCACGGCCCGGACATGGCTCATCGGTGTCGGATTCAGAAAGAAAACGGCCTGTGCCTGGCCGCGGTCGATGCGGCCAACGGATTGCTCAATCGCATCTCCCAAATCCTTGATGTAGTCGATATGGGCCTGCCGGGCCAGCTTCTCATCATTGATATGAAGATGCCGCTCCAAAATAAGCCGATGGAGAATATTCACATCCAGCCGTCTGGAGGCCTCGCTCATCTGCGGCGCCACGCGTTCCATGGCCTGCGGATTTGCCAGCGTGAGAACATAAAAGACACCGGAACCCGCATAAAAGCCAAAAGCAGACTTTTCCTGCATCTGAAGCGTTTTCATTCGTTCAAACATCTTGGAGCAGGCCTGCTTCTTCTGCGACTCCTCAGCCCAGCCAACACGTTCGATTTGAAAGTCGGCCTTAACCGCATCGAGCAGAGCCGCAGCAGAAAAATCGGACAAGCCCCACAGCAGACGATGCGTCGGCTGGATGACAAGCCCTTCGTTGTGGGTGTTCACGAAGGTCATCATCTGCCATTGAGCGTTTGGATTCTGGGTCTCCATCCAGTAATTGAGAGCGGTTTCATAGCGATGATGTCCGTCCGCGATGATACCGGATTTGGATTTCATCATTTGAGCAAACTGGATGACGGCCTGTTCCTGCCGAATGATATACAGGCGATGGCGAACATTTTCTTTGTCCGTGAAATCAAGAACCGGCAATTTCTGAACTGCTTTCTGAATGACTTGCTCGGCTGTCCGGGTTGGGTCGTCATAAAGCATAAAAATTTGGCCGAATTGGGCGGCGGTGGCCCGCATCAGATTCAGCCGATCCGCCTTGGGCCCATCGAGGGTCTTTTCGTGAGGTCGAATGCCCTTCCCGAAGGGTTCCAGACGGCCTAATGCTATAATCCCGCTGCGCTGATAGCTTTTGCCTGCAATCGTAAAATCCTGAACATATCCGTAAAGCGCCTCTTGTTCATCATAGACAAGGGCTTTTTGCTGAATGGCTTCCCGGAGATACTCCGCAGCTCGGGTATAGACATTGGACTGTTCATCATCTTCCGGATATTTCAGACCTTTTGTCGCCCGTACAATATTGAAAGGATTAGCATGGTACAACTCTCGCTGGGCCTGTTCATCAATCACATCGTAGGGCGGCGCAATACAAGTACCTGGATCACCGACGACTTCGGGGTTAAAACGAAGAGCACAAAAAGGTTTTATGTCCATATTGGAAACTATTATTAAAACTTATGTTCTTTTTGATTCTTTTGTTGCACTTTATAGAACAATAAAAGAAACATCTCTCACAACTGCTGGCGAATATAACAAAAAAATTAAAGAACGCAAAGAAAATTATATGATTTTTTCGCCAAATTATACAAAGTTTCAGATTGTCTGCAAACGAACTCTCTTGCTGAATTCAAGCAGGTTTTTTAGGATAGACGTCTTCGAACGGAAAGGACTTTTGTCAATGACAAAAAGAGAATACACCCCACATCAGCAGAATATCATCTCCAATTACTATCAGCATTTGGACAACATCCTTTTGGGGCGAATTCAGGAACTGGTCAGTCAGATTTATTTGGCAGAAACCGAAGGGAAACGGCAGTCGCTTTGGAAGCGGGTCGAAAAGACCTTGGTCAAATTAAAAATTCCTGACCCGATCCGTCAGCATCTTCTGCAAAAGAAAGATGTGGAACTGCTGGCAAAAAATCTGGAGGAATGGATGCGGAGCCAATGAAGGCCTGAGATCAATAATTTCGAATCAGTTCGAGCATTTTTCGGTCCAATAGATGGCCTTTGTACTTTTCATATTGAACATCGGGTCTTCGACTGTCGAGGACGCCGAAATCGCCCCTCAGATTCCATAACGCATGCCCCCAGCCGGCTTCTTTCCACAGCTGCAGCCAGTCCGCCATCCATCGGAGGGCTGTGTCATGAGGGGTTTTGTTAAAGCACCCCCATTCGCCGACGTGAACGGGCACCCCCTGGTTTTCGAGCTCTTTCCAGGGTTTGACCAGTTTTTCCTTCAGATAATCCTTGTCCCAAATTGTGCCGTCATCGGCCTTGAGGGGCCATGTTGGAACCTGCCGTGTCTGAAAGGCGTTCGGCGGCATCCAAGAGGCCTGGTAATGACTCACACTGACGGGATCGTAACCGCGTGTACTTTGGACGACCCCCAAATCGATAATTCCCCAGATGGGCAAGCGTCCGACATCTTTGCCGTCAGCAATAATAAGCCGTTCCGGGTCCTCCTGACGAATGGCCTCGACCAGAGCACGAACAACCTCTACGTGGCGGGTCTCGTCCGGCAAATGCGGCGGTTCGTTAATCAAGTCAAAGCTCAGCTGAGTGCTGGGAATTCCTTTGTATCGACGGGCAAACATCTTCCAGTGAAATACGGCCCCCTCCAGGGCCTTTTGCCTGTTTTCCGGAGTATCTTCATACAGGTCGACCGGTTCTGTCTGGCGGTTATTAATGCAGTATCCGGGAATTCTATGCAGATTCAGATTGATGTGAATCCCGTATTGTCGGCCCCATTCAATGGCCTGGTCAATATCTTCCAAAACATCTTCGCGAACCGCAAACCAGTCGTTTTTATCCGCCCAATGCCGGTACGACATCGGGAGACGGGCGAAATTGAATCCCCAGTCGGCCATGATTTCGAAATCTTTCTCGACAAACGGACGACGGGGGCCCTGCCCGCTGAACTTCTCCAGCAGATTGAACCCGCGATAAAGCGGGAAGGATATTTTTCTCTGAGAGCACGTTTCCACAGCAGGGACCTTCCGTGAAAAAAGAACAGCGGCTGAAGCGATGACGCCTTTCACAAAATTTCGCCTGGTAATTCTATTGACATTTCTTCGAATCATTTTACCCGAACCGCAAGTATTTTCGGGCATTATAACAATCTTTCCGCTGCAGACAACTTTGACAATTGTTTTTCTACAAAAGTCCGATAACTTGCCTTTCAATCCATCCGGTTTTCTTGAAAAAGGGCCCCCGAAGCATAACTCTTTATTAAATAAAATCTTAACAAACCAGAAAAGGCGGCTTTGCAACCTTCTGTTTTTCTATTAAGTGCGTCAAAAAAGGCGACGAAGGAAAAACTGGCAGGTTACCGTTTGGCACAATCTTTTAAGGAAAAAATTATGAAAAGCCAGACACTGTTTGTCTTGTGTGTGGCGGGGGCTATTGTGTGGCTTGAGCTGCCGAAAAAGACAAGCTCAGGCAGCGAACGTACAATCACAGCCCCTCCCTGCCCAAGTGCAGCCCGAATCATCGGTCAAACCCGAATCATCTGAAAAAGGGATTTGTATCCCGCGGCCGATTCAACAGAAAGATGAGTTTACAGATTTTGTACCGCCGAAACGTGAGCCAATAGACTTAACGCTGCAATGCCGTTATGTTCAAACAACTGTTCAGACAGACGGAGCAGCCGACGAGCCGGTTTGGGCGGGTTTGCCGGAGATTACAACATTGGATGCCTCCTCTCAGAGGCCGATTCGCCTGAAGGCCTTTCACAACGGACAAAGTATTTATCTTCTGGTTGTCTACCCGGACAGCGCGGCATCCGAATCGCACAAGAGCTGGTTCTGGGATGCTGCAGAGCAGATTTACAAGCCGGGCAATGACCAGGAAGATATGTTGGTGCTCAAATGGCGGCTGAACGGAGAGAATCTGTCTTTGTCGCCGGAGCAGCTGGTGCCTCATAAAGCCGACATCTGGTTCTGGAAGGCCTGTCGAACCAACCCGAGCGGATATTTGGATGACAAGATGCAGGAGGTTACCGTGGAGCCGCAGGCCGAGTCGCTTCCGCTGCCCTCCCGACAGTATGGGACCCTGTATCTGCGGCGCAGCGGAGACGAAGGCCGGGCGGCTTATACGGAAAAATTCTTCTTCGATTATCAGGGAGATGTTCTCCTTCGCTATTATCCGCAGGAGCCGTCCGGCAGCCGGGCGGACATTCGGGGCAAAGGTCACTGGGCGGACGGAACCTGGACCCTGGAAATTCAGAGGCCCCTTCAAACCGGACATGAGGATGACGTACAATTCGAGATTGGACAAACCTATCTTTTCGCTGCCGCCGTCTATGAAATGGCCGGCACAGGGATCGAACCGCAGTGGCAGCAGCCGCTGTATCGAACAGGAAACGCTTTTGACCGCTTATATCTGGTCATAGAACCGCCGCATGATTAAAAAGAAATGGTCAATTTGATTCGAAACCTTCCGAAAACTTATTCGTTTTCCACAGTCGCTCAGGCGGGGGCGGCGGTTATCTTTGCCGCACTTCTGCTCATCGCTCTCTTGTCCATCTATTTTCATCACCAGACGTATGAGCAGCTCGAATGCCACGTGCAGTGTGAAATCAGAGAATTGGGGCTGTTGTCCGAAATTGTCTTTGAGTTTTCGAAAACAGCCTACACCTTTCGAACCAGCTGGCTGGATCAATCCAGCGATATTGAACCTTCGCTGAACCATCTTCGCCGGATTGAAGAGACTCTGAAAGAACTCAAAACCGAAACAAACAGCCCGTCCTCCCTTCATCAGCAGCTCCGGGACAATGTAAAAAAATGCAAGACCCTTTTGTATGCCTATCAGTCCACATACTTTAAAGATCCGAGTCGAGACTTGGCTCGGGAATCCCTGGAGG
>CALEDR010000018.1 GCA_937949545.1 uncultured Phycisphaerae bacterium
GCTTGGCGGAGGAACTGTCCAGAGAGGCCACACAGTTTTCATAGAGGCCTTTGAGATTCTGGTGCTCCACTTCCAGTGCTTTGTATTTCTTTTCCCAGTTTGTGCAGCCGCTCAGAAAAGAGACCGCCGCCGTCATCAAAACCACCCTCAACAACGCTGTTTTCTTTGCCATACGTAACCTTCCTTTCGCTTCCTGTGCGATCCTCTTTTTATTCCAACCCGTAGAACTGATTCAGGTAAACCAAAATCCAATCGTGAAAAAGTATAACCAGCAAAACGGCACCTGACAAGAAAGGACCATAAGGAATTTGTCGGCTTTTTCTCAACAGCCATTGATAAAAAGCCCACAGCAGTCCGAAAAAAGGGGCTGTAAAAAAGGCCAAAAGGACCCAGCCGGGCCCGATAACAGCCCCCGCCGCCCCCATCAGGTGAACATCCCCCAAGCCCATCGCTTCCCGTCCGAAAACCAGCGTCCCGATAATTCGGGTAGCCCAGACGATTCCCCCGCCGGCCAAGTAGCCGGACAAAGCTCCCATAAATCCATTGATAGGCTTTACTTGCAGCAATTTTTGCCACCCGTCCGCCACCGAAGGAAACCGAAGCAAACCCCAGGCCGCAAGCGCGCCGATAAGAACCGGCATTAAAAATATAACCTCCTTACCAATCTCACGCCGGTCGTCATATTCCGGCTCTTTCTTGTCCGGATTCTGGCCTTGCTGTTGCTCTTCGGCATAACTTGCCGGAATCCATCCTTTCTTCAGGGCCAACAGAGAACACAACAAGCCCGCTGCCGCTCCGAAGGAAACCCCTGCCCAATTGGGGAAAACAGAAGGGAAAAGTCCCGCATTTATTCCCTCCGGATTGACCTGAATAATCCAGCCGGCAGCCGCCGAACTGAGCAGCCCGACTGCCGTAACCACCCAGCAAAGCGAAAGCGGAATCAGCCACAATTCCAAATCAATCGCCGATGCCGCCAGAAAAGCGGCCGCCAGAACCATCACATTCACATAAAAAAGCCAGCCGCCGGAGAAAAAAAAACGCTCCAGCGGTCCCTCTCCCGCCAGCCCTGTTTCCCGATACTCCCAGACAAAAAACCACAAATAAACCCCGACAAACAAAACAGCCGTCAAGAATTCAATAATCGGATAGCGGATTGAAATCGGTGCCCGGCATCTGCGGCAGCGGCCGCGCAGCAGAATCCAGGAAATCACAGGGATATTGTCATAAAAGGCGATTCGCATCCCGCAGGAAGGACACGATGACGGCGGGCTTACAATTGATTTATCTAGCGGAAGTCGATAAATCACCACATTCAGAAAACTGCCCACACAGGCCCCGAATGCAAACACAAAAACAAGCCAAATCCCTTCCGGCGTCATCTGTGCACCTTCCCTGAGGGGGATTATCGCCCGCGTTTGGATTTTTTGGCCGGCTTTTCCGGATTCTGACGGCGGACCAGAGCGGCTGCCTTCATCGGCAGACCAAACAGACGGATAAAGCCGGTCGCATCCGTCGGATTGTATTCATCACCCATCGTAAAACTGGCCAGCTTCGGGTTATACAGGCTCTTCGGACTCTTCACACCCGCCAGTGTCGCCTGTCCCTTGAAGAGTTTCAGCCGCACTGTTCCCGTCACGGATTCCTGGGTGGCATTCACAAACGCATCCAGGGCCTCCCGCAGCGGCGAATACCACTGCCCGTAATAGACCAGTTCGGCATACCGCAGGGCCACCTGCTGCTTATAATGCATCGTTTCCCGCTCGAGCGTGAGCATCTCCAGGGCCCGATGCGCTGTCGACAGAATCGTTCCGCCCGGCGTCTCATACACCCCGCGGGATTTCATTCCAACCAGCCGATTCTCTACCAGATCTGCCTGGCCGATGCCGTGAAGCCCGCCGATTTCATTGAGCATCTCAATCATCCGCACGCCGCCGACCGCCCGGCCGTTCAGTTTCACCGGAATCCCTTTTTCAAAATCAATCTGCACATAATCCGGCCGGTTGGGCGTTTTGGAAACCGGACGCGTCAGCACAAACAAATGCTCCTGCGGCTCATTCCACGGGTCTTCCAAATCCGCTCCCTCATGGCTGATATGCCACAGATTGCGGTCGCGCGAATAGATTTTTTTCTTGCTCTGCTGAATCGGGATATTGTGCTTTCGGGCGTACTCTACGGCCGCTTCCCGGCTGGTAAGCGTAAAATTCGGGTCTTTCCACGGGGCAATAATCTTCAGCGTCGGGTCCAGAGCCATATAGGTCAGTTCGAACCGCACCTGGTCATTGCCCTTGCCGGTCGCCCCGTGCGCCACCGCCGTTGCACCGGTCTTGTGCGCCACATCGACCTGATGCTTGGCAATCAGCGGACGGGCAATGCTCGTTCCCAAAAGATATCCGTTCTCATAAACCGCACCGGCCTTGAGCATCGGCCACAGAAAATCCTCCACAAACTCCTTCCGCAAATCGCGGACGATGCACTGCACCGCTCCCGTCGCCAGCGCCTTTTTCTGAATCCCTTTCAGTTCATCCCCCTGCCCCAGCTCGGCAGCAAACGCCACAACGTCATAGCCGTAGGTTTCCTTCAGCCACGGCAGAATTACACTCGTATCCAGTCCCCCGCTGTACGCCAGGACAACCTTTTCCGCTTTTTTCTGAGCCATTCTCGTTTCCTTTTCCTGTCAATTCCTTCATTTTGTTTGAAAAGGGGTATTCTACCGCTGGACATCCGTCCGAACAAGTCATTTTTCCGCATCGGAACCGGACGAAACCGAATCCAGCCCCAGACAGGCCGCCTCCTCCGACGGAATCGGACTTGAGGTTCTCATAAGTCTTTCGAACCTCATTTTGCAGACGGGTCCAATCGATTGACCATTTGCATACAGGGCATTCACACAGCGTTGGCCGAAATCAGAATTTTCATAGGCAAGCACATTCTGGCCTGAAGAGGAAGTTTTTCGAAAACGTGTGCCAACGCTGCGGCTATCTTGCCCTCCCGGCGGGATTGAGGCAATCCAAAACAATCTGCCGAATCCGTTCGGAATCCGGCTCTACGCCCGTTAGGTGCCGGTACTGTACAACGGCCTGTCGGATAAACATTTCCGCTCCGCTGACCACCCGGGCCCCAGCCGCTTTGGCCTCCCGAAGAAAGCGGGTTTCCAGCGGCACATACACGGTATCAAATGCGATCGAATCCGGTCCGAACACCTCCGCCGGCACCGGCGTGGAATCCACATTCGGAATCATTCCCAAACTGGTGCAATTGACAAAAATTCGAGCCCGGCTGTTGCGAATCTCCTCCAGCGGCGCCGCCCGACAGCCGAACTCCTCCGCCAGGTCCTGGGCTTTTTTCAGCGTTCGGTTATACACCGTCACCCGACACCCGACATCTATCAGCCCCACAATGACCGCCCGCGCCGCCCCGCCGGCCCCAATAACGGCCGCTTCCTGATTCCGCAGCTGTTTTTTTTCAATCCCAAGCGTTTGCGTCAGAGCGTCCAATGCCCCCGCACAATCGGTGTTATAGGCACTCAACTGACCGTTATGACCAATTTTGATTGTATTGGCCGCCCCAATTCGTTCCGCCATCGGCTCCAGATATCCCCCTTCCTGATGGACAAACTCAAGAGCCGAACTCTTATGCGGCAGTGTCACGCCGAATCCTCGAAAATCCAGCCAGGGACGCTGCAGCACCGATTCCAGAAAAAGATTGAATTCCGCCTGTTCCCCTCCTATCTCCAGCGGCAGATGCAGGGCGTTGCGGCTCTGGGTTTCGAAACAGCCGTTATACACCGCCGGACTGAGCGAATGCCCAACCGGATTTCCGATGATTCCATACAGTTTAGTCTGCTGATTGAGAGCATCCCACCGATACAGCGTCTTCATTTTCCCAATCGGAATCTGTCCGGGTGCCGCCGCCGTTTCTTCTTCCGGGCAGGTAAAGGTTAGGAACCCGCCGAGCTTCTTCGCCAAAATCCGCGTCATCATCCCCGCCGAGCCCATGGCAAAGACAATCAAATCCTCCTTTTCCTGATACAGCAGGTCCATCGCCTCAAAACAATCGTTGATATGGCGGGCCGTATAGACCAGCTTCACAACCGCCCCCGGACAAAGCGTCCGCATCGCTTCATAGCGAGCCGACAAATCTTCAAAAGGACCGTGAAAATCGTGAGCGGAAAGAATTAGACGGCACGCCTGGAAACGCCGCAAAGCCGCTGTGAGCATCTCCTGAACTGCGGGCTGAAGATACTGAGCAAATTCCCAATCAATAAAATCCGCTCCCGCCTCCATCGCCGCTGTCAGCACCTTCAGCCGTTTCTCCGTCGGCCAATCCGCCGCACCGCTTTCCGAAATATGTCGGCAGGTCGCAATTACTGGCAGATCTTTTTCTTTTACAAATTTCACCAAAAATGCGGCCGCTGCCTCATCCGGACTTTTCAGAAAGTCCAGACGCAGTTCAACCGCTTCCGCCCCCTGGCAGACCGAGCGGTCAATCTGCTCCTGGGCTTCTTCTACATTTGCTGCCGAAATAGAAACCGCCAGTATTGTCATAAATAATGACAATAACCGGCGGTTCTGAGAAATTCAAGACAAAACGGAGCAGTTAAGCCCCCGCCTGCTTACTTGTCTCCTGCTGCAACGGGTATTTTACCGTACACCCGTACGGCTTGGTTTCCTTCACAGACGGTTCTTTCCCGGCCAGCAGGGCATCCAGCGCCTGTTCTACGTAATTGACATACTTTTCATTTTCGGGGACCTTGCCCAGAGGAGCATTGTCAATGGCCCCCTGATAGGCAATATGCCCTTTTAAATCAATGATGTACATATGCGGTGTATGGGTTGCCTTATACAGCCGGCCTACATGACCGGTCGGATCCGCCAGAATCGGATGCTTCAGCTGGTGCTCTTGGGCCCAGGCCTTGTGGTCCTCCGGCTTGGCATAGTGCGTGCTGTTTATCGTCAGCCACACCACCTTTTTCTCCGGTTCGCCTTCTTTGGCGTTTACATATTGGTCAATCAGCTTGGCGAATGTCTTATTCTGGTAATGCGGCTTGACAAACGGACAGTCCCAGTTGGCCCATTCGAGCACCACAATCTTTTTGCCGGCAAAATCCGATAATTTGACGTCTTTGCCGTCCAAATCTTTCAAAACAAAATCGGGAGCGGCACCCGGGCATTTTTCTGCACCGCACTGATGGCCCTCGGCTGCTTTCTGAGAATCATCCCCAGCCCAAACTCCCGGAACGGCCCAGAACACCAGAGCAGCCGTGGCCGCCGTCACCAAAATGTTCTTATAGGTCAACATGATATAGGCTCCTTTCCAGAATTTCCTCTTTGACAAAAAAACCGTTCTTCGCTACGGTAATCAGAAAAATATACGTTGGAAACGGATAAAAGTTATTGTTTTTCTTAGATTTACCCATGAAATTTCCTATGAAACCGATGAAAAACAAACAATGCATCGTCCCTGTGATCAGCCTGTTTTTCTTCACCATATTGCCCATGTTAACATCCGGCTGTCAACCCTGGCCGGATCATTATGCCCCAAAAATTGTCACTCCGGTTACGATAACCCCCTATTCTATCGGCACTTCCGTTGAAGGAAGGCCTATCGAATGCTTTCAGTTCGGCAGTACAGGTCCGACCGTTCTCGTGCTCGGGGCTATCCACGGAAATGAACCCGCCAGCCGCGTCCTGGCCGATACACTCAAAGATTATTTAATCCGAAATCGGTATTTGTATGCTCGCCAACGAATTCTTCTGATTCCGGTTGCCAATCCGGACGGTTTGGCCGCGGGAATACGCGATAATGCCCGAAAGGTTGATTTGAATCGCAATTTCCCGGCCGACAATCGGCTCAACAGCGAACGGTTCGGCCAGCAACCTCTCTCCGAACCCGAATCGCAGGCCCTTTATAACTTGATTGAAACGGAAAAACCTGTTCGAATCCTCAGTATTCACCAGCCCTACGGGTGCATCGATTATGACGGCCCGGGAAAATATCTGGCTCAGCGGATGGCCCTTTGGTGTCCGCTGCCCGTGGAACGCATCGGGGCACTGCCCGGTTCACTCGGTTCCTGGGCCGGCGAAACCAAGGGAATCCCCACCATCACGTTTGAAATGAAGGCCGAAGACACCCTGCTGACTCAACAGCAGCTTTGGGACAAATACGGAAGGGCCGTCGTGGATTTCCTGATGGCCCCCTGATAAATTAATCGAAATCCGCCGGAATCGAGGGGTCCCGATACATCTGGAAAAACCGTTTGATTTCGTGAGGCAGCGTCCGCCCCTTCGACAGGGGTGGAATCTCCTCCTCACCAAAAAACGCTGCATCCGTTGTCTCATGACTGGTTCTCGGCTCTCCGCCGATGATTTCACATAAGAAGAAAAGTTTATAAATATTAAAGGGATACGGCGGGGTATGACCCTGTCGGTCTCTGTCATACACGGCCAAAAGCCGAATGACCTTCGCTTCAAACCCTGACTCCTCCCGGATTTCCCGTACACAGTTTTCACTGGCCGTCAAGCCCACATCACACCAGCCGCCCGGCAGTGTCCAGCCGCCGTCGGCCGACTCACGGACCAGTAAAATTTTGTTGTCTCGGAAACAAACACCTCGACAATCTACCTTTGGTGTTGGATACCCTGTATCCTCCTGCAGCTGATAAATAATCTTCTCCGGCTCCATCCCTGTATAACCAGCCAGAATCTCCGCACAAATCTGTTCAATTTCTTCGTGCCGCGCCCGCTCGTATTCGTTTTGAGCGAACGCCCGTCCTGCCTGGGAAATCGCCTTCAGCCGCCTGACAACATCAAACCAGTCCAAAGCCATATTTGCCTCATCTTTCCAAACAAGCATCCTGTTCAGAGACTACAGAATAAAACCGCGGCTCTTTAAAATCAATCGTTCATGGGTTCAACATTTTATTCTGTTTTTGTTCCGACCGAAGTGCAATTTGGCGGTGAAGCCGCATTTCTTGTATGGCACAATAAAGAACCGGCACGATCAGCATCGTGAGAATTTCAATCAGCATTCCCCCAAAAGAAGGTATGGCCATTGGAATCATAACGTCCGCCCCCCTCCCCGTCGAGGTCAGCACAGGAATCAGAGCCAGAATAGTTGTCGCCGTTGTCATCAAACAGGGACGAACACGACGTTTTCCCGATTCAATCACACTCTGGCGAATCTCCTCGAAGGTGGCCGGCTGATTTCTGCGAAAAGTTTGCTGGAGATAGGTGCACATCACAACACCATCATCACTGGCAATGCCAAAAAGAGCCAGAAATCCTACCCAGATAGCCACACTGAGGTTGATAGGATGCACTTGAAACAAATCCCTCAGATTGGCTCCCAAAAAATGCACATTCAAAAACCACGACTGGGCATAAAGCCAAATCAACAAAAATCCTCCGGACCATGCAACCAAAATGCCGCTGAAAACCAGTCCTGTCAAAAGTACGGAACGGAATTGAAGATAGAGAATCAGAAAAATAACAAACAAGGCCAGTGGGATAATTACAAATAAAGTCCTCTGAGCACGAACCTGGTTTTCATAACTGCCGGCAAAAGTATAGCTGACACCTGCAGGTATTTTCAAACGTCCTGCTTGGATCTGCTCTTCAAGATACCTCCTGCAGGCTTCCACAACTTCCACTTCAGAAGAACCTGCTTTTTTATCAAAAAGGACATACCCCACCAGAAATGTGTCTTCTCTTTTGATCTCCTGCGGCCCTCGAACATACTGGATAGCAGCCAATTGAATCAGCGGGATTTGCTGACCATCCGGCGTAGACACCAAAACCTTCTCGAGAGCATCAACTCGGTCGCGCAGCTCTCGCTGATAGCGTACCCTCACAGCATACCGCTGCCGCCCCTCGACTGTAGTTGTTAATTTGTTGCCGCCGACAACCCCCTCAATAACATCCTGAACCTGACGAACTGTCAGACCATATCGAGCAATCAACCGACGATTAATCTCAATTTCCAGGTACGGTTTGCCGACAATCCGGTCGGCAATGACGGCAGAGGGTTCCACATTGGGGACTTCTTTTAATAATCGTTCTATTTCAAAACCGACTTGTTCGATTGTTTCAAGATCAGGCCCCTTAATTTTGATTCCCATTGGAGCCCGCATTCCGCTTTGAAGCATAACCATTCGGGCCGCAATGGGTTGAAGTTTTGGAGCACTGGTCACACCAGGAATTTGCGCCGCCTGAACAATCTCTTTCCATATATCATCAGGACTGTGAATATGACTGCGCCATTGACGATAGGGTCGTCCATGAGAATCTGGCACCAATCGCCCCTCTGCATCACGAACATATTGTTCCGTTTGACGGTCATACTTAAATTTTATCCGACGCCCCTTCGAATCCGTAATATATTCCGGTTTGTATTGAATCACCGTCTCAAACATTGACACAGGAGCCGGATCCAGAGGAGAATCCGCACGGCCCAGTTTTCCGACCACCGTTTCCACTTCCGGAATCGACTGGATAGCCGCGTCCTGCTGCTGAAGCAATTCGAGGGCTTGGCCGATAGAGGCATGAGGCATCGTGGTAGGCATATAAAGGAAAGTCCCTTCATCAAGAGGCGGCATAAACTCTCGCTCAAGATTCGACCAGATCCAAATGCCCATTATCAACAGCACCATCGGAAGACAAAGAAAGATTTTCTTATGAGCCAAGCACCACCCAAGCAGCCGAGGATATCCCCACCGGAAAATCTCAAAGAATGCCAAAAGTCCGCCGATTACAAGTCCGCCAAAAAGGAAATTCACCGCCAAAGACCGCCCAACCCCCAGCGGCATCCATTGCAGTGTCAGCAGCAAACCAATCACAAGAACAGCAAAAGCATTCCCAATAAACGGCCTAATTTGCTTCCCTCGCTCCCAAAAGCCGACCCCCCACAAGACCAATCCTCCCGCAATGAAAACCAAACCGACCCGCGGTTCTAACCAGAATCCAGCTGCTGCCGCCACAATTCCTATAATTCCTTCCCAAATAATCCGTCGGGTCTTTTCCAAAGGGAAACGAAAAGTAAAAAGAGTATGAGCGGCCGGAGGAATAATCATCAAAGCTACCAAAATGGAAGCAATCAGCGCAAAAGTCTTGGTATAAGCCAACGGTTTGAAGAGCTTCCCTTCCGCACCTGTCATAAAAAAAACAGGAAGAAAACCAGCAACCGTTGTAGCAACAGCTGTCAAAACCGCGTCTCCCACTTCGACCGCTGCGAGCCAGACAACCCGACGCTTATCAGCATCCTTCGGCGCCTCCCCTAAATGACGAATAATATTTTCGCAAACAATAATCCCCATATCGACCATCGTTCCAATGGCAATAGCAATGCCGGACAAGGCCATGATATTGGCATCGACCCGGAACCATTTCATGGCTATAAAGCATATAAAAACTGCCAAAGGCAGCAGGGCGCTGATCAGCAATGAACTGCGCAGATGCATCAGCATCACAACCACCACAAGGATGGTGACCAAAATTTGCTGCCCCAAAGCCGATTCAAGGGTCCCCAGCGTTTCATGGATTAAACCTGTTCGATCATAATAAGGAACGATCGTTACTTTTGAAACAGTGCCGTCGGCAAGTGTTTTAGAAGGCAGCCCGGGAGCAATTTCTGCAATCCGTTTCTGGATATTCTGAATGGCCTTCAGCGGATTGAAACCGAAACGGACAACGACGATCCCCCCACAGATTCGGCCCCGCTTTTGTCGAGCGCCCCTCCTCGCAGTGCCGGTCCACAAGAAATTGTTCCCAGTTCTCGAAGAGTAACCGGCACATTGTCTTGAACTTTCACCACAATGGATTCAATATCCGAAAGAGATTTCAGAAACCCCAGTCCCCGAATGATATACTCCACTCGATTGATTTCAATTGTGCGAGCCCCGACATCAATATTGGAATTCCGGACCGATTGAAACACCTCCTCTAAGGCAACACCGTAGGCCCGCAGGGCATCGGGGTCTAGATCAATCTGATATTCCCTTTGAAATCCGCCGATTGAAGCCACTTCACTGATGCCCTCGACCCCCAGAAGTGCATAACGGACCTGCCAATCCTGTATGCTCCGCAGTTCATCCAGATCCCATCCCCCTGCCGGTCTTCCCTGCAGATCGCGTCCCTCAAGCGTATACCAGAACACCTGTCCCATCGCCGTGGCGTCCGGCCCGAGTACCGGACGAACCCCCTCCGGCAAAGCATCCTCAGGGAGAGAATTCAATTTTTCAAGCAGACGGCTTCTGGACCAGTAAAAATCGACTTTTTCATCAAAAATCACATAAATACTCGAAAAACCGAACATCGAATAACTGCGAATGCTTTTGACCCCGGGAACCCCCAGCAGGACGGATGTCAATGGATAGGTGATTTGGTCATCCACATCCCGAGGAGACCGTCCCGGCCATTCGGTAAAAACAATCTGTTGATTTTCCCCTACGTCCGGAATGGCGTCTACGGTCACCGGATCTCGCGGAATCCACTCCGTCTTCCAGTCAAAAGGTGCATTTCTGATGCCCCACAACAAAATAAACAGAAAAACCAGAAACACAACCAGTTTATTTTCGAGACAGAAACGAAGCAGATAGGCTAATACTCCGGCGGGCGAGGATTCACTCGTCTTTTCCACTGTCATAAAAAAGCCCTTTCCTCACAGATTATTTCTGAAACTGCGGGAGCTTGGGCAGATACGCCTCAGGATTTTTCTGAAATTCATCCTTGCAGGAGGGACAGCAAAAATAAACCTTCTTTCCTTTATACTCCACAAAAATGTCTTTGTTAACAGGTCCCTCCATCACGGGACAGGTTGTCTGTTCAACCGACTCTTCGGCTGTGGATAAATCAGAGGTTGTTGTCTGCTCTGCAGAAGAAGAACCAACCGGCTCTTCCTTTTTCGCACATCCCCCAGCTGCAATCAGCACCGCTACGGCTGACAAAACAACGAAAAAATTCCTACTTTCATCGTTTACTCCTTTCCTGAAAGAATATTGTCCTGCATCGAATGGCCTTCATGACCTGACGGTATTTTCAAACCTTGCGGGTTCATCATACTCGGTTTTGCCTGAATCTGCAGGTCCGCATCGATCCGATAGGCCCCCTTCACAGCAACATGCTCTCCTTCCTGCAAACCTCCCAGGACAAGATAGAAATCTCCCGCACGAGGCCCAAGGATGATTTCCCGTCCCTCAAAGGTCGGGACCATTTTGTCAGGAACACGCACATAAACAACCGCACGTCTTCCCGTCCAGAGGACAGAAGATGCCGGAACGACCAAAGGCAGCAGGGGAGAAGGGTTCGTTCGAATCCCGAGTTCCTCCGCTGGTAATAATTTCATCCCGCAGACAGGACACAAAGCCGGTCCGTCTGCAACAACATCCGGATGCATCGAACAAAGCCATTTGCCGGCCATCTCCGGCATGGTCATTTGCCCTTGAGCATCTGGACGGACCCGCAGGGTTGCATGAACAAGCATTTCCGGTTTTAGCAAGTCTTCGCGATTGTCCGTAATCACACGCAATTTGACCGTTCGGGTTTTCGAATTCAAAAAAGGGGCGATAAAACTGACCGTTCCCTGAAAGGCTCGACCGGGATAGGCCGCTACAAAAAACTCCACCAATTGACCATAAGAGACCCAGGGCAAATCGCTTTCATAGGCGTCCAGAAGAACCCAGAGTCTCGAAATATCCGCCACGGTGTAAATAGGCTGGCCCGTTTGAATATAAATTCCTTCCTGAACGTGCTTCTCTATGACCACCCCGCCGATCGGGGAATAAATGGTCAAGTGATCCATCACTTTCCCGGTTTCTTCGATGGTTCGAATCTGCTCCGGCTGTAACCCCAGAAGCCGTAATTTATCCCTCGCCGATTCCACTACATCTCGTGTGGATTGGGACAAAAGCCCCGCTGCATTGCCGCCCTGACGAGAGGATTGAAGGGCTTGGAGAAACTCTGCTTGACCGCTGATTAGTTCTGGACTGTATAATTCTACCAGATGTTCTCCTTTTCGGATCCGGACCCCGACAGTATCGGCATACAGCCGTTCGATTCTTCCAGGCACCCAGGCAGCAATCGTTCGAACACGGCTCTCATCATAATCCACTTTCCCCACCATATTGACTTCAATTTCGACTGGTTTTCTCTCTGCTTGAGCCGTCTCGATTTCCATGAGTTTGACGGCTTCTTGTGTGTACACAATTTGTCGGGGGCCAACAGAAGAAGATGAAACAACTGGAACCAAATCCATAAAACAAATAGGACATTTCCCGGGTTTATTCTGTATAATTTGAGGATGCATCGAGCAAGTCCACAATGCGGCTTGCTGAGAAGAACGACTTTCCGCAACAGGGGAAGAAATCATCAAACATCCACGAAGGAAAAAACCAAATCCAATCCCCAAAAGAAGACAGACAAAAAACAGAATTCTCTTTACGAAAAACCTTTTTCGATCAGACTTTTCGCTCATTTTCATTCCCTTATTCTATAGTCAATTTACTGCATTAGTAGTATTTTCGTTCAGAAATTTGTTATACCACCCAATTTCCTGCTGTTATTGCTTCCTCTGCCCTTTCTCAAAAATACTGTCCCCGGACAAGCGTTCTATCCGAGCCTTTTGCTGGAGATGATCTGTGAGGGCACGTTCATAGGCGAGTTCATATTGAAGTTTCACTCTCTGGGCATCCAGAAGACTAAGAAAATCCACTTGCCCCACCCGATAGGCCTCCTCTGAGGCTGCCACCATCTCTCCGGCCTTGGGAATCAAGATATCCCGATATAAAACGGCCTTCCTTCGGCTGTCTCCAAGCTCAAATACTGCCTGACTGATTTCCGAAGTCAAATCAAATTCCTTTTGTTCCATTTCTCGATGAATCCGGCGAACCTGTGCCTTTGCCTGGTTGAGATTTTCTCTGTAACTATCAGCCCACAAAGGCAAACTGACGGACACCATGACCATAAGCGGATCATGACTCTCTGAGGTCATTCCGCTCCCTTGAAGTTCCATCCACTCCAGACCTAAACTGACAGTGGGGTAAAAACGCTTCTCCGCAAGTTCAATCTGGTGGCGTGCGGCAGCCGCATCCATCTGAAGCGCCTTCAATTCAGGATTCTTGAAACGAAGCATCTGAACGAGTTCTTCTTCGCTCACATCTGCTAGTTCAAATTCCTCTACAACAGGCCATGGAAGGAGTGAAGGGGAGGAACGATTGAGAAGAGAATTCAGCCCAGCCGAAACCGGAATTCTCATTTTTTCTAAACTAAGCAGGCTGTCTTCCATCTGAGCCAGTTCCATCTGAGCACGCAGAATATCCGGATGTCGGCCGACAGACGTCCGGTAGCGGATTTGAGCCGTTTGCTCAAACGATTTCAGAAGATCCAAATGCTGACGGGCAATCTCGACCGCACGCGCCAAATAAGCATATTCATAAAATGCCCGTCGAACTTGCCAGACCAACTCCAAATAGGCCGATTCATACCGTTCTCGAGCCGCTCTGGCAGCCGCCGCCGCTTCATCCTTCCGACTTTCCAAGACTCCAAACCATGGGAAAGTCTGCATGAATTTCAGTCGATATCGATCCCCCATCGGAGTTTGATAAAGGAAATAATCAAATTCGAATTGGGGGTCCTCCAATGTGCCGGCAGGACGAATTGCAAACACAGCGCTTCGCCATTGTTCAAAGGAACTTTTCAGCCCGGCATTATGAGAAAGTGCATACCGAATATATTCCTCCAAACGTTGCGGGGCATTGGGTTCTTTTTCTTCCTGCGCTCCCTGCAAAGATAAGGGAAAAAAATGAGAATCAGAAATGCAGAAATTCTGCTCCAGATTGAATGCATTCTGGTTTCCTTTCCTTTATTAGGATTTTCATTATACCTGGGCAGAAATCGAATTCAATACTTAAAAGGATCATCTCATGAGGGGGCTATTCTTTCCAGCCGTCAAGAACCTACAGAGAAGATAAGATAGAATAGATCGAATTCACATCCAATTCACCTGGAGTTGATCCGGGCAAATCGTTTCAAGATGGTTCGACCAGAGCGACTTAAGGTTCTTCCCCGTCGGGAGCATCCAAAATCTTTAGATCACCGAAAAACTGCACTTCTGCGACATTGCCATATCCGCCGGCAGGAGACAAATAACGTACATATCGAAACCAATGCGGGTTGGAAATGGATTGAGAAGACAGAACGCCCTGCGGCGGTTGGGTCTGAATGGTAAACAAATCGACAACACCGCGGCCGAAATCCGGCGTATCAGAGCCCTGAAATTTGCCGCCCACCATGCGCTGGCTGAACCCGGAACGAGGGCAGTATTTCACCTCCTGAATTCGAGCCCTCCGCCCTTCTCCAAAATCCAAACCAACCCAGGCCGTATTTTCTGAAGCATCAAAAAAGTTTTTCAGCGAACCGTCAAAAGCCGCTTCTTTTCCAGCACCTAAGTTTTTGTACGAACTGTCTGTACCGATTATGATCCCCCAAAGCTGTGGATCTGCTTTCACCGACACTTGTGCACTGGTGTCCGTTTCGCCGTCCGGTGTATTTGCAGAGACTACATAATAATAAACAGTTTTCGGTGTCAGACCTGAGTCAATGAAATCGGTCGATTTTGTCAGAGCGATGGTCGCATAAGGCCCCCCGCTGACGGTGCTGCGTTTGACATTGTAGTTTTGGGCATACGCCGAACCGACCCAAGAGAGAGCAATCTGGCGGCCTAGAACAACTGTCCGCAGCCCAGAGGGAACGGCCCCGACCGCCGCGTGAATCGGGACGGCACTCATTTGTATCTGGCGGCGGCCGACGGCAGACAGCTCGGATTCAGCGAAGGAATGACCCTCGAGGAGCTGGCACATTTTATGAAGGAGCTCGGCTACTGGGACGCCGCAAACATGGACGGCGGAGGCAGCACCATCCTGGGCATCATCAATCCTGAAGGACAAATCCAAATCCTCAACAATCCCTCCGGTCCCGTGCGGGCACTGCCGGTGATACTGACGGTTCGCCTTAAACCCCAATCAAGCTCATAACTTATTAATAATCAGCCACTTAAAGAATTTTTGCCCTTCGGTCTCTCCCGTCTTGAGTAAAAAAATTTTTGGGGCGGTTCCTATAAAATGGCCATCGGTGGATAAACAGCCCGGTCGGACAGCCAAAAACGGCCGGAAATGAGGCGGAAGAAGCCTCCGTAACAGCTTTTTTGCTACAATACGATTGATGGCTTCGGGGGAAGAAAACAAAAAATATATTGGCCCGCTACAAGCCAAGCCGCTGGCTTCGGGGAAACAACAAGGACTGTTTTGGGGGTGAACTATGTTCGAATCCAATTTTGAAAAGAAGTTCCAGGAACTGCTCAACGAGGTGGACCTGCCGCAGCCGCAAAAGGACAAACTGTTCCTGCTGGCTCGCCGAAATCGGGAGAATCATCAGAAACTTCAGGCTCAGTTCAGCAATCTTCAGCAGTCGCTGGACTACCTGCGGCTGGGGATTAAGTATCTGATATTTGATCTGGAGGCGACGCGGCGGGAAAATCAGGCGCTTCGCGAAAAACTCAATCAGGAAATGCAATAATAATGGTTTCAGGCGGGTCCAGTACAGACCTCACACACCGCTTTAGGAACAAAACATGATGAAGAAATCACTCGGCTGGATTCTTCTGGGGCTGGTCAACAGCCTGGCTGTCGGCATCCCGTCTTCGGTGCCGGCAGCTCCGTCGGCGGCGACAATGCTGATGCTCAGCACGGGAGCCGTCTTACTCGGTCTGCTGAGAAAATAGTCCTCTTCCTCTCTCCACCTTGATTGGATGGAAAGCGCGGCGGGGAGCTGCAGCAGCTCCCTGCCTTCTTTTTAAAAAAGAAAAGGGACATTCTGACGGACGGTCAGAGCATCCCTTAGGAGGAGGTGTTCTGCTGCAAGATGCGGTTCCTTTTTTATTGAATATAGTCCGCTACGGCCTTCAGAAGAGTTTCCGGCTTAATCGGTTTTTCCAGCACCTGCTTGACAGGCAGCCAGATCTGGTCAGGCTCAAAGCCGAACGGCAGGTTCATCTCCCGCCGTACCCCCGTCACCATCACAACCGGCGTCCCCTTGACCCCTTCCAGTTCATTCAGCTGGCGGGCAACATTAAATCCCTCATCTTTGGTCGTCATCATCACGTCGAGGATAATCAGGTTGGGCTTTTCCTTTTTGGCAGCCTCTACGCCCTCTTTTCCATTGGAAGCAGAAACCACCTCATATCCGCGGGCTTCCAGCAGATTCTCAACGCTTTCCACAAAATCCGCATCATCATCGATAATCAGTACTTTTTTCGCCATGTGCAGTCTCCCTTTTCAACGGTTTCTTCAAGGTTTCCCACGTCGAGCTTCCGCCCCGACAGCCGATTTTTCCTCCGCGGCGGCCTTGCGGTACTGGTTAATTATATCAATTGTTTTTTTACTATCCAGTTGTCCGTAAATCTTTTCGCCAATCATCATCACCGGGGCAATCCCGCAGGCCCCTAGACAGCGGGCTTCCTGAAGGGTAAACAGACCGTCGGACGTCGTCTTGCCGACTTCAACACCCAGCTCTTTTTTGAGGGTTTCCAGGACGCCGGCGGCTCCTTTCACATAACAGGCCGTTCCCATACAGACACTGACCACATACCGTCCGATGGGCTCCAGATTAAAGTAATGGTAAAAGGTCGCCACCCCCCAGATGTGGGCGGTCGGAATCTCGAGCGTCTGAGCGACTTCATCCATCATCTCACGAGGCAGGTAGCCGAAAATCTCCTGAACCTTATGCAGAATCCCGATCAAATAAGATTCCGGATGAGCATCATTTCGGGCCGCCTGCATGGCCTCCCGAAGGGTCTGAAGTTTTTCCGTTTGAACCTGAGTCATTTTGAATCTCCCGACATGGTGCGTTCTTTTTTCGGAATAATCCCCGCCGGCGTCTTGGCCTTATAATGGGTATGCAGGTACTGATGAGACACCGGACTGAGCGGGCTCTGGAGAAACTCCTTATACAGCTTCTGCACATCCGGATTGTCATGACTTCGCCGGATGGTCTTGGCCTTGTCCAAATCATACAGGGCCTGCGCCCGTTTCCGCAGATTGTCATCATCCAGAGGGATAGAATTAATCTGGGCATAGGGCTGCCCCCCGCCGCCGACACAGCCGCCCGGACAGCCCATAATCTCGATGAAGTGATACCGGGACGGGTCTTGCCGAACCCGTTCCAGCAGCCGACAGGCATTGCCCAGACCATGGGCTACGGCAACTCGAATCTCTTTGCCGTCCATGGTAATGCTTCCCTCCTTAATGCCCTTAAGTCCTCGAACGGCCTCTACTTCGATATCCACGAGGGTCTCGCCGGTATAAAGCTCATACGCCGTTCGAATGGCGGCTTCCATCACACCGCCTGTCGTGCCGAAAATCGCACCGGCACCGCTGGAAATCCCGAGCGGATGGTCCGGCTCTTCGGGCTGAATATGAACCAAATCGATCCCGGCGGATTTGATCATCCAGGCAGCCTCACGGGTCGTGACAACAATATCCACCCCCCGCATCCCGTCGAACATCAGTTCGGGCCGTGCGGCCTCATATTTCTTGGCCGTACAGCACATTACAGCGACACTGAGGATTTTGCGGGGGTCAATTTTCTTCTTCTTGGCAAAATAGGTCTTGGTCACCGCTCCCTGCATGGACATCGGCGACTTGCACGTGGAAACGTTCGGAATCAGGTCCGGATAAAACTGCTCCAGACATTTCATCCAGGCGCTGGAGCAGGAGGTAATCATCGGCAGGACACCGCCGTTCTGCAGCCGCTCAAGAAACTCGCTGGCCTCTTCCATAATCGTCAAATCTGCTGCAAACTGCGTATCAAACACATAATCGAAACCGAGTTTGCGAAGCGAGGCAATCAGCTGCCCTTCCATATTCAGACCGGGCTCCAGCCCGAAGGCCTCTCCGATGGCCGCCCGCACGGACGGCGCAAACTGAACGACCTTCACCAGATTCGGGTCGTTGAGCTTTTCGAAAAGTTCCTGCGTATAATTCTTTTCCAGGAACGCCGCCGTCGGACAGACATTGATGCACTGGCCGCAGGCGGTGCAGACGCTTTCTCCCATCGGCATATTGTAGGCGGGCATGACAACGGTATGAAACCCGCGATGGGCCTGCGTCAGATTGTGGACCTGCTGAATCTCCGAACACATTCGCACGCAACGTCCGCACAAAATGCACTTTTCGGGGTCTCGAATCACAGCCTCGCTGGACAGGTCTTTTTCATAGCGCTTCCGCTCGCCCTCAAAATGCCGGGCTCGAATGCCCATCGAAGCTGCCAGCCGCTGCAGTTCACAGTTCCCGTCGCGTTCACAGGTGTGGCAATCCTGAGGATGATTATCGAGAATCAATTCGATAATATCCCGCCGGGCTGTCCGCAGGGTCGGAGTATTTGTGCGGATTTTCATCCCGTCGCTGACGGGAAAGGCACAGGATGCCACATAATTCCTCATTCCTTCCACTTCTACAATGCAAACCCGGCAGGCCCCCTCAATCGACAGTTTGGGGTGATAGCAAAGCCGGGGAATATGAAACCCGAGTTTGTCGGCCGCCTGCATGATGGTCTGGTTCGGCTCGACCTGATAGGGTTTATCGTTGATGGTAATGGTAATCAATCGGCTCATGGAATTCCTCACACTTTCGCAATCGCGTTAAACTTGCAGGCATCATAGCATTGCCCGCATTTGATGCACAGTTTCGGATCAATCGTATGTTTTTCTTTTCGATTTCCGGACACCGCATTGACCGGACAGACCCGCTTGCAGGCCCCACAGCCCACACAATTGTCCTGAACCACATAGGTCAGAAGGGCTGTGCATTCATGCGATCGGCACTTCTTCTGATGAATATGCTCTTCATACTCCTCCCGGAAATTCCGAAGGGTGCTCAGCACCGGATTGGGGGCGGACTGTCCCAGTCCGCACAGGGAGGCCTTCTGGATCATCGTGCCCAGCCGCTCGAGTTTCTCGATGTCGCCGGGGCGGCCCTGACCGCGGGTGATTCGGGTCAGAATTTCGAGCATCCGTTTGGTCCCTTCCCGGCACGGTGTGCATTTGCCGCAGGATTCATCCTGGGTGAACTCGACAAAGAATCGGGCCATTCGAACCATACAGGAATCTTCATCAATCACAATCATCCCCCCGGAGCCCATAATCGAGCCGGCCTTGGCGAGCGATTCATAATCAATCTGCGTATCCAGATATTGTTCGGGAAGGCATCCGCCGCTCGGACCGCCGGTCTGAACGGCCTTGAACTTTTTGCCGTTGGGAATGCCGCCGCCGATGCCGAATACGATGTCCCGCAGCGTCGTGCCCATCGGCGTTTCCACCAGACCGGTATTGCGAACCTTGCCGGCCAGCGCAAAGACCTTGGTGCCTTTGCTGGTAGCCGTACCGATGCGGCTGAACCAGTCGGCTCCGTCAATAATAATCACCGGAATATTGGCCCAGGTTTCAACGTTGTTAATTAACGTCGGCTTGCCGAACAGTCCGCTGACGGACGGATACGGGGGACGCGGACGGGGCATACCGCGGGCCCCTTCGATGGAGTAAATCAGCGCCGTTTCTTCCCCGCAGACAAAGGCGCCGGCTCCCAGGCAAATCCGAATATCAAAGGAAAAATCCGTTCCGAGGATTCGCTCCCCGAGAAATCCCTCCCGCCGGGCATCTTCAATCGCCTTTTTCAGCCGCTGAACCGCCAGCGGATACTCCGCCCGGATGTAAATGATGCCCTGACGAGACCCGATTGCATAGCCGCCGATAATCATTCCTTCCAGCACCGTATGCGGGTCCCCTTCAATCGCACTGCGGTCCATAAACGCCCCGGGGTCTCCTTCATCGGCGTTGCAGATGACATATTTCTCCGGATCGGACTGTTTGGCAGTGTATTCCCACTTAAGCCCTGTGGGGAAACCCGCACCGCCGCGGCCGCGCAGACCGCTTTTCTTGACTTCTTCAATCACCTGCTGCGGGGTCATTTCCGTAAGCACTTTGGCCAGGGCCTCGTATCCCCGCATCGCCAGATAATCATCAATCTTTTCCGGGTCAATCACACCGCAATTGCGAAGGGCAATTCGCATCTGCCGGCCGAAAAACTCCGAATCCCCGAAAATCCGGAAAAACCGATTATACAAATGGTCCTCCTGAATAATCAGACGAGAAACCGGCCGGCCGTTCACCAGATGCTCCCGAACGATTTCTGACGCATCCTCCAGACGGAGATGACCGTACATAATATAGCCCGGATTGACAATCAGAATCGGTCCCTTGCCGCACATGCCCAGGCAGCCGCTCAGATGCATCTGAACATTCTGCTGGAGCTGCTGCCGCTGAAGTTCTTCTTCAAAAACCCGACGAAACTCCCTCGCCTGATTTTTCAGGCACCCGGAGCCGTCGCAAAACGTCAATTTATACTGCTTGTCCGACACAACAGGTTCCTTTCCCTAAATCACCCATTCCTGAATTATTTCGCCTTTTTTCAGATGCCGTTCAATGATTTCACGGGCTCGCTCGGGGGTCACCAGACCGTATTTAACCGGGACTTTGCCTTCCTCAACCACCTCCACCGTCGGCTCCAGGTTGCAGCGGCCGGCACAGCCCTTCTGGCTCAGATACACATCGGTTAATCCCTTCGCAATGGCATCCTGAAAAATCGCCATCACCTCCTTGGAGCCGGCGGCGATTTCACAGGTCGCCATCCCGACATAAACACGTTTGGTGGACAGGTACCCTTTGCTGATAATGCGGTTCACCGCTTCCGCACGCTTTTTTCGGATTAAATCCATCGGCGTAACCACGTTTAAGCCCTTTCAATATCAAAAATAAATGCGTTTCCTCCGCCCCTCGGCTCCACTCGAATCTGGCCGCCGTGGGCCTCTATAATCTGTTTGGTTATATACAATCCCAAACCGGTTCCTTTGACCTTCTTCTTGTCCGGATTGTCCAACCGGGAGAATTTCTTGAACAGCATCGGCAATTCATGCGGTTCAATCGGACGACCGTCATTATAGACTTCTATCTCCACCCGCCCGTCCGGCACCCGGGCCGACAATTCGATTCGCCCCCCTTCGGCACCGTATTTGGCGGCATTGCTGATCAGATTATTAGCCACAATCTGGAGCAGGTCCGGATCGGCATTCACCCGCAAACCCGGATCAATCCGATTGACAATGGACATCTGCTTATTTTCGAACATTTTCGAAAACGTCTGCACGGAAACATCCACAATATCCTTCCGCAGACAAACCGGCTGCTTGTTGATTTCAAGCTTTTCCCGCTCAATCCGGCTTAAGTTCAGAAACTTCTTGACCGTGGCGTCCAAATAATCCAGATTCCGGCAAATCGAATCAATGGCCCGTTTCTGCTTGAAATTCAGCATCCCCAGCAGGCCGTCCCGCAGCGAATACGCATTGATGACGGCAGACGCCAGCATCCCTTTCAATTCATGAGCCACAAAACCGATTAGATCCAGATAACTTTTATTCAGTTCGGCCAGTTTTTCATTGCTGATTTTCAGAGACAGTTCCCGCTGCCGCAGCTGACCGCTCATTTCGTTGAACGACTTGGCCAGATGATCCAGTTCCTCCACAGAAGTCTCCGCCGGCACTTCATGGCCCCATTCTCCTTTGGCCAATCTTCGCGTAGCTTCCAGCAGCAGCGTAATCGGGTGCAGGATAGATCCCGTCAGAACAAAAGCGACAACACCCGCCAGCAGAAGAGCCGCCGAAACGGCCAGCAAAAACAGCAGCAGAATCTTGGCGACAATATCGGTCAGCTGTTCCTCCAGAATCCCGACATACAAAATTCCAATAATGTTTCCATCCAGGTCGCGAATCGGTTCATAAGCAGAACGGTACCAGTTGCCCACGACTTCCGCCCGGTCATGCCAGCGCTTGCCCTCCCGAATGACACTGTCATAAACAACCTGGGAAACATACGTCCCCACAGCCCGCCGGCCTTCTTGATCCAGAACATTCGTGGCAATCCGGATGCCGTCCTGAAAAATAGTTACCGTCCCGACCGGTTTGCCTCGATATTGCTCGTCCCCGAAAACAAGAAGTCGAAGTTTATCCACAAATGTATAATCCTGATTCACTAAACGGCCGCCGTAAATAACCCCATCCAGCTCGCCTTTTGAAGACAAAAGCGGCAAAGCATATTCTTTGACAATTCCGACTTCAGTAAAAAGCTTCTCGTTCGTTGAACTCTTGATAGGAATTCGGGCTCTTTGCTGAACAGCCTCCGGCATCCGAGCTAATTCTTCCGGCCCGACTAATCTTGTCCCCCCCAGGGAAGTTCTGCTTTCAAGAACTTGCTGGACAATTCGGCTCGCGGAGATGGCGGCTTCATTCGATGATAAGCGGAAAAGATAATCCAGATCCAGATTTTTTCTCAGGGTTTCAAGGTCTTGATTGTAGGAAACCAGCTTCATCCGAGTGCCGATATTCTCTATTTCACTGTTGTAAAACAGCCGAGCACTGTCCAAATAGCGGTTCACCTGTTTTTGGGTCCGCTCAAAAAGCTGCTGCTGAATGACCCAATATCCAAGGCAAAAAACACTGACTGCCAAGACGAGATTGACCGTCAGGAATGAGAACAGCAGACGATTTTTGAGGGTTTTAATTTTCATTCAATTTGTCCGGTTTTCTGCATCGCATTGACAAAGTAAATCAGGTTTTCCAGCTCGACTTCAAGATTAATGTTGTTAATAATGACCTTGTCCGCCCCTCGAAGCTGAATCGGAGCGAAATTCAGAATCCCCATGATCCCCGAGCGAATCATCAATTCGGAAACATGGTGAGCGGCAATATCCGGTACGGCCAGAATTCCGACCCGAACGGAGTTTTGCTTGACAAAATCGGCAAACTCCTCCAGCGGCAGAACCGGCAGTTCTGATCGCCGATTGATTTTTTCCGGGTCAATGTCAAAGGCCGCGACGATTTTAATTCCGCCCGATTCAAACCCTTTATACCGCATCAAGGCAGTTCCGATATTCCCCGCCCCTACTAAAACCACCCGCTGGAGCTCATTCTTTCCGAGGATCTCAAGGATTTTGGCAATCAGTTCATCAACACTGTAGCCCCCCCTTCGATTGCCCGTAATTCCAAAGAGGGAAAAGTCCTTGCGAACCTGAGAGGAAGTCACGCCGGCCGCATCCGCCAGATTGCCCGAAAAAACCTTCACAAAACCGAGGGCTTTTAGACGCTGAAGAGCACTTTTATAACGCGACAATCGAATTATGCATTTCTTGTTCACCATGAACTTCCCCTTCTTTTCTTTTAGTTCTCCAAAAATAACATTTATGTTTCCTTACTTCTCATTACTTCATAAAAATATAAAATGATTAAAAAAGAAGTCAAGAGTATTTGATATTTTTTTCACAACAATTTTTGCCTTTTTCACAAATAAAAAATAATCGTATCTTTTATAAGGGCTTATCGATTACAAATGATTCCAGGAGTGTCCTGTCTTTTGAATGAGCTGTTCGGCAGGGAGAATTGTGGATGTTCCGGATTTGTAAATAAATATATCCTCTTCTTGTGATTCCCATCTGTCCAAAACAGGTTCAAGGAGCTGCCATGCCAGAAAGATGCTGTCTTGACGTGTAAAAAGTGTCTGGTCACCAACCAAACAATCCAAAAGAAGATGCTGATAGGCCTCCGGCATTTGAAAACCAAAGATTCCCTGATAATCAACAGCCATTTCAAGCGTTGCAAGGTCCAGTTTCGAACCCGGTCTTTTGGCCTGAAACTGCAGAAAAATGCCCTCCTGCGGTTGAATTTGAAATCTGAGGATATTCACGGGGTTGGGTGTTATCGAAACCGATTGCCGAAAGAGAAGGTGAGGAACAGATCGGAAATAAACGACAATCTCGGTCAGCTTTTGCGGAAGACGTTTGCCTGTCCGCAAATAAAAGGGAACCCCATTCCAACGCCAATTCTCAATCATAATGCGAGCTGCCACAAACGTCTCCGTCATGGAGTCCGGCCGGATCCCTTTCTCCTCCCGATACCCACAGACAGCTTTGCCGTCAATCTCCCCGGGACCGTATTGAGCACGAACCACGGAAGGGTTCGAAGGCTCTGCCGATAACGGAGCAATCGAGCGCAGCACTTTGGCCTTTTCATCCCGAACGGCCTCGGCACTCAGCGAACTGGGAGGCTCCATGGCAACCAGAGACAAAATTTGGAGCATGTGGTTTTGAAACATATCCCGCAGGGCCCCCGTCTGGTCATAATAGCCCCCTCGATGCTCCACGCCGATAGACTCGGCGATTGTAATCTGGACATGGTCGATATAATTGCGGTTCCAAATGGGCTCAAACAGACTGTTGGCAAACCGAAAAACCAGAATATTCTGGACTGTATCTTTGCCGAGATAATGATCCAGCCGATAGATTTGGGATTCATGAAAGCAGCGATGCAGGACCCGCTCCAGCTCCGCTCCGGAGGCCGTATCTGTGCCGAACGGCTTCTCCAGAACCAGTCGTATCTGCTGAAAGCGTCCTGTGGAAGCTGGACAGGTCAGTTTGGTTTCCGCCAGCCGTTCAACGATCGGTTTAACCACATTCGGCGGCACAGCCAGATAAAACAAACGCACCCCCTCGATGTTGAAGCGGCTGTCCAGATCCGTCAACCGCCGCTGAAGTGTTTCATAGAGGTCGTTGGACTGATAATCCCCCGCCGCATAAAAACACCGTTCCAGAAAAGCCGCTTTTGAAGAAACCTTCCCGGCTGTTTCTGCCGGGAGATTTTTCTCAATGCCCGCCCGAAACGACTCATCGGTCATCTCCGTCCGTCCGCAGCCGAGCAGATAAAATGACTGACTCATCAGGCCGGAGGAAAAAAGGGCATACAGACTCGGATACAGTTTCCGATGGGCCAGGTCTCCGGAAGCCCCAAAGACGACAACAGAAGAAGGACCGGCGGCCGTTTCCACGCAGAAAATAGGACCGCTTTCCTGAAGTTTGGGAACAATTTTTTCCATTCGCCGCTTCCCCCGGCCGTTTCAAGGGAAAAAACCCCCAGAACATTTCTTAGGGCTTTTCTCAACACCCCATCATCAGCGAACTTCTTCAAATTCTTCTTTGCCGGCACCGCACTCCGGACAGACCCAGTCTTCCGGCAGGTCTTCGAATGCCGTTCCGGGCTGAACACCGTTATCCGGGTCTCCCTTTTTGGGGTCATAAATATAACCGCACATCAGACAGCGATACTTTTTCATCGTAAACATCCTTTCGAATCAAAAAACCGTTTTAATCAAAGAGAACCCGTACCAGGTCCTCGGGTTCCAAACGATAAGAAGCCCCCTTTCCTTCAAAAAACCCGTGGGCCTCAATCAGGTGGATATTCAAATCCGACCAGACAATCTCGCGTCCCGTATCGAGGCGGCGGCAGACAGTCAGCCGTTTGGGAAAACGGCCCGGATGCGGCCACGGACAGATCAGTCCCCCCTTCCACTCTTCACAGTGGACCTCAAATTTTCCCTCCAGCTGAACGGAACTGCCCAAAGCGGCGGATGCCGCTTCCGTCAGCATCCGCATCCGTTCGGCAATCTGAGCCGCTGTTTTGCCCAGCCGTTCCAGACAGGCGGCATCCTCCCGAATTACTTCCTCCGGCGGGCGCGGATCATCCCCCATAAACCCGCCGGCAGCAAGCTTGGAGCTTCGGAGCAGTTTTTCCAATCGAATGTCCGAAGGCGAACGCTTCATACCCTCTCTCTATGCAAATTTATCATAATAAATCTTCTCGTCGGGTATCCCCATCTGCCGGAGGACCCGCATGGCCGCTTCAATCATACCTGGACCGCCGCACAGATACCCCTCCCAGCCGTCCAGCCGTTCAAAACTGCGCTGAACCGCTTCAGTCACCAGCCCGGTCTGACCGGACCAGCGGCTTTCGGAAGCCGGCTTGGCCACTACCGGCACAAAACGAAAGTTCGGCAGGGCCTGCTCAAATGCCTTCATTTCATCCAGCAGACACAAATCCTCCATCCGGTTTCCGCCGAAAAAGAAGACCGTCTGACGGCCGTCAGCGGCATGTTTCATTTGCCAAAGAATCGAGACAAACGGCGCTAGGCCGCTGCCGCCGGCAATAAACAGTTTCGGTGTCTGCGTATCCCGAAGATAAAAATCGCCGAAAGGCCCGGTAAAGGAAACAGGGTCACCCTCGCGAAGGTACTCAAAGCACCAGGTGGTACAAATGCCTTTCGGGACACGGCGGATAATCAAATCAATCCGTCGATTCTCGAGCGGATCGGAGGCGATGGAATACGCCCGCGATACTTCTTCCCGGCTGCCCTTATAAGGCGGACAGCGAAGCTGAACATATTGGCCGGCTGTAAATGAAATCGTCTCCGGCTCGGTCAGTTCAAAGGTAAACCGCTTCATATCATAAGTCAGATCTTCGATTCGGCTGCATCGGGCCCGATACTGATGCATCCGGAAGAACTCCTCCGGAATTTCAATCGCCAGCGGCCCGCGCACTTTGACCTGGCAAGACAGCCGGACGCTGGCCTGCTGCTCCCGTTGAGTCAAAAGCGGTGTTTCCGTCGGCAGGAGCGGCCCGCCGCCTTCGAGGACCTTCACTTTGCACACACCGCAGGTGCCCCGCCCGCCGCAGGCACTTGGAATAAAAATCTTCTTTTCCTGCAGAGACAACAAAAGAGATTTTCCGCCCTGAACCGTCTCTTTTCGGGAACCGTTCAGGGTCACCTCGCAGGGACCGTAGTTTGAAATCATCCCTTCACAGAGAATCAAAACCAGCGTCAAGAACGCTGCCACGGTACTGACCGCCAGAACATCTCGGATAATCTCAAGCACCATCAGGACAGCACCCCTGTAAAGCCGATAAAAGCCAATGCCATCAGGCCCGCTATAATCAGAGTAATTCCAGGCCCCTGAAGCCCTGCCGGAACCCGGGATTCACTAAACCGCTGACGAATTCCCGCCATGGCCAGGATGGCCAGAAGCCAGCCCAGCCCGCTGCCGAAACCGTACCCGATGGTCACAATCAGGGAATACTCACGGATGACCATAAAGAGCGAGGCGCCCAAAATCGCACAGTTCACTGTAATCAGCGGCAGAAAGATGCCCAGATTCTGATAGAGCCGCGGTGAAAATCGGTCCAGAATCATCTCCACAACCTGCACAAACGCCGCAATGATGATAATAAACAGAATAAATCGGAAAAACTCCAGCCCCAGCGGAACCAGAATCCAGTGATAGGCCATCCAGTTCAGCAGACAGGTAAACGTCATCACAAAGACTACCGCCCCGCCCAGCCCGGCGGCGGTTCGCACTTCGCGGGATACGGACGTAAACGGGCACATCCCCAAAAATGTTGTCAGCAGGATGTTGTTGGTAAACACTGCGGCAAAGCAAACCACAACCGCCTGCCAGATTTCCGCGCCAAGACCGTTCATTTTTTAACCTCCCTAGGCCGAATCGACCGGCAGACCCAGATCACACAGGCCAGTACAAAAAATCCGCCCGGCGGCATCACCATAATAATCCACTTATCCCAATGCGTGGAGAAATACGGCAGCGGCCAGCCGCAGAAAGTCCCCATCCCCAGCCCTTCTCGAATGACCGCAATCACAAGCAAAACGGCGGAATACCCCAATCCGTTAAAAAAGCCGTCCCAGAAAGCCGACATTGGCGGATTCGAACCGGCAAACGCCTCGCAGCGGCCCATCACGATGCAGTTGGTGATAATCAGCCCTACATACGGACCCAAACTGCGGTTCATATCCGGCCAATAGGCCTTCAGAACCACATCCACAATGATCACATAAAAGGCGATAATCAGCGTCTGCACCATCATCCGGATATTGCGGGGCGTCCAGTTTCGCAGCAGAGAAACCGTCCAGCAACTCAGGGCCGTTACAAGGGTCAGAGCCGTACACATCACAAACGTGTTCAGCACCAGATTGGTGACGGCCAGCGTACTGCAAATCCCCAGAATCTGGCGAAAGATAGGATTGTCCTTCCACAGCCCGTCGCGAAGGATCTCCTGCATGGGTTTGACCGATGCTGTCTTCACAATCGCCCCTCCCTGCGCATCGTGTCCAGCCAGTCTTTCAGCTGTTCATTCAGAATTGCCTCCAGACGCACACAGGTCTGTGTGGCTCCGCTGATGGCGTGCACCTGTCCTTCCGACAAAACTGTCCCTTCCGGCTTCAGCTCCAGCAGCCCCTCCGAGCGAAGCCGCAGCCCATCGAACTGACGGCGGAAAAACGGCTCCGCAATCCGGGCTCCCAGACCCGGCGTTTCATTGACCTCATAAAAAGCCAATCCCAGCAGGGTTCGACCGTCCGAAGAAACAGCCGCCACCCCTTTGATGGGGGCCCAGAATCCCTTTCCTTCAAACGGCAGAGCAAATCCGACAAGAACCCCGTCTTTTCGATAAACCCACGCCTTGCCGTATTCGGGACTCTGGGCAAGATGCTCCTGAAACAGCCGGTTGACCTCGGCATCCGTCCGATACGAGAAATTTCCGAAAGATGTCAAAACTGCCTTTTCAAAGGCCAAACGCTCATTGACCAGAACGCGATTCTGGGTCCCCCGCGCAAACCCGATAATCAGCGTGCTGAAAAACGCCGTAATCAGAAACATATATCCGACGGCATAGAAAGAGCGAGAGGTCATACAGCCGCCTCCCGGGCCTGTTTGCTTCGCTGCTGCCAGGCATTCACCGTCACATCCAGAATCGGAGCAAACATATTGCCCAGCAGAACGGCAAACATCAGACCGCCGTTAAAAATGGAAAAGTTCCGAATGACCAGGGTGCAGGTCCCGACGAGAATGCCGTAAATGATTTTGGCCGGTTCCGTTCGGGGCGAGGTGACGGGGTCTGTCGCCATAAAAAAGGCACCGAACAAAAATCCTCCTCCGAGCACCGCCATCAAAGCGCCGGGCACCGGCTGAACACCCAGTTGATACAGAATTTCGTTCAGAACAGCGTAGGAGCCGACCGTGGAGAGGATGATGGTCCGGCTGGCTGTTTTGGTGAGAAAGAGATACAGTCCACCTATCAAAATCAGCAGGGCGCTGGTTACCCCTGCCGAACCGCCGATGCGTCCGAAGAAAAGCCCTTTGAATACCGTCCATTTCGAAACAGTAACAGACTGTTTTTCATCAATTTGGAAAGGAATATCTCCAGGCGGCTCTGTCCAGGTTCCCAGCTGAAGCCTGCCGGCTTTTTTATGTGCCATCGGAGTCGCACTGGTTACGGTCAGCACCCCGTCCGGTCCGACGGCAGTTGACCATTGCCGCAGCGCCCCAAAGGGCCCCTGCGCCGGCGGCGGCCAGATGCCGGTCATCGCCACAGGAAAACAGACATAGACAAAACAGCGTCCGGCCATCGCAGGATTAAAAAAATTCCTGCCGAATCCGCCGAAAACCTCCTTGCTGAAAATGATCGCAAAGGCCATTCCGACCGCCAAAACATGCCAGCCCACTGTCGGCGGCATAATCAGGGCAAAAAGAACTGCGGTTACAAAGACCGCTTCGCTGACCGGCTCGTTTCGGCGGCGGCAGAAAAGCCATTCGAGAAAAAAACCCCACACGCAGCAAAAGGCCGCCGTCACGATGATTCGAAAACCGAAATAATACCAGCCGCCCAGCAGACAGGGCACCAGCGCCAGCAGCACTTTTCGCATTGCCGGCTGCCTGCGGAGCCAAGACTGTCGGGCCTGCGGGGTCATCGAGTGTCTCTTGCCTCCCTGCCGCTCCGGGTCAAAAATCCGTTCTGCTACAAAGACTGGAGTTTTGCCCCCAGTGCCGTTACGTGGGACATCTCCTCGACAATAATTTTTTCAATCTTGTCTTTGCCGGATTTTGTCGGCACGAGCCCCTTGATGCCGACATAGAATGCTATGGAATCTTTTTCAGCATTGATTGCAATTTTCAGCAGCTCCGCCATCGACTCTTTGCCGGTCAGTTTTTCCATCGGGCCGGCCTTGCCTTCCGTGCCGTGAAAATCCGCCATCGTTTTAAGGTATTGAGCCGCCTCGCCGTCCGGGTCATAGACAGCCGTATCTTTTTCTGAAGGCGACAAGTCCTTCCGCATCAGCGCGAAGGTCTTTTCATGCCCCTCTTCCATGACCGCCAGGTCCAGCAGCATCTTTTTCAAATCAGGTTTGGCGGCCTTGCCGGCTGCTTCCCGATAAAACTGGGCCGCATTGCTCTCAATCCGTTCTGCAATTTCAAAAATCTCGTCAGCATTAAAAGTAATGGCCATAATTTTAGTCTCCCGCACCACGCTGTCCCATTTCCTTATCGAGCATATACAAGCCGCCTTGGCTGTCCTGAACCATTCTGATTTTCACCAAAACCAGTTCAGCAGCAGCTTCTTCTTCCACCTGTTCACTGACAAACCACTGGAGGAACACCCCGGCGGCATAATCTTTTTCCTGGGCAGCCGTTTCAACCAGTTTATGAATCAGAGAAGTCACATGCCGTTCATGCTTGAGAACATCTTCAAACATTTTCGCCGGAGATTCCCAGTCGGTCGGGGGAGCAGCAATGGCCCCCAGTTTGACCCGGCCGCCCCGTTCAACAAGATGGCGGTAAAACTTCATGGCATGGGCCATCTCTTCCTGAGCCTGGACCCGCATCCAGTGTGCAAAACCGGGCATCTGCATCTCCTCCAGAGCCGCTGACATAGACCAGTATAAATAAGCCGAATAGGTCTCCGCGGCCAGCTGGTCATTGAAGGCCCTTTCGACAGCTTTGGAAATCATAACATACTCCCCTTTCCTTTTTCGGTTTTTACAGACCGCTTTTATGTACTGCTATTGTACGGCTGTCTGTTTTTTTTGCAATCTGTTGTTTTTTGATTTATTGGCAAAGGCCCGCCTGGCGGTGGCGATTTAAAATGGTCTCCGCCAGTTCATCGAGGGCGGCAAAGACAGCTTCCGTTGGATACCCTTTCGCAATGACCGGCGGCAGCATGTCCGCCTTCAGCCCGCTCAGCAGAGACATGATTTGTTCAGGCATTTTGCCGGCCCAGCCGTACGAACCGAGCAAGCCGAGAAACCGGGTTTTCGGCCGCAATGCATTCACCAGCATCGCCGCATAGGCCGCACTGGGATGAGGTCCCGTCAGAACCGTCGGCGTAGCCAGAACCACCGTCGCCGCATCTACCAGAGAAATCGCCAGCTTTCCGATATCTCCGCCGGTAATATTGAACAGCTGCACCCGGATATTTCTGGATGCCAGAGCCTCTGTGAAATACTCCGCCATTCGACGGGTGCTGTCGTGCATCGACACGAATGCGAGCACCGCTTCATTCTTAACATCATCACTGATCCAGTCGCGATAAGCATCCATAATAAAGGACGGCCTCGGATAGACCGGTCCGTGGCTGGGAGCAATCAGACGAATATCGAGAGATTCTATCTTCTTCAGATTGCCGCGAATGGCCGAACGAAACGGCATCATAATCTCTGCATAGTAGCGCTTGGCCGCCTCATAAACCGTCGGTTCGTCCTCCACAAAAAGCCGGCTGGCCGCCTGATGCGAACCGAAAAAGTCGCAGCTGAATAAAATCCGGTCCTCCGGCAGCCATGTGCACATCGTCTCCGGCCAGTGCACCCACGGGGTATAGATGAACCGAAGGGTTTTATCGCCCAACGACAGCTCCTGACCGTCTTCAACAGTGATAAACTGCTCTTCTTCCAGCCGCAAGTGGTCCATCAGCATCGATTTGCACTTCGGATTGGTCACCACTTTGGCTTCCGGATACATCAAAAGCACATCAGGAATGCTGCCGGAATGGTCTTGTTCGGCGTGATGGCTGATAACGTAATCCAGCTTTTCAATTCCTGCCTGGACCAAATGGTCAATCAGCTCAGAGGTTTTGGCCGGATCAACTGTATCCAGTAAAGCGGTTTTCTGGCTGCCTTTAACCAGATAGGCATTGTAGCTGGTTCCGTCCGGAAGCGGAATCAGTTCATCAAAAAGCCGTCGGTCCCAATGCTGGACCCCGACAGCATATACATGTTCAGCCAGGGTATTCATCGGATTTCTCCTGAAAAGCAAAACATCTTATCGCATCATAGACAAAGCATTCAGCACCGCATCATAATCCGGTTCGGTCGCCACTTCCGGCACCAGCTGGATATAGACAACTTTGCCGTTCTTGTCGGCAATGATAACAGAACGAGCCAGCAGATGCAGCTCTTTTATCAGCAAACCGGCTGCTTGGGCGAACGCCGCTTCTTTATAATCGGAGGCCACCCGTACATGCTCTGCACCGGCGGCGCCGCACCATCGTTTCTGGGCAAACGGAAGGTCCATGCTCACCGTCAGAACAACAGCCCTGCCGGCGAGTTTTTTGGCTTCTTCATTAAAACGCCTTGTCTGCAAATCGCAGATGCCGGTATCCAGAGAAGGTACGGTAGAAACTATCAGAGTCCGACCGCGAAAATCAGACAGTCTGACATCCGACAAATCCGGTGCCGTCAACACCGCATCCGGCAGCGGGTCATTCACTTTCAATTCCTTGCCCACCAGCGTCAAAGGAGCCCCCTTAAATGTAATCAACCCTTTTCGTTCCTGCATAATTTCATCCCTTTCCGTTCTGCAGCCGGATCCGAGCAGAACAAGCAACATAAGTGCCGCAATCTTTTTTTTCATTTTTTTCCTCCCTCCAGGAAGTCCGACCGACTGGGGGTCGGTCAGTCGGCCGGAACGTTCCTGAAAGGCAAACCGTCCCCTCCGGCTTGGTTATGTCATTAGTAATTCACCGCTTCCAGTTCGAAGAACGCCTGCGGATGAGCACAAGCCGGGCAGATTCCCGGCGCCTCAAGGCCTTCGTGGACGTATCCGCAGTTCCTGCATACCCAGTGCTGAGGCTTGGAGCGTTTGAAAACCTTTCCTTCTTTCACATTGGCCTGCAAAGCCAGATAACGATCGCGATGTCTGGCTTCCGCAACCGCTATCTTGCGGAACACACCGGCAATTTCCTTAAATCCTTCCTGTTCCGCCGTTTTGGCAAATTCCGGATACATAACTGTTGTCTCATAATTTTCCCCATGGGCTGCATGGGCCAGATTTTGTTCGGTCGTCCCAATCACACCGGCCGGAAATGCGGCGCAAATCTCCACCTCGCCGCCTTCCAAAAACTTGAACAGCCGTTTGGCGTGCTCTTTTTCCTGTTCAGCCGTTTCCAGAAAGATGGCGGCTATCTGCTCATAGCCTTCCTTCTTGGCCTGACTGGCAAAATACGTGTAGCGATTTCGAGCCTGAGATTCTCCTGAAAATGCTGTCAACAAGTTCTTTTCCGTCTTGGTTCCTTTTACTGACATACTGGATTTCTCCCTTCTTCTAACTGTTCCTTTTTTCCAAACAACGCTTACAAATTCCTTCCAAATAAACGCTTTTTCGCAAAACCGTACACTGGTCCGCCAAACAGGACGGAACCTCAATTTTCTCGAATGGTTCATATTGGAAATCGATGATGGTGCCGCACCGCAGACACCGAAAATGCTGGTGGTCTTCCAGCCCGCCGTCATAACGTTTCGGCTGACCGGTACCTTCCACCAAAAAAGCCGCTCCGATTTGCAGGAGCGTATTGAGAGTTCGATTGACTGTATCCAGGGAAATGCTCGGCATCTGCTGACGGACCTGCCGATAAACCTCCTCGGCCGTCGGGTGCTCTTTGGATTCGAGCAAAACCCTGAAAACTCCCGATCGCTGCGGGGTGACTTTTAACCCTTTTAACCGGCAGAGGGCTTCGAAATCTTTTAACCTTTCTTCTATTGTTTTCACAATTTTTTCAGATATCGATTTTATATTTTCAACTAAATAGTATATGTTCTTATTTAGTTTTTGTTCTTATGCACGTTAGATTTTTGTTAAAAAAGAAAAGAGCCTGTCTATTCAAATGGAGTTGAACTGGATATCAACACAAGTCCCTTCTAATTCGGCAGTTGCGTAAAATCCATTTTTAAAGGGACCGGGATTCACAAGAACCGTTCTGCCGATTTTGTCTTTAGATACAGCTTCATGGATATGCCCCGAAACCGCAAGAATCGGTTCAGTTTCCTCGATGAAAGCCCGCAAGGCACGACTTCCTGTATGCTGTCCTTGTGCAAATTGGTCCACAGATGTATTGAATGCGGGCTGATGAGAAACAAATACAAAGGGAAGTTCAGGTTTCATTGAAGATTTTAACTTTTGTAGAGTTTTCAGAAAGGGAGAATTTGGATATTCTTTTTCTCGATTGAACGCAGACGGCTCCGTGCCGCTTATCCCTGCAAAAGCAAGATTTCGATATTCAATAACATTTCCTTCAAGCAAAGCCCCCCTCTCTTGCAACAAGTCCCCCACACCCGAAGGGTCACAATTTCCCAAAACACCCAAAACGAGCGGACAATACTCCTCCAGAATAGTGAGTATTTGTTCCACTTTTTCCAATCCGCCGAAATTGGCGATATCACCCGCCAGAAGCACAGCATCATGGCCCCCCGCGATGCGTTCCAGCCCCTCGACTCTGTTATGCAAATCTGCTAACAGTAAAAGTTTCACAGTAACCCCACTCTTTTGTATCAGGATTCTATCCTGCCGAAAGGTCAGGGTCAAAATCTTTCTAACCCTTTTGCTTTCTTGAAAAAACTTTCTGCAGATGTTAGATTTCCTTTTTCTAACGAGACTACGATTCCGGAAAGAAAAACAATATGATTGTTGTAATGAAGCCAGGGGCTGCAGAAGCCCAGATTCAGCACGTCGTCAAATTAATCCGAGAATACGGTCTGAAAGAACATATTATTTACGGGACGGACCGCACCGTGATTGCCTGTCTGGGCGATAAACGAATGGTGGACAAAGGAGCCATCGAAAATGCACCGATGGTGGAAAAGATTGTGCCGATTCTGGCTCCCTACAAAATGGCTTCTCTGGAAGTCAAAAAAGAACGCACCGTTATCTCGATCGGTCCAAAGCGGTTTCCTGTCGGGGGAACGAAAATCGGCGTCATCGCTGGTCCGTGCGCCGTGGAAAGCCGAGAACAGGTTCTTCAGACCGCTCGTCAGGCCGCTGCGGCCGGCTGCATCGGCTTTCGCGGCGGTGCCTTCAAACCGCGGACAAGTCCTTACAGCCCTCAGGGACTGGGCAAAAAGGGCCTGGAACTGCTTGCAGAAACCAGACAGGAAACCGGATTGGCGATCGTAACCGAAGTGATCGGACTGGAGCAAATCGAAGAGGTTCTTCCGGTGGCCGATGTTCTGCAAATCGGCGCCCGCAATATGCAGCATTATCCGCTGCTGGAAGCCGTCGGCCAAACCCAAAAGCCGGTTCTGCTCAAACGGGGGATGAGCGCCACGCTGGATGAGTTTCTACTGGCCGCCGAGTATATTATCAACGCCGGCAATCCGAACGTGATTCTCTGCGAGCGCGGCATTCGAACGTTTGAAACCTATGTTCGCAATACGCTTCCGCTGGCGGTCATTCCGGCTTTGCGGGAACGGACCCACCTGCCGATTGTCATAGACCCCTCCCATGGAACAGGACATGCCTATATGGTGTCCTCGATGAGTCTGGCCGCCGTGGCCGCCGGGACCGACGGACTGCTGATTGAGTGCCATCCTGACCCGGAACATGCTGTATCCGACGGGGCCCAGTCCATCACTCCGGAAACACTGCACCGCCTGATGATTCAGCTTCGGAGAGTCGCCCAGGCCGTTGACCGGGACTTATAAGTTGTATTCTTTGATTTTTCGGTAGAGGGTGCGCTCCCCGATTTTCAAAATCCGCGCCGCTTCTGCGCGGTTGTGTCCGGTCCTCTCGAGAGTCCGCCGGATGTGCTCCCGTTCGACCTCCTCCAGCGATTTGCCGGACATTTCCTCAAAAAAGGAATCTCCTCCGGAAGCATTCGAGGCAAAGGCATTTAGAATCACCGATTCTTCCGGAGAATTTTTTCCGACCGGCAGCGGCGTCTCCGGAGACGATTCGCGGACGGTTGAAGCCGGCGCTTCCAGCTGCTTCAATCGGGAAATTTCCGGGGGCAAATCCTGCAAATCGAGAATATCCTTTTCACAGAGAACCACCATGGTTCGCACCACATTCCGCAGCTGGCGAATATTCCCCGGCCAAGGATAGGCCATCAAGGCCCGCATCGCCGGTTCAGTAATCAGATGAATATCCCGCCCCGTATCTTCGCAGGCTTCTTTGAGAAAGTAGCCGAACAATTCCGGGATATCCTGCGGGCGTTTGCGCAGCGGAGGCAGCGTGACCGCCGCTTCTTTGATGCGGAAATACAAATCCTGACGAAATTTCTTCTGCTCGACCAGGGCCGCCAGGTCATGATTGGTGGCACTGATGACTCGAACATCCACGACAATGGAATGGCTGGCTCCCACCGGACGAATGACTCCGTCTTCGAGAACGCGAAGCAGTTTGGCCTGCATCGGCAAGGGCATATCGCCGATTTCATCCAGAAAAAGGGTTCCGCCGTCGGCAATCTGAAAGAGCCCTTTCCGGTCGCTGGTCGCCCCCGTAAAAGCCCCCTTGACATGGCCGAACAGTTAACTTTCCAAAAGCGTTTCCGCCAGACCGGCACAGTTAATCGGACAAAAAGGACCGTCCTTTCGCCGGGAATTTTCATGCAGGGCTCGTGCCGTCAGCTCCTTGCCGGTGCCGGATTCCCCTTCAATCAGAACGCTCAAATCCGTAGGGGCCACACGGCGGAGAATCCGATAGACACTCTGCATCAGAGGGCTTCGGCTGTGCACGCCGGGGAAAACAAAGTCATCAACCCAGCGAGTCTGCAGCGCATCCGGAACGGCCTGTTCCACCAGAGCACGCAGCTGTTCCGGCACAATGGGTTTAACCAGAAAGTCCCAAGCGCCTCTTCGCATGGCCTGCTTGCAGGCATCTATAGAAGCGGAAGAGGTCGTAATGACAACCGGTATGCCGGCACGGCGGGCCCTCACAGCTTCCAGCGGGACAAAACCGTCCGTTCCTCCGTTCAGATTGAGGTCGCACAGTACCAGACAGATGTTCCCCTCGTTTTGAAGGGCATCGAGGGCCTGCCGGGTCGTCTGTGCCCAGAGAACCCGCAGCGTATCCGGAAACAGTTCCTGAAGCTGCTCTGCCTGCCGGCGATCTTCATCCGCAACCAAAATAACCGGCTTTTTGCCCATTGTGCATTCGGAAAATTACTTCTCTTTCCTTTCCTGCAATGACTTCGGAACGGCCTTTTCAGATGCCGGCGCTTTGTCTTTGAGGACCGGTTTGCCGATCACGCGAACGTTTCGCCCCTGAAAACCTTTGGGGGTCTGAACCAATTCATATTCAACCTGCTGGTCATGAACCAGACGCCGATATCCTTCCTGCCGTATCGCAGTATAATGGACAAACACATCGTTCCCGTCCGGTCCGTAAATAAAACCGAATCCTTTGACAGGATCAAACCACTTCACCGTCCCTGTCATTCTTGTCCCTCCTTCTGCGCACACAAAAAGGTCTTAGGTTATTGAGCCCGATTGTCTCTGCCGCAACAACCCCTAAAAGAGCGGCACCGCTGCTCTTTCCGGAACGGCAGACCTTCACCGAATCTATTTTTTCTCGCTGATTCCTTTTTCCTGCAGGACAGCTTTCCGACTCAACTTAAACCGCCCCTGCTCATCAATCGAAATCAGTTTGACATCAATGGTATCTCCGACCTTGCAGACGTCCTGCACATTCTTGACATACCCGTCCGACAATTCGCTGATATGGCAGAGTCCTTCAACGCCGGGGGTAATCTCGACAAAGACGCCGAAATCCTTGGCCGCCACAACTTTGGCATTGCGGTAAATACGTCCGACCTGCGGCGGGGTCGTCATCGCCTCGATAATATCCCGCGCGACCAGATGTCCGTCGCCGCCGACACAGCTGATGGAAATCGTACCGTCCTCTTCAATTTCAATCAACGAACCGGTTTGCTCCTGAATGCTCTTAACCATCTTGCCGGACGGCCCGATGACCTTGCCGATGTATTCCGGATCAATCTTGATGGTAATAATCTTCGGAGCGTAAGGACTTAAGGCCGGACGCGGTTTTTCAATTGTCTGCTTCATAATCTCCAGAATCTGCAGCCGTGCCTGACGGGCCCGCTCCATCGCCGCCACCATAATCTCATGCGGAAGTCCTTCGGCTTTGATGTCGAGCTGGATGGCGGTAATTCCCGTATCCGTTCCGGCAATCTTGAAATCCATATCGCCGTAATGGTCTTCGTCCCCGATAATATCGGTCAGAAGCTCGTAGCGAGTCCCTTCCGTAACCAGTCCAATGGAGATACCGGCCACCGGTTTAAGAATCGGCACTCCCGCATCCATTAGAGCCAGCGTGCCGCCGCAGACAGAGGCCATCGAGCTGGAGCCGTTCGACTCGGTAATATCCGAGACGATTTTGATGGTATAGGGAAAATCTTCCTCTTTGGGCTTGACCTGTTCGAGAGCCTTCTCCGCCAGAGCGCCGTGTCCGATTTCCCGACGGCTGGGGCCGCGCACCGGACGCACTTCGCCCACACAAAACGGCGGAAAATTGTAATGAAGCATAAAACTTTGTGCATATTCCTCCGTCAGGCCGTCAATGGTCTGCTCATCCCGCCCGGTTCCGAGCGTGCAGGTAACCAGCGCCTGGGTTTCTCCGCGGGTAAAGAGGGCAGAGCCGTGGGAGCGAGGCAGGAGACCGACCTGACAAGAAATCGGGCGGAGCTCCGTAAAACTGCGTCCATCGGGGCGTTTGCCCTCCAGCAGAAGCTTGCGGACTTCGGCCCGCTGAACCTTTTCGAGAATGCGTTTGACATCCCGAAGGGTTGCCCGCGGTTCCGCATTTTCCGGCATGACGTATTCGGCGACAATCTGCTCCGCAATCGCCTCAAGGGCCTGCTTGCGATCTGCCTTTTGGCGAATCTGATAGGCCTGACGATATGCCGAGGCGGTTTTTTCCGTAATTTCCGAAACCAGCTGCGGGTCCAGCTCCGAGACCGTCATCTCCTTTTCCTGTCCGCAGCGGGCTGCCAGCTCGTCAATCAAATCACAAACCTGACGTACCGCCTGATGTGCCTGTGCAATGGCTTCGGCAGCCTCGTTTTCGGGAATCTGTTTGGCATCCACCTCAATCATATTCACCGCTTCCCGACGTCCGGCCAGAACGAGGTTGAAATCGCTTTTTTCCCGCTCATCATAGGTTGGGAAGAAGACATATTTTCCATCCACGCGGCTCAGACGGCAGGCCCCTACCGGCCCCAGGAAGGGCACTTCGCTGATCGCCAGCGCTGCACTGGAAGCAATCATCGCCAGCACATCGGGGTCATAGAGAGGGTCGGCACTGAGAACTGTGGCAATAATCTGAACTTCGTTGAAATACCCGTCCGGGAACAAAGGCCGAATCGGGCGGTCAATCATCCGGGCCGTCAAAATCTCTTTGGTCGTCGGGCGGCCTTCTCGTTTAATGAAACCGCCGGGGAATCGGCCTGCCGCACTGTATTTTTCCCGGTACTCCACATTCAAGGGAAAATAGTCAATATCCTCTGACCGCTGTTCTGCTGAAACGACTGTGGACAAGACCATCGTTTGGCCGATTTGAGCGACAACCGCCCCGTGGGCCTGGCGGGCAATCTGGCCGGTTTCCAGTGAAAGCATCTTGCCGCCGATTAACTTTTCAACTCTATGGATTGAGAACATTCGATTTATCCTAACAAATACCCTACTTTTTCTTGTCTATCTACAAACTCCACTTTCTCCGCGAGACAAAACTGTCTTTTAGAGATACCCTAAAAAACAGAAAAGGGCCCTATTTTCGGAGCCCCAGACGTGAAATGATATTGCGGTAACGGTTGATATCCTTGTTCCGGATATACTTGAGCAAAGAAGACCGTGTCCCAACCATTTTCAAAAGTCCTCGCCGGGACGAGTGATCTTTTGGATGAGTTTTCAGATGTTCCGTCAGTTCGTTGATGCGTCCTGTCAAAATGGCAATCTGGACTTCCGGCGAACCTGTGTCTTTCTCATTCGTTTTGTACTCAGAGATGATTTTTCCCTTCATTTCTTTTGTTAACATCTTCGTCTTTGCCTTTCTACTGCGACCCGGAGCCCCAATAGCTCCTTAAGTCTTTTCTCTCACTTATCTTACATCCATTTTCTCGTTCGTCTCGAAGCGACATTATAACAAATTAAATGGAATTATCAACCGTTTTTTAACCGAGGGAGTTTTTTCGAGAAGAACTTTCAACTTTTTGAGGGGCCGATATAATTGAGGCTTATATGATTCGTCTTTGGAACGGAACCAACACGGATGAATTGGGCGTGATAAGCCGTCAGGAGGTGCGGGCATTCGACCGCTGGGCCATCGAACAGATGCATATCCCCGGGGTCGTGCTGATGGAAAATGCCGGCCGAGGCGCTGCAGAGTGCCTCCTGGGAAAACTGGAGAAAAAACCGTCCAATCATGTCGTAATTTTCTGCGGGTCGGGCAATAACGGGGGAGACGGTTTCGTAATCGCCCGTCATCTGGCCAATTCCGGCGTAAGAACCTCCGTAATTCTCTGCGGGCGGCCGGAACGTATAGGGACAGATGCGAAACTGCATCTGGAGATTATCGAGGCAATGGGACTGGAAATCCGCTCCCTCCAGCGGACTGTCGGAATCCATAAGCAGGTAAAGGCCTTTACGGAAAAAACAGACTGGATTGTCGATGCGCTTTTGGGAACCGGCCTGGAGGGAACGCTGGGAGAAGAGACCGCTGAACTGATCACCTCCATCAATGCCGCCGGCAAACCCATTCTGGCCGTCGACATCCCATCGGGTTTGGATTGTGACGAAGGAATTCCTCTGCCGGTCTGTATAGAAGCAACGGTAACTGTGACGTTTGCGGCTCTCAAACGCGGCTTTGTCCAATGCCCGGAAAGCAGGCGGGCAACCGGCGAGGTTTATACCGCCTCCATCGGCATCACCCCAACCTTGTGGAAACAGCAAACGAAACTACCCTGAAGCCCCCTTGCACTCCATTAATTCCTTGACGCAAGGGTTTCGTAGCCGAGCAGATAATAAAACTGTTTCAGATTAAAGACAGGAATTGAGAGCAGTTCGGCTTTTTTCAGCAGCACATCATATTGGGCCGCACGCGTCTGCGACTCTTCGTACCGCTGCTGAGCCGCCGGATTCATATCCAGTTCAACCTGAGACGGACGCGGGAGGCGGCGCGGGGGGTCTCCCATAATAATAAAATCTGTATTGACCGTTACTTCTTCCTCCAGCGTGCCGCCCCAGCGGAGAATCATTTCGCGAATTCTATCCACCCCGTCTGCATCCGGAGTCCCATCCCCATTCAAATCAAATTCCCCGGATACATAAAAGCGGTTGCTGGTTTTGGGATCCCAAATCAGGTTGGCGACAATGTCATCCAGAACAATCGGGTTTTTGACGGAGGAACGGAGGATGCGGGCGGCGGAGACGTTGGGACTGACCTGAAAGACCTCAATTTCCGCTTTGCCCTTGCCGTCTTCCGGCAGCGGTGCATTCCGGTCATAAACGGCAAAGGTCAGACCCCGATAAACATGGTCTTCCATCCCGACATTCAGATAAAGCACGCCGTTCTGGAAATCAATCTGCAGAATGCGTGCATCGGGTTTGAAGGCCGCCACCGCAACATTCGGACGCGGCTTGATGCCTTCAATCTTCTCCATAGCAGTCCGCAAAGCGGTTTCCGTCTCTTTGAGTTCTTCCTGCAGCTCCACCAGGTCCAGCTGTTTCTGCCGGAGTTTGGCTTGTTCTTCCTCCAGCCGATTCCGAAGCGCCTGGAGCTGCTGGTCCGCCGTCATTTCAATCATCTTTTTCAGTTCATCATAGCGAGACTGAACGTCGTTGGCATTCTTCTGATAAAGCAGAGCCTCCTGACGGAGCTTTTCCTCCCGGATAAGGGCCTGCTGAGAAGCCATCGTAAAATCGTTCTGAAGTTTCTGATACTGCTGGCGGAGGGTTTCCATCTCCTGACGGGTCAGGTCCAGCGTCTTTTTGAGGTGGGCGATGGTTTGAAGCAGAGCGATTCCGTCCGGCCCGTAAGCGGGGCTCAAGTCCGTCCCCAGATACTCCTGCAGTTCGGTGATTTTCATCGCAATCAGATTCAGTTTCACGGTAGCCGGAGTATTTTCATCCGGCTCCACCCCGAGAATCGTCCGAACCAGCTGGTTAAACAGATTGTTCATGGTCGCTAAATAACTTTTTCCGGACTCGGGTTTGCCGACAATTCGGCTGACGGCATTCTGTTCTGCCGGCGTAGCGAATTTGGCCAGTTCGGTCCGGGCGGCGGATTCGGCCCCTTGATATTCTTCGGCCTGGAGATAAAAAATTACCGCCAGGGTGGCCGCAATCAGAAACAAAACCACAAACGTTACCAAGGCGATCTTCATCGCATTACTTTGTCCGGCTCGCACAGCCATGCCTAAAACTCCTTATCCAAAGGTTCTTTCATCGCCTCACCGCCCCGCTCGGGGGAAGAAATATAAGCAAGATAATATCACGTCTCCGAAACCGTCTGTCAATAAAAAAGGAGCCCAAGCGGAGTTTTTCGCCGGCCCCGTCTTTCCGTTGAAAAGCAGCCGCCGGTGTGGTATAGTACTCAATCTATGGGAAAGAAAAGAAGACAACAGACAAACCGGGAAAGCGGTTCGCCCAAGCCGGGGCAGCAGCGTCTGCAGCGCATTCTGGCGGCGGCAGGGATTGATTCCCGCCGAAAATGTGAAGCCCTGATTCTGGAAGGCGCCGTCACCGTCAACGGCCAGGTGGTCAACCTGATGCCGGCCTTTGCGGATCCGGAAAAAGACGATATTCGGGTTTACGGGCAGCGAATCCGCCAGCCGGAAAAATGCTACTTTCTCCTGAACAAGCCCAAAAATGTCATCTGCACCAATTATGACCCGCTCGGACGCCGTCAGGCGGTCGATTTAATCCCCTGCAACAAACGGATTGTCTGCGTCGGCCGCCTGGATGCCGACACAACCGGGGCTTTGCTGCTGACCAACGACACGGAATTGGTTAACCGGCTCACACACCCGAGTTTCAAAGTCCCGAAAACGTATGAAGTGGAAGTGAACGGGAGAATGGAGAGCCAGCATATCGAGAAACTAAAGAAAGGAGTCTGGCTGGCGGAAGGAAAAACGGCGGGCGCAGCCGTCAAGGTGCTTCGGCGAACCAACTTTGAAACCACCTTGGAAGTCACCATCAAGCAAGGCCTCAACCGCCAAATCCGCCGGTCTTTTGCCCGGCTCGGTTTTAAGGTCAAATCCTTAAAACGCACCAAAATAGGCAACCTGAGTATCAAAGGCGTTCCCATTGGGGGCTACAAAGAGCTGACCATCGGACATATCAAGGGCCTTTTGCGGAGCTGTTCCCAACCCAAACCCTCTTCAAAGCCCGCAAAGGCTGAGCCAAACACAGAACCCCCATCAGAGCCCCTGGAACCCGCCGAACAGCCGGACGTGTAAAGGCCGTTTGCTTTTGGAGCCGTTATTTTCTATCTTTTAAATAGCCCGAAACGGGGGATTGGCCTGTTATCGGAGAGAACACCGACAAGCGATTCCTGAAATATCTCTGCCTCGTTACCTCGTTTCGCCTGGTCCGGGCCGGTTTGACCCATCGCCGGTCCGGATTTTTTTATAAAGGCAGTCCGAGCCGGGCAAGAACCTGACCGATGCGGTCAAAATTCATTTTGTTGCAGACATCGCTGGCCCCGGCGGCCAGCAGCAGCTCATTGGCCTCATCTTTGGCGGAAATGCCGATAATCGGGATTTCATAGCCGGACTTCCGAATATATTTAATCAATTCGCTGCCCTTTCGGTCCGCCAGGTCGTAATCCACCATCACCACATCAAAACCGCCTATGTCAAACTCATGCTGGGCATCGACAACCAGAGAACGGATGACCACCTCGTGTTCCTTCAAAAACGCCCCTACCACAACCCGGGCAAAGGTTTCATGACTTTCGACCAGCAAGATTCGCATCGTGTCAGCCCCGCAGAACGAATTCTCCAAATAACGGATTCGTGCTTACTGAATTATTTTTTCGATATCTTCAAGAAGTTTCTCACGTGTCTGTTTTTTAAAGAAGAGGACTTTCATATTACCCCACTCGCGTTTGTCAATCATCTCCAGCTGCCCGTACAATTCGAGCACAATCGAGCGCAGGTGAGTGCGCAGGACGACAATGGCCCCGTCTTTAACCTGGAGATTAATTTGCTTCATCAGATTATAAACATCGCTGGCCATATCGCAGTTTCTGCTCACTTCATAGGGCGGGTCCACAAAGACCAAATCGTACATTTCCTCCTGGACGGCAGCCCCGATTTTCAACACATTGTAGCAAATCGTGCGGGAAGATTTGAGAAAGCCGGCTTTGGCGATATTCCTATCCAGAATCTCCACAGTTTTGCGGTCCTTCTCGATAAACGTCACCCACTTCGCCCCCCGACTGAGGGCTTCAAGACCGAACGAGCCGGTCCCGCAGAAAAGGTCGGCCACCACGGCATCCGCCGGGAGGTTCCACTTCATCATGATATTGAAGATCGATTCTTTAACACGGTCAGTGATGGGGCGGGTATTGGTTCCAATGGGAGAAAAAAGCCGCATTCCGCGCCGTGAACCTGCTATGATTCTCATCGCAAACCTCGTCAAGGGGTTTCATGTCCCATATTCCAACCCGCCATTTTATCTGTTTTGGAAACCTTGACAATAAAAAGGTTAAAAATGCTCATCCGGTAAGCGGTTCGTTGACAAAAAGATTTCGACTGCGGTATAATAATTTCTGTCATCAATACAAGGAGCAGGCGGTTATGAAACTACTGGTCAGTTTGAGCGGAAGCAGCGTTAACGAACTGACATTTGACCGCGGACCCATCTACGTCGGACGCCAGAAAGGCAGCCAGGTTTTTCTGCCGGATCCAGCCGTTTCCCGTCAGCATGCCGTTTTTTACACAACCAAAGACGGAACCTGGATTCTTGAAGACCTCGGATCGGCAAACAAAACCTTTCTGAATCGCGTCGCTATTCATAAGGCCGAAATTAAAAACGGAGACACCATTCAGATTGCCGATTTTCAGATTCTTGTGCAGCTGGATGAAGAAAGCAGTTCCCAGGCTTCCTTCGCTGAAAAGGATGATACGCTGGTCGGTACCCAAATTCGCAAAGAACTGCATACCGTCGAGCGGAATCTGGATGCGGCGGATGCCCCGCCGATTCGTTTTCCGGCCAAACGCGTCCGACAGCTTACGGAGGTGATTGATCAAATCTGCCGCGAACGCTCTCTGAGCAAACTTCACAAAATTCTGCAGGAAATTTTGCTCCGACAGTTTGCCGGTCTGCATGTCTGGATTGCTCTGCGCCGGGAGCCCAGCGGGCCGATGGAGGCCGAAGCAGGCCGCAAAATCACCACAGAAACCGTCCAGCGCGTTGATTTAGCCGTCCCGAACAGTCTGGAGGAAGCACTCGAGAAGCATAAATATATGCTGATTCACCAGCTGCCACGTCCGGTTATCAATCGAGGGATCCGTTCAGTGCTGATTGCTCCGGTGATGTACCAAAAAGACTGCTTCGGGATTTTCTACATCGAAAACTCCACAGAGCATTCCCATTACAGTCTGATGGACTTGGATTATCTGGTGCTTTTGGCTCTTTATACCGGCATCCTGATTCAGCGTCTGCGGGAGACCTAAACCCGTTTCCCCGTCTTACCGCCGCCGAGCATATTTTCCCATCAATTGGGCCTGCCCGAGTATCCGGCCTTTCATGGCTTTTTCCAATTGAGCCCGCCCGGACCCCGCCGGCAGGTCAAGGACGGTATGCAGTGCGTACAATCGGAAAAAATACCGGTGCGTCCCGCTGGGAGGAGCCGGGCCCCCATAGCCAATCCTGCCGAAGTCGTTCACTCCCTGCCGTGCTCCAGTCGCCAGCTGCTTTTGCATCGGCACATTCTCGGGCAGAGAGCTGACATCCCTGGGAATATTCCACATCAGCCAATGAACCCATGTGCCGACCGGGGCATCCGGGTCATCGCAAATCAAAGCAAGACACTGAGTCTCCTGCGGCAGTCCTTCCCAAGCCAGCGGCGGCGAAATGTCCTCCCCGTCGGCTGTGTATTTCGGCGGAATCATCTGACCGTCGGCAAAAGCAGGACTCGATAATTTGAACATGGCCTGTTCTCCTGATTCGGACCGCTTTTTTTGCAAATTTCGTCGGCCTGCTTACCTTGCTGTATAGAATGGATTATATTGTCTGGTATCCAGGGGAGAAAGGAAAAAACTATCGGAGCTGAAAAGGAGAGGATGATGCCGCTCGATTCAAAAAGATGGCATGTCGTCATTGTGGGTCTTTTAACGGCGGTTTTTGGGGGTTCCTGCCAACAGCAGACCGTCCCGCCCTCTGTCTCCGGAACAGTAAAAGTTCTCCACAATGGAATTGAATGGACGAACGGACAATCCTTCACACGAATCAGTTTTTACGGAGACAACAAAGTTCGGGTGATAAAATGGGTAAAACCTGCAGCACCCGAACCCAACAGTTTGGTTGTTATTGCTTCCAAACCGGAGCGGGTAAAGCTGTCTCTGGCTGAAGATGCTTTTCAGTTTGTTCTCTGCACTAACAAGCTCACAGTCCGCCTGTCCAAAGAAGACGGCACAATCGAATATCAGGATGCCGCCGGACAAACCCTGTTAAAGGAGCAAGGCCCCCCCGCTATTCATCCGGTTGAGATTCCCTATGAAACAAACGTATTCAGTCTGGAACAGCGGTTCACCCTGCGGCCGGAGGAGGGTTTATATGGTCTCGGCCAGCATCAGGACGGGATGATGAACTATCGGGGGCGGACAGTAACGCTGGTTCAATCCAACACCGAAGCCGCCATTCCGTTTCTGATTTCTACCGGCGGATGGGGCATTCTTTGGGACAACTATTCGAAAACCGTTTTTTCTGATGGGACCGGCGGGATGTCATTCCATTCGGAAGTCGGCCGTCAGATGGATTATTATTTCATCACAGGCCGCACGATGGATGAGGTGATCGCAGGGTATCGAGATCTGACCGGACAGGCCCCGCTGTACGGACGATGGGCCTACGGCTACTGGCAAAGCAAAGAACATTACAAGACCCGCCAGGAGCTGCTGGGGGTGGCGGAGGAATACCGCCGGCGTCAAATCCCGATTGACAATCTCATCCAGGACTGGAATTACTGGGGCGGGACTAACAACTGGGGCGGATTGTTTTTCGACGAAAGCCGCTATCCGAATCCCAATCAGATGGTGGACCTGCTCCATCAGATGAATTATCACCTGATGATTTCCATCTGGCCGGGATTGGGACCGGATACAGCTGTTTTCAGAGAAATGGACCAACGCGGTTATCTGTATCCGCCGTTCGGCTGGGCCGGCTTTAAATACTATGATGCCTACAACCCACAGGCCAATGCCGTGTATTGGAACTATCTGAAAGAAGGGCTCGTTTCCAAAGGGATTGACGGCTGGTGGATTGATTCGACGGAACCGGATGTGATTAACGCCCTCACCAAAGAGGGAACGGAGGCGTGGCTGAAAACTATCGGCAGGAACCATCGCGGTTCTTTCGCCCGCTATCTGAACACGTATTCGCTGGTTATGACGGACGCACTTTACCAAAACTTACGAAAAGAAAATGAACAGAAACGGGTCTATATCCTGACACGTTCAACTTTTGCAGGCCAGCAGCGAAACGCTGCGACAACCTGGTCGGGGGATATCGGAGCCAGCTGGGAGACGTATCGCAAACAGATTTCCGCCGGCTTAAATCACTGCATGGCCGGGGTGCCTTACTGGACCTTTGACATCGGCGGCTTTGTGATTGGAAGTTACGGCGGGGTCTTCTCCAACGGCGGCAAAGACCCGGCCTACCAGGAACTCTATACACGAATGTTTCAGTTTGGGGCCTTTTGTCCGATTTTCCGGGCCCACGGCTCAGAGACCCCGCGGGAAATCTGGGAGTTTGGGGACTTTACCGATACACTGATTCAGTTTGACCGGCTTCGGTATCGGCTCCTGCCTTATATCTATTCGCTGGCCTGGCGCATCACCCGTGAGGGCTATACCCTGATGCGGGGACTGCCGATGGATTTTGCCGACGACCGGCGAACCTACTCGATAACGGATGAATTTATGTTTGGCCCGGCCCTTCTGGTCTGCCCGGTTACGGAGTATATGCAGCATCGTCCGCCGGAAGACAGCATTTTGATTGGTCCCGAGCATTTCCGCACCCCGGACGGCAAACGCGGACTGAAAGCGACCTACTGCAACGATGCAAACTTCCAGCAGGTCTGCCGGGAACAAATCGAACCAAATATCAATCTGTTCTGGTACACCGGCTGGCCGGACTTTATTGAGGACGAGACCTTTTCTATGCGGTGGGAAGGCAAACTGATTCCGACGCAAACCGGGCCGCATCGGTTTCATATGAAAAGTTTCGGACCCAAACGGCTGTTTCTGGACGGGAAAGAGGTGCCCTGCAATTATTGGTCGGTGGAGTTTTACACGGTTCCGGTCGAACTGGAAGCAGGCAGGGCCTATGATTTTGCCTTTGAAACCTCCAATTCTGTCTTAGGGGCCTTTCGGGCTCAGCTGTACTGGAAAACTCCGGATATTCACCATCGCGAAAAACAAACGGAACCGCGAAAGCAGACCCGTGCGGTTTACCTGCCGACGGGAACGGAGTGGGTGGACTTCTGGACGGGAAAAAGGGTTGCAGGCGGACAAACGATCGAAGCTGATGCGCCGATTGACAAAATCCCGCTGTATGTCCGCGCCGGTTCCATTATCCCAATGGGGCCGTTTATCCAGTATGCCGCGGAAAAACCGGCGGACCCGATTGAGCTTCGAATCTACCCGGGCGCTGACGGCTCTTTTGTCCTCTATGAGGACGAAAACGACGGATATGATTATGAAAAAGGAGCGTACAGCACCATCGAGTTTCGATGGAACGAACAGAAAAAGACCCTGACGATTGGGGAACGAAAAGGCAGCTTCGACGGAATGCTCGAAAACCGAACCTTTCAGGTTGTCTTTGTCCGGGACAATCACGGAACCGGCATAGACATCACGAAACAGCCGGATGCCCTCATCTACTACAGCGGAGCCCCGCGGCAGTACGTCTGGAAAAAGCCGTGAGGACAGACTACGAAACCGGCGCCCACTCGACCAGCATGGCGGCAGCTACTTTTTCCGCTGCGTTCCGGCCGTGCAGCCGTGAAACCAGCTCCAATGCAAAGGGAATAGCCGTCCCCGGCCCCTGGCTGGTGATGCAGTTTTTATCCACGACTACCGGAGCCGAGTGGGCGGAAGGCAGTTTATCCTGCATCGAAGGATAGCAGGTCGCCCGACAATCACCCAGAAGTCCGTGATGAGCCAGCACCACCGCAGGAGATGCACAAATTGCAGCGACCCAGCGGCCTTCTTTTTTCTGCTTTTTGAGCAGTTCAGTCAGGACTGCACAATCACGCAGATGTTCGGCACCGGGCATTCCTCCAGGCAGAGCAATTAAATCATAGGTTTTGCCCTGGCAATCCCCTATCAGGCAATCCGCCGACAAGTTCACATCTCGAGAGGCCTTGATTTGGAGAGACTGTACGGACGCGACGGTCACCTGCACGCCTCCCCGGCGAAGGACATCAATAATTGTAACGGCTTCAAGTTCCTCTGTTCCGTCTGCAATGGGTACCAGCGCTGTTTTGGGCATATCTTTACTCCTGTTTTGCGTTCATCAGAATGATAGCACAGGAAAACTTTTAGGCAAGCCCCAACAAAAATACGATAAATGGATATACATAGTCCTATAAGATTTTCTCGTGAAATTTTGCCGGAAAAAAATTGACAAAAAGGAGCAAGGAGTTTTTATTATGAAGTCTCGATGTGGGGCCGTAGCTCAATTGGTTAGAGCATCGGACTGTCGATCCGAAGGTTGAGGGTTCGAGCCCCTTCGGCCTCGCGTGCTAAAACCCTGCAAAAGCCGTTTTTGCAGGGTTTTTCTTTTTTTCTCCCACCGCTCCGATACAATGAAAAAGAAGGAGGTTTTATGAGCAGGCGAAAAAAGATTCCTTATGCAATGAGCCGCCGAAGAAAAAGCGTTCTGTTGCTTTTCTGGCTCCTTCTCATTCCGGCTGGACTTGTGATTATCGACCATCGTCTTGGGGAGCCGTTGCGGTCAGCTGTTCAGAAGCATTTCTTTTACAGCCCTGACCAAAAACGATTTCACCTGCAAACCTTTCCTGTAACCGAGGTCATCGATGGAGATACTCTGGATATCCGCACAGACAATGGAGAAACTGTCCGCGTCCGGCTGCTTGGGGTGGACACTCCGGAAACCAAACACCCCACCGTCGGCGTGATGTACTATGGACCGGAGGCGCCCGATTTCGTCCGGCAGCTCATCGGCACCGGTGCGGTCACCCTCCTGCTGGACAACGTCGGCGACCAGCGGGATTTATACGGCCGTCTTTTGGCGTATGTCCGTCTGGAGGATGGACGAATCGTCAATGAAGAAATCATTCGAAACGGCTGGGGGTATGCAGACCTGCGGTTTGAACATTCCCGATTTGCTCAATACGAAAAATGGATGGAAGAAGCCCGCGAACAAAAACGAGGACTCTGGAAAGAAGTCCGGCGGGAGCAGCTTCCGCAATGGCTGCGGGACAAACAGCCCCTGCTGCTTCGATAAAAATCTCCTCAGGGCAGCCTTGACCGAAACCGATATTGCCCGGATGGAACAAGAATCACCGCACGGCCGCTCTGAATCCGAAGGAAAGAAACGGCTTTGGAATGCCGTAGGGAACTTCCATTCAGGCAGATTTCATCCGGACTGTCTGCCGGCAGTGCCGCCTCCGCTGTGGTATTGCAGGGGACCGTCAGGTCAAGAACAAACTCTTTTTCCCTGCAAGACCAGATGACTTCAATCAGGCCGTACAGCGAGCGGTACGTCCCGCTGCACCATTGCAGGTCCTCAACCGGTTCCGGCCAAATAAGAAACGTGCGAAAACCGGGCTCCTCCGGATGCGGACGAATCCCGACAAGACCCTGCCCAAACCACTGCTGGATATGGCCCAACATCAGATGATTCATCGAGGAGGTTGTTGTCGCATCCCAGGCCTCCGGCAGGGAAGTCCAGCCCTGCTGAAGAATCCAGCCGTAGCTCCCCACGTCCGTGCGGCTCGCGATCCGATACAGAACATCAGAACGTCCGGCCTCCATCAATGCACGCACAAGATAATGAAACCCGATATCGCCGGCGGTCTGCTGCCAGTTTCGCTGCCGAAGGTCCTCGATAAGCGTTTCCAGAACCGACGAGCGGGCCTCCTGCGGCGGCAGAGAGAACACCAGAGCCATTGCATTGGCCGTCTGGGGGCTTCCCGAGTTCCGATAGACCGCCGTGCCGTCGAAAAATTCGCTGTTGAAACGACTTCTTATTTTTTCGCAAAGGCCGCTGTACCGGCGGACATCCTCTGGTTTTCCGAGCACCTTGGCGGCTTCGGCAAGCACCTGCGCACAGCCGGCAAAGGTTGCCGCAGCCGTCAGCGTTTTCGGCGTAAAGCGGGACGGCCCCAGCGATTGGCCGTGCCCATAATCATACCAATCCCCCAAACCCGGAATGGGAATCAGGTTGTCGGAAGTCGCCTCCATCCAATCGACAAACCGCTTCATCATTTCGTAGTTCTCTTCGAGGATGCGCCGGTCTTCATACCATTGAAATGTCAGCCAGGGTACAAAAACACCTGCGGCCCCCCACTCGGGGCTGTACTGGTAGGCCCCTTCAAAAACAGGAAAACCGGGAGCTACGGTGAAAATCTGCCCGCTTGAGTCCTGCGAATCCCGGATATCTCGTACGATTTTTCCGAAGTATGCCGCCGCATCATAATTCCCGAAAATCGACGGCCCCATCAAATAGGCCTGTTCGAGCCAGCCGAGTTTCTCCCGTTGGGGGCAATCCGTCAGGACATGAGCCATATTGCTCTGCACAGCCCAGTCAATCAGACGGTCAATATCGTTGAAAAGGGGCTTGGAGCAGGCGAATGTGCCGACCCGCTCGGAAGCATTCCGCACCTGCACGGCCGACAAGTCCTTAACAACAGGCAGACCCGACGGATTTGGAAATCCCTCCGGAACAGCACCGGAGATTTCCAAATACTGAAAGCCGGTATAACAAAAGGCATCCGTCCAGATTTCTTCCCCATCCCCCCGCAGGGTATATTCCCAATAATTTGGTCTGCCCAGGCCCGCCTGATTAACACGGCCCCTGCCGTTGTTGGTGTTACCGGTCTGTCCGTGCCGCTGCTCCGCAGGTGTCATCCGCACCGTCGATCCAGCGGGCCCCGAGACGGTAATCTGCGGCACAAAGGAGGCATTTTGTCCGAAATCATATACAAAAAATCCCGGCTCCGGCTCCTCAATCTTAACCGGTTTAAAGACTCGTACAGCCTTCATCGGAGGAAACATGGAGGCGGATAACCGACCGCCCGGGCCGTCAGTCCGCTCAGCCGAAGACCACTGGGAATCATCAAACCCCGGCTCCGCCCAGCCGGCCGGAAGACGTCGGGCGTCATAGCTGCTGCCGCCGAGAATGGCGTTGTGAACATAAGGACCGCCCGTCCATTTCCAGGAATCATCCGAACAAACAATCTGTTCCGAACCGTCTTTGTAAACAATCCGGGCCTGTAAAATGAATTTTAAAGGACCATTCTTTTTGACAAAATGAATGCGGCGGTCTCCTTGAGTATTGTAAAAGCCCTTCCCGAGCATCAGGCCAAAGGCATTTTGCCCTTCGCGAAGAGATTTGGTAATATCGAATGTATTGTAATAGACTGTCTTTTTATAAACCGACCAAGCTGGATCCAGAAAATGGTCGCCAACTTTGCCGCCGTTCAGATACAGCTCATAATGTCCCAGCCCGCTGACAAAGACAAAGGCCTTTTGAATGCCGGCTTTTACGACAAAAGGTCTTCGGAAAATCGGCAGCGGATAAAGCGAAGATTGAGGCTGTGAGGCCTGAATCCATTCGGCCTTCCAATCTTGGTCATTCAGAAGACCCGTCGTCCAGCGAGCCGGCCGGCTCCAAGCGGAGCGGCGGCCCTTTCGGTCCCAGACCCGCACCGTCCAAAAATAGGAAGTGGCAGACTTGAGCGGCGGGCCTGCATACTCCACATTCACAGACTGACCGGACTGAACCTTTCCGCTGTCCCAGATATCTGCTCGACCCTCCGCCAGGTTTTGTTCAGACGAAGCAACACGCATCTGATAAGCAGACTGGAAAACCCCCTGCCGTGCCGAATGGATAACCCAGCTTAGACGAGGTCTGGGTGTATCGATTCCCAGCGGGTCAGCCAGATACTCGCATCGCAAAGAATCAACCGTAAAACCAGTCTGGTCAGAAGAGCCCAGAAAAAGCTGACAGCCCCCGAAAAAGAGGCCTGTTAAAACAGCAAGCCAGCAGCCCCAAAAAGTCCATTTTTCGAATGGAACAATCATTTTGGCTTTCCAGAATTGTCGTTTTTTCCCTGTAGGTGCTTTTCGAGGAATTCTCGGGTCAGCCGCGGAACATTCGGGTCGCGAAAGGTACCATGGCCGCCTCCTTTGACGGTATAGAAAATCACCGGTACCCCCGCCTGTCGAAGGGCCTCATCCAGCAGAATGCTCTGATGATAAGGCACAACCGGGTCCTGGTCGCCGTGGACAATCAGGAACGGGGGATCTTTCGGGGACACATAGGTGATTGGATTGGCTTTCTGGACCTTGTCCTTATTTTCCTGAATCGGTCCGCCGATGAGCAGCGAGGCCGGCGAATCAGGGGAATTGTGAACCATCCCGCCCGGCAGGCGGTGGTCGTCCATCTGCAGAAAATCCGTCGGCCCGAAATAATCGACAACGGCCTGCACCGCACTGGAAAACTCAAGATGCTCTCCCTTGTCGAACTCTTTCGTATCGCCGGTTACGCCCAGCATAGCCGCCAGATACCCACCGGCCGAAGGCCCCCAGGCGGCGATATGATTGGGGTCTATCCGGTAGTCCCCTGCATGGCGTCGAAGCCAGCGGACCGCCGCCTTACAGTCCTCAATCTGGGCCGGAAATTTGGCGTGCTGACTGAGACGATAATTGATCGACGCAACGGCATAGCCGTCCCTGACATACTCCAGCGGAACTCCCTGTTCCTTGCTGCCCGCCAGAAAGGCCCCGCCGTGAATATAGACAATCAGGGGAAAATTCTCTCCTTCGGCGGGCAGATACAAATCCAGCTTCTGCCGTTCGTGACCGCCGGCCACGTAAGCCAAATCCCGATAAACCGGTCCGGCCTTCTTATCAGAAAGGTCAGAGGGAGAGCCGGCCATACCAAGGGAAAAAACCAGCCACGGTGTAAGAAGAACAAAATAACGGAAAGACATAATCAGACCCCTTTCTATAAATCAAAATCGGAGAGGGCGGGATTCACTTCGCGGCTCCTTCGATGTCGAACCCGCCTCATGACGCACCTGCATCCTGCGGGTTCTCATCCCACCGGGAGAAAATTAAGTCGATTCCCCTGTCGAGAACACATACCCTTTTCCCCTATGCCAACCGCCCGACAAACCGGAGAGGGCGGGATTCGAACCCGCGGTAGAGACAAGCCCTACACAGCCTTTCCAAGGCTGCTCGATCAGCCACTCCGACACCTCTCCAAACACTCGGGCTATCTTACCGGTAAAAAGGACGGGATGCAACCGGAAAAATCCGGTTTATCGCTCGATGTTTTCGCTTCTCCGGCGGTGGAAAAAGGCCTGCAGCTGCGCCCGGCAGTCGTCGGCCAAAATTCCGGAGGTCACTTCGAGGCGGTGATTCAGACGCGGGTCCTGAACAAGATTGTACAGACTGCGGACGGCTCCGGTCTTCGGGTCATCTGTTCCGTAAACCAGCCGGTCCAGTCGGGCCAGCACCAACGCCCCCGCACACATCGGACACGGCTCGAGCGTCACATAAATCGTACAGCCGTTCAGCCGCCAGTTGCCGATGTATTCAGCCGCCTGCGTCAGAGCGATGATTTCCGCATGAGCCGTCGGGTCGTTGAGCTGCTCCCGCTGATTATAGGCCCGTGCAATCACACGGTCTTCATACACAATCACACAGCCGATCGGCACATCGCCGTTTTCTTCGGCAATATAGGCCTGGTCAATGGCCATCCGCATATACTGTTCATCTTTGGACAAGGGACCTTCCATTCTTTGCCCTTCGTCAGTTCAGCCGAATTGTCAGGGGCTCCAGATTTTCCGAGGCGGCGATTTTACAGCCGTCCAAATAGACAGACAAGCCCTTTCCCCGCCCATACCGCAGGCCCGTTCGGTCCCACAGAATCGTCAGGGTATGTCCTCGGAAGGGAACCTTGTCCAGGCAGAACCAATCCCAGCGTTCCTGCGGGACAAGCGGGTCAATCAGAATATCTTCTCCTTCCGAAGGCACCAGTCCCGCCAGACCGGTGATGACCAGGTCGCAGAAGGTCGAATGATTGTAAAAGCGGCTTCGGTTGGTATCCGGCGTCAGCCAGGCGCCTGTCTTTTCGTCGAGATATTCCCCGATATAGGGCTTGCCGTCGCGGCGGTGACTTCGGGCATATGTAAGCATGGCCTCGAAGAAATCTTTTCGACTGACATAAGACTGCGAATAACAACGAAGCAGATTCGCCATCGCCGTTAACGTTTGACTGGTCGCAAACGGCCAGACAGCCCCGTCCCATTCGCAGGTGCCGACCCCATGACTGCGAAAAGCCGGGTGCCGCCGCTCGGCTGTCGTAAGCCCGAAGGGAGCCCAGAAGCCCTCCGGATCGGTCAGCTGCCGCCAGGCCTCCTCAAATCCGGCATCCGGCAGATTAAAATACCAGGGAATAAACCCGATGGCCTCGCGAACATCCGCCGGCGTCATATCAGGACGAAGAACCTTAAAAAACTTCGCCTGAGGGTCCCACAGATGCTTCTGAATCAGTTCTTTGAGCCGGGCGGCCTGTTCCGCATATTCACGGGCCAAAGAGTCACGTCCCGCCATCTGGGCGATTTTCGAGACCGCCAGCATATCGGCGTACAAATAGCAGTTCAGCGGGGGACGAATGTTTTTCTCTTTTCGAGAGCCGCTGATGGATTCCTCCATCCCATCCCGTACATCAAACTGCCAAAAAAGACCGTTCTCCAGACCCTTTTCCTTTCGCCAGCGCTCCACGTCCTCGACAAATGCATCCAGCAGGCCGATCAGAAAATCTCTGTCCCGATGAACCCAATACCGCCGATACAGTGCCCATGTGGCCCAGTTGCTGTATTTGTGAAAATGAGGCTGAAGGGAGCCGTTGTGTCCGGTGTACCAAAACCGGGCATAGTCATCGAGAAGCCGCTGGTCCCGCAGCCACGTTCCCTCATAAATATGATGTCCGACGGCACAGCTGATGGTATTGAAAGATCCGCTGTGGCTGACCTTATCGAGAAACTCCGTAAGCACAAAACCGCCCGGCGTCTGCTTAATATGCTTGCGGAAGGTCCACCAGCGGAAATAGTAAATCTCCTCCAGTTCCTTGTCGGGACATTCGAAAAAAGGGATATTCCGGTTCATCCATTCCCAGGCCTGCGCATTCGAAACCGCATTGACAATCGGTTCCTCGTCCGTTTGATTGAAGACATCGACATAGCGGCGAAAGGAGTCCGGATTCAGGACAGACTCCGCCATAGTCTCTGTCCGAAAATCCCGGAGATAAAAGACGGCCGGCGCAACCGGCTCATCTGCTCCGGGTTCATCCCAGCCGGGAATGAATTCGCTGCCGCTTTTGTACTTCTGGACATCGTCCGTCAGCCGATACCGACCTGTGCGAAACTCAATTCGATGAGGAGCCCCTTCCGGCATTCCGAACGAGATTTTTTGCAGAAGAGGTTTCTCATCCAAGAAGAAATCAAAACAACGGTTTTTCGAATCGATTTGAAACCGGAATGTATGCCATTGCTCTTGAACCAATTTGACAAAAGAACGGTATTCTCCGGATTCCGGATTGAAAAGAAGACCGTTCCGCTGCGTATCGATTCGCAGCGGAATCAGCCGCTCCCCTTTTTCGGAAAGGATTTCAATATCCAGCTCCTCCCGCGGAGACTGGACATACAAACGGAAGGAAAGCGAAAGGCGGGGGCTTTTCTGAAAGACCCGGACCGCCTTGGCATAATCATAGGGGTCCGTGTCCTTGAGCATCAGGCTTTTTTCCGTCCGGCTCGGAAACTCTGCGATTTCTACCGGGCACCACTGGGGCGAATAAATGTTCCAGTCCGGGACATATCCGCCGGTCTCCATTCGGCTGAAATCATCAAAAACCGGTCCTTCGACCCGCCCTTTGATCGGAACAGGAATGCGGGCAATCCAGATGTCTTCTTTGTTGACGGAGTACACAACCCAAAGGTCATCGCCCGGAGGGTTGCCGTTGCCCTCAACAATCCCGCGAACGTACTGCGGGCCGGGCCGCTTTTCCCGGCCCCAATACCGCTTGGGAGGCACTTCCCCATGCACCACAAGGAGATTGTCAAAATGAATTCCATCCTCCCCTGTTGCGACACACAGCGGATGACGCGCCTCGCTGCCCGTCGGATTATAAACCAGCGCATACCGCCCGTCATCCGTGCGCTGCCCCCAGATTTTGGCCCCGCCATAGGTGAGCGTTTCGCAGCGAACCGGATAGGACCACGTCTCGCCCTGGTCGCGGCTGATGGTAACCCAGCGGTCTTTGAAAAACCCTACAATCACTCCGTCCGGACGGGTATAAAAGCAGAAGGCCTTGCCGGGCTTGTTGCGTCCCTGAGGCGGAGGCCACGTCACCCGATAAAATTCGTCGCGGTCCTGCGCAAACTGGTCTTCCTCCCACCACTGGAGACGGCGAACCTTGTCTTCCAAAAAAGCCTTGCACCCAAAAACAAAACCGACATCATTTGATTCCGTATAAAGCGGATACAACAAGGGTCCTTTCCAGTTGTCATTGACCCGAATGAAGTAAATCGGACCTAACGAATCATCCGGACGGATTTCGCGAACCACCCTGCCGATGCCGTCGCCGTACGGCGAGCCGTAAAAGCCCATCGTCAGAAACCGCCCGTTGGGAGCGATGTAAAACCCCATCCTCTGATGCATATAGGGATAGGTGATTTGAGCTTTTTCATCCGCCAGCGGATAGATGGGAAACAAAACCTGCGGGCGGCTCCAGTGCCGGCCGTCTTTGGAACGGACAAGCATCGTGGCCCCGGGCGGGATATGCTCTCCAAAAGGATTGTTCAAATACTGACAATAAAACTGTCCGTTCGCATAGGCCAGCATCGGCGCATGATTGTACGTCCAGCCCAGCCCGTCTGACCATTCCGGATGGCTTCGATTGGCCCGCAGAATCTGATAATTATGAACCCCGACGGCGGGCGGCAGTTGACCGTCGTGGTAGCCGGTTTTGTAGTCGCTGTTGGAGGTTTTTACCGCTCCGACAAAGCGAACCGGCTCCTGTTCATCCCCCGCCGACCAGAGCAGTCCGGACAGAAACAGAACAAAACCGGTCAAGAGTCGGAAATAATTCCCCGAATTTTTGATTGACAGGCCGGATGATTTGAACATAAGGCAAAACCGCTCTCTTTCTCCAGATTAAATTGTGCTTCAAAACCTTTTATCTCTTGAGTATCCAATACAAAGCAGGGGGTTCCGTCGTCCATTCCGTCTGCTTGGTCGTGTGAACAGAAGCGATCTGACCGGCTTCCAAATCAACTCGGCGGATTTCAAACGTTTCTCCCTCCTTTGGCACAGGCAAAGGCAGTTCCTTTCCTTCCGCCACATAAACCAGATATTGTTTCGGCACTTCAGCCAGAGCAAAACAGCGGGCCGAATCCCCGGGCCAATCGAACGGCTTCATTTTAACAACCGCCTCCAAAAGCGAAGGTTCGGTCTTCGGCGGCAGCGGAGGCAGAGAACCGCCTCCCAGCAGCACAGCCCATCCGAAACGGCTGTCCGCTGAATAAATAACCGCTTTGTCCGGATACCGCTCTCGATATTCCCGAACCGCCCGAAGGGTCTGCTCAAAGGAGGTCGGCTTGGGGTTGAGCAGGCGGGCATGCTGTCGAGGCGCCAACTGTCTGCCCCCCTGCGGAGCATACAGCACTCCGTTTGACTGATACCACCAATACCGTATATCAATCACAGAAACGAGTTCTCGATATTGCGGTTCGGACAAAATCACATCCTGAACGTCTTTAGTGCAGCTCAGAGCAATCAGCGGATTTTTCCGCTTTTCCTCTTTCCATTGCCGGATTGTATCCAGCCAAAAACGGACAAACTCCGCCGGACCTGTATATTCCGCCGACGTCATCTGAACCACATTTGTATGGTCCGCAAACGCATCCAGACATTGGCGGATATACGCCTGATGCAGGGCACGACGGCCGGGATGACTGACATCATAAAACAGATGTGCCAGAAAGATCCGCTTATCACCGGCATACGGCGGCGGCTCCGGAAAACCTGTGTCGTTGATGTTGTTGGCCGGCCGCCACGGAAAATCCGCCCAATGGGCCCCGGCCTCCAGCACATTGTGCTGAAAATAGTTGTGGTGCAGCAGAACCAGCCCCTTTTGCTCGCACAAATCCGCAAACTCTTCCAGACGGGCCCAATACCAGGCGTTATAGCGGGTCAAATCATACCGGCTCAGTCCGTCCCAGGCAGTCCCGATTCCGCTGCGGTCAAAGGGCTGTTCGTAAAACGGCGGACGGACATCCCCATTCATCCGGCGGATACGCTGATGGTCATCCCGCCGCCGGTCGTACCAAAGGCCGTAATTGTAATCCAGCACCGTTTTGCCGGATGCCGCCATTTCAGATGTCAATTCCTCCAAATCATCCGTAAACCCCCGGCCGATTCGGCCCGGAACAAACCGGGTAATCCCGATGCCGAAAGACGGGGCCTCATCCGGACGCGTTGTCCCCCTCCACCAGGCAACCCCCGTGCTGGCACCGGCCAGCAGACGCCCTCGACAGACAATCCGTCCGTTAACAAGGGAAATCCGCTTGTCCGGCGGATTGGCGGAAACAGTTCGGTTCGTCGTTTCATCCCAAACCTGCTCCAGCGGCTGTGCAGCGGAAATGTCGGAGACAATCGGATATTCCTCCGTCAATTTCCAAATAAACTCCGCCAGGGTCGGCATCGGTTTTGAAGAGGCAGCCGCCAGTTCCGCCGCTAATTCATAAGAAGGGTTTGTCGTACCGGATGTGTCAATTTTCCACAGACGAATCCGATTTGCCGCCTCTTTGCCCAGCCGCCGGGCCAACTGGGCCTGATAGAGACTGTCGGGCTTGACAAAGCTGTTGGACTGCTCCCACCAGCCGTCACCTTCGAATTCCGCCCAGCATCCGAACGCCCAGTTCCAGGCGGTCGGGGGTTTGGCGCATTCGATGATCGCCGCCTCACACTGCCAGAGAACACAATTCGCACCGCTCCACCCAATCCCCTCACCTCGGCTGCCGCGATGGCCTACCCGCAGGGCGTTCCCGTCAATTCGGACATTGTCGTAGAGAACGCCGCAGGCCCAGCTTTCCAGCGGCCCGCTGTCTTCCAGCGGCTCCTTCGCCCAGCATTGCACGAATGCATTCGGCCCCGGTGCACAATGCCCGACGGAAAAATCGTGCCGCCCCCGCTCAGACCAGCACCGAAGAAAAAGGGTCATCTGCCCCATGGTAAAAAAGGGATTCCTTCGCCAGCCGCCTTCCTCGGATACGGGCTCCAGAGACAGGCAATCCTCCACCGTAACCCATTTGGCGGTTTCCCACACCGCCGCCAGCGAACCGGCAAAATGAACAGCCGTCAAGCGGCGAACCCAGACGTTTTCCGCATTCTCAATCGTAACGACCATCCAGGAATGATTCTCATCCTTCGGGTTGGCCCGATTGTATTCCGAAACACAGCGGAGATTTTCCACCCCGACATGATGAATCCGTCCGGGCCATTGGTATTTCTGCACGGTGCCGCCGCCCCACCGCTGCTCGAGGGCCGCCGTCAGCGGGGCATCCAGAACGACCCGCCCGCCGTCAACGGCACGAATCACCCGATCCCACCGAATATCCCGAGAGCCGGCCTTCCAGGCAAACTGGCCTTTGAGCCCGCCGCCGAACCGATTCATTCCGATATGCTCAATCCATTCCGGCGTGCTGGGTCGGGTAATCACCACCGGATCCCCGACGGAAAGCCCCTCCGTATTCTCCAGACGAAGAGAATATGAGCCGACTGGGACAATTTCATCCTGAACCCGAACCGCCTGCCCCGCTCCGCACCGGTCATTCTTTCCTGCAATCCGGATAAAAGTTCTGCGGTCCGTGCCGGCGGCAATCAGGACCGTGCCATCCTCGTCCATTCCCTCGCCGCGCAAAACCACACCGGACGAGCGCAGAATCAAGCCGCCCTGCAGGATATATCGCCCCCGACGCAGAAGCACAGCTCCCCGAAAGCCGTCTGCATTCAAGGGAAGCAAAGACACATAATCAACGGCCGCCTGAACCCGTGCGGTATTATCCCCCTCAACGGGTTCGACAATGACTCGTACAGGCACATTGGGAATCGGCTTATCCCCCCCTTCATACCCGCAGTGAGAAAAATCCGGAATCCGATTGCCCTGCGAATCGGTGCCGCACTGAAGGGTTTCATTCGAATCAATTTTAAGGAAAAACTCAGGCGCTTGATTCTCTGCTCCGGCAGCTGTCCATGACAAAAAAACCAGCTGAAGCAGAAAACCACCGGCCGAGGCGGAAAAAAATTTCTTCATCGAAAACAACCCTGGCTGTCCTTATGAATTTGTTAACACACAACGAGTCCATTCGGCTCCTCAAAGCCGTCTGCCCTCCCTAACCTTCCGAGCAGCTGGAAAAAAATAACAGACCCTTCTTGTCCGAATCCTGTCTGCACGGAGCAAAAAAGTTCGAAAAACAAGCTGCTCCCGGGGCTATAAAACCGTCTTCAAAACCGAATTATCGACATTCCGGGGAAATGAACAAGACAATATTGCGCCTAAGAAAAGAGCATTTTGCGCAAAACATTCCCGCTTCTTAATTTTCTCTCCGCCTCAGGAACCCAAACCGGCCCTTCCAACCCCGCCGCTGGAGCACAGGCCGGTATCTAACCGGCCAAACAGTACCGTCGGAATAGAGATATGATTTTTTCAAAAAACCGTCGGCAGCATCGATTGCACTTATATTGCAGGCAAATTCCCCGAAATGCCAACAATATCTTTCCAACCCTTTTAGGATAATGCGGAAACATCATTTCCAACGAAAGAATCGGCGGTATAACATCCAGAGCCTATGGAAAAGCAATATGTTGCAGATCTCAGTCCGGGAGGATTCCCCCACCCCAAAAGAGTATGCCTATGGGGGCCCAAATACTTCCCCGCAATCCCAAAAGCTTCTCAGCGTTTGTGGGTAATAAAAAACATCGCAACAGCCAGAGCAAACACGGGCATGGAACGCGGTTCGGGAACGGAAGGATAGGCCAAAGCCATTGCCGCTGCTTCTAGGGGATGCACCGCCGCCGTTTCCTCCCATCGGGACGAATAGCCGTACATAGCCAAACGCTCATTCCCTTCCCCCATCCACTCCTCCCATCCCTTCCGGCCCGGATTGTACACATCCCGCAGGCCGAACAGATGGCCGATTTCGTGCAAAGCGACCCGCTCCACCCAAAACCCCCCTTCTTCCCCGTCACTGCCCGTCCTCCAGCGGACGGACACATCATTAAAGTACAAATCCCTCTCGATCACACGATTGGTTATCGGCTCTACCCATACCTTTACAACCGCCAGAAAAGCATTCGGCAGGTTCAAGACATGTTTCCACGGGTTCGGTTCTTTTTCCGTCGGACTTATCCAGGCAATTTCATTCCGGCCGTTCCTGCGACCGGGTGTAAAGTCCCCTTTTGACGGCACTTCCACTGCCCAAAGGGACGAATTTGCGCAAGTCCATTTCTGAAAGGCATTTTGTACGGCCTGATAATCGCTGCCGTCGGTGATATATCTTGAACCCCTGATAAAAGAGTAGGTATATCCGCTTGGAACAAGCAGGCCGTTCATCCGCATATTCTTCAAAAACACTTCCTCTTTTTGAACATCCAAAATCGCAATCCCCCCAAACGCAGCTCCCCCGAAAACTCCGAGTGAAAAAACCAACTTTCTAAATAGATTCATATATTATTGTCTCCAAAAAAACTTTTCAGGCGACAAATCGTCTTGAACGGAGAAGGTCTTAAGCAAAGATTTCAAAAAGGAAGGAATTAAAAAAAGAAAGCGTCTTACCAACCGGATGTTAAGGCCGATAAACCCTGCATGTTCATTAAAACAAATTCCGTTTATCTATTCATAACATATTAACATATAAAGATATTGCCTGTCTTTATTGTGAAACAGTTTTTTGTCATTTTCCTCTGTATTTTCAAAGGAAAAAAAGATATGTTATTAACGGATAAAACTCTGGATTGTCGTTACTTAGGGTTTTTCAGGATAGACAATGACCATTGAAAATCTTGCTTTGAAAGCCCAGGAATCTTCTTTGGCGCTTTCCTCTCTGTCTTCGGCACAGAAAAACCATGCCCTGGCCTGCATTCGAAACGCCCTGCAGGCACACGCTGAAAAAATCATCGCCGCCAATCGGCAGGACCTGCAGAAAGCTGAACAGGAAAAACTAGCCGCCCCGCTCTTGAAACGTCTCAAATTCGATCAAAAGAAAATTGAAGACGTCTGCAAAGGCATCGACAGTTTAATCGCCCTGCCGGACCCGGTCGGAGCGACTCTGAGTGCAACGGAACTGGACAAGGGACTGGAACTGTACAAGGTGACCTGCCCGATCGGCGTCATCGGCGTCATTTTTGAATCCAGACCGGATGCCCTCGTGCAGATTTCCACGCTCTGTCTGAAAAGCGGCAATGCCGTGCTGCTCAAAGGCGGTTCAGAAGCCGCCGAAACCAATCGGGTTCTGGCCGAGGTCATCCTAAAAGCCTCCCTTCAGGCCGGACTGCCCGACGGTTGGCTGGCCCTGCTGGAAACCCGGGCCGATGTTGCCTCGATGCTCAAACTGGACGACTGCATCGACCTGATTATCCCCCGGGGCAGCAATGAGTTCGTTCGGCACATTATGAACAACACCAACATCCCTGTTCTCGGACACGCCGACGGCATCTGCCACGTCTATGTAGACAAAGACGCCGACCTCCAGATGGCGGTTCGAATCACCGTCGATTCCAAATGCCAGTATCCGGCCGTGTGCAACGCCGCCGAAACCCTGCTGGTCCACGCCGAGATTGCCGAACGGTTCCTGCCGGCCGTCAAAACGGCTCTTGAAGAAAAAAACGTTCAGCTGCGCGGCTGCGAAAAAACCCGCACATTTATCGACATCCTCCCCGCCTCAGAAGAAGACTGGAAAACCGAATACCTGGATTTAATCCTCTCGATCCGAGTCGTGGACAGCATCGAAGAAGCCGTCCGGCATATCAACACCTACGGCTCCGGCCATACCGATGCGATTGTCACCGAGAACCGCCGGGCCGCTTTGTACTTTCTTGACCGCGTCGATTCGGCGGACGTCTTCTGGAACTGCAGCACCCGCTTTTCCGACGGCTACCGATACGGACTGGGAGCGGAGGTCGGCATCAGCACCAACAAAATCCATGCCCGGGGGCCGGTGGGGCTGGAGGGCCTGCTGATTTACAAATGGCGGCTGGTCGGCAAGGGCCACACGGTCGCCGAATACTGCACGGGACAAAAACAGTTTACACACAGATCTCTATCCAAACGGTGGAATTTGTAGGTATGCGCGATTTAGCTTCCGTCAAACGAATGGTCGTAAAAATCGGTACGGCCACGCTCAGCCGTGACGGCGGCATCGACACCTCCTATGTCCGAAGCGTCGCCCGTCAGATTGCTCAGCTGCACCGTCGGGAACGCCAGGTTCTGCTGGTTACCAGCGGGGCTATCGGAATGGGAGCCGGCGCATTAAAACTCAAGGGCCCCATCACCGAACTGCCGCTCCGCCAGGCCTGTGCGGCGGTCGGCCAGCCTCTGCTGATGCACGAATACCACAAGGCCTTTCAGGAAGAAGGACTGAGTGTCTCTCAGGTGCTGCTGACGGCCGAGGTCCTCAGCAAACGAAAAAGCTATCTGAATCTCCGCAACGCCATCGAAACGCTCCTGAGCCTGGGCGTTGTGCCGATTCTCAATGAAAACGACAGCGTCTCCACCGACGAAATCGGCACAGCCTTCGGCGACAACGACCGGCTCAGTGCACTCGTCGCCAGCAAGATTGACGCCGACCTGCTGATTCTCCTGACGGACATCGACGCCCTCTACGACAAAAATCCCAAAGAGTTTCCGGACGCAAAACCCATTCGGCTCGTGGAGGAAATCACCGAAGACATCCGGCGGGCCGCCGGCAAAAAGGGCTCGGCCTATTCCACCGGCGGAATGAAAACCAAAATCGAAGCCGTCCGCATTGCCTTTACCGCAGGCTGCCGGGTGATTCTGGCCCACGGACGCGAACAGGACGTTCTGGGCCGGATTCTCGACGGCGAAGAAATCGGCACCCTGTTCCTGCCCAAATCCGCCAAACTGCCCAACCGAAAACGCTGGATTCTCCACAGCCGGCCGGAAGGAACCATTTACGTTGATGCCGGCGCAATGGCCGCTCTTCGGCAGAACAAAAGCCTCCTTCCCAAAGGCATTACCGGCATCGAAGGCACCTTCAGCGCCGGGGCGGTCGTGATGATTAATCAGCAGGCTAAGGCCGTCACCAGCCTCAACTCCGCTGAACTTCGCCAAGTCGCCGGCAAACACTCCAGCCAAATCCGACAAATCCTCGGACCCGATCATCGAGACGTAGCGGTCGTCCCGGAGGACATCGTCTTTCTCGATGAGCCGGGCAGCCCTTCCGCCTGAACAAACAGGAAATTCCCTTGACGAATCCGGCCGCCCGTCCTATGCTGGTGCCGTCTTCATGCCGGAGTGGCGGAATGGCAGACGCGAAGGATTCAAAATCCTTTCCGGTTCACCCCGGGTGTGGGTTCGACTCCCACCTCCGGCAGTCAGTTTTCTTTCCAGTGCAGCACGGCCTCCGTCACCTTTGACAAATCCGCCGCGATGAAATCCGCTTCCGCCAGCGCTTCCTTCGGAAACGAAGTGGTCAAAGCCAGACAGCGCATTTGGGCGGCTTTGGCAGCCTGAACCCCGCTGACGGCGTCTTCAATCACCAGACAGCTCTGCGGAGGCAGTTCCAGCCGGGCCGCCGCCGTCAGGAACAAATCCGGCGCCGGCTTCTTGCGGGCAGCATCTTCTCCGGTCACAACCGCATCAAAGGAACCAAAACCCAAACCGATCTCCCGAAGATTGCCCTCCACCTTTCGGCGGTCTGCGCTGGAGGCCACGGCAATTTTTTTGCCCAGCGTCCGGCACCGCTCGATAAAGGAATGCACACCGGGCAAAGGCCTCAGGGCCCCGCGAATAATCTGAAGATAAATATCATATGTGCGCTCTTTAGCACGGGCCAAATCAAGTGCAAGGCCGTACTTTTCCGCCACTCCGCCCAGATAGCGTGTTTCGCCTGTGCCGATAAACGGAACAAAATCCTCCGGTCTGACCGTCACCCCATGTTCGGCAAACATCTGACAAGCAGCGCGGGCCAAAAACTCCTCGGAGTCCGCCAGCACCCCGTCCATATCAAAAATAACCCCATACGGAAGACCGTCTTTTTCGTTGCTCATTCCGTCTGTCTACACTCTGCAAACATAAAAAAAGCCGTCCTTTCGAACGGCTTCTGAAACACACTCACTTGAACACACTTAATTATTGGCTACCACATCCACCTTGCGTCCGCGGAACTGCACCACCCCGTCGCACTTGGCAAACAGGGTATGATCCCGTCCCATCCCAACGTTAAAGCCCGGGAAGAACTGAGTACCCCGCTGGCGGACAATAATCCCGCCCGCCGAAATGGTCTGCCCGCCGAAACGCTTGACACCCAAAAACTTCGGGTTGCTGTCTCGACCGTTTCTTGTTGAACCTTGTCCCTTTTTATGTGCCATAACTAACCTCGCTCACTGACTTATCCGTTTTCAATTTCCTCAAAGACCTGTAAGATTAACAAATTCCTTCTTGACTGTAAAGAGGGAAATCTTTTTTTTGAACAGCCGCTTAAATAAGGAAAAACAAAAACGCTATGAAGCCGAAAATCCTGCTGGTCAACCCGCCGATTTATGACTTTGCCGCCTATGATTTCTGGCTGAAACCTTACGGCCTTCTTCGAACCGCAGGAAAACTTAAGTCCATTGCAGAACTATACTTGTTTGACTTTCTATACCGCAGCAGTCCCGAATGCCCCCCCTCCCTGAAAGAAGACTCGTGGGGTCGGGGCGAGTTTCCGCATCAGCGAATCGAAAAACCCGCTGTCCTCCGAGATATTCCCCGATTTTACAACCGCTTTGGGATGAATCAGGATTCTTTTTGTCAGTTTCTCGACCGTTATGGTCCTTTCCATTTCGCCCTGATTCAAACCTCTCTGACCTACTGGTACCCCGGAGTCCGGGAAGTTATCCAAATTCTCCGCCAAATCCAGCCGCAAATCAAAATCGTCCTGGGCGGCTTTTATGCCTCTTGCTGCCGACAGCATGCCCAGTCCCTCGGAGCCGACTGTGTCATCTCCAATACTCATTTCGAGCCCCTTTGGGAACTGCTCGGTTTGGAGCCTTCCGCCGAATACAGCCCGCCTTACTGGGAAGGATATCCGGAGCTGGATAAGGGAATAATGACCCTCACAGAGGGCTGTCCGTTTCAATGCAGCTACTGCTATCAGCCGCTGACAGGCAAACCGTTCCGACCCCGCCCGCTGGAGGAGTGCATCGCCGATTATGAGCTTCTGGCCCGTCTGGACGCTCGCAACATCGCCTTCTATGACGACGCGCTTCTGGTCAATCCCCAGCAAACCCTTCTTCCGTTTCTGGACTATGTCATTCAGCATCCTTACGGAATCGCCTTTCACACCCCCAACGCGCTTCACGCCCGCTTGCTTTCCCCCCTGCTGGCCGAGAAAATGGCTCTGGCGGGCTTTCAGACCTTTTATCTCGGCTTCGAGAGCGCCAGCCGGGCCTTTCAGGAGGCCACCGGTCAAAAGGTGCTTTCCGGCGACCTGACGGAAGCCGTTAAAGCCCTCAAAACCGCCGGCGTCCGCTCCGAACAAATTACTGCTTATATTCTTCTGGGACACCCCAAAGGCGACCTCCAGCAGGTCGAAGAATCGATGCACTTTGCCCATTCACTCGGCATTCGGATTATGCTGGCTGACTTTTCCCCCATCCCGGGAACGCCGGATGGTGAACTGTGCCGGCAGTGGACGGACCTCGACGAACCCTTAAACCACAACAAAACCGCCTTTCCGATTCGCCTGCTCGGACAGGAAAAAACCAACTTTTTCAAGGAACTCTGCCGCCGACTCAACAGCCGCCTGCCCCATCGGACAGAGGGCGGAAATTAGACAAAATCCCTTGCATCCGCCCGGCAAAATCAGTACAATCCCCTTTTTCCGGCAGGACAGGTTTTTTGCCAACGTAGCTCAACGGTAGAGCACCGGTTTTGTAAACCGGCGGTTGTGGGTTCAAATCCCTCCGTTGGCTTTTTTCTATTTTCGGACAGAATTTTTTGGGAGACCGAACGAAATGGAACAGGCTATCGGAAAAGCCGGTGCGCTCATCGAAGCTATGGAGTACATTCGCCGCTTCCGAGACAAAATCGTCGTCGTCAAACTGGGCGGCAGCATCCTCGATGATATGGAACTCCAGTACAAACTGCTGGTGGATGTGGTGTTTATGGCCACCGTCGGGATGCGTCCCATCCTGGTTCACGGCGGCGGAAAAGCCATCACGCAGGCGATGAATGAAGCCGGACTGGAGCCCCAATGGGTGCAGGGCCGCCGCTATACCGATGAGCGGACATTGGCGATCGCCGAACACGTGCTGGTCCATAAAATCAATACCCCCATCTGCAACACCATCCGCTCCCTGGGCTGTCGGGCGATGGGGCTTCATTCCCTCAGCAGCTGTGTGGTCTTTGCAGAACCTCTTCGCCTTGAAAACGGCGACGGACGCAAAATCGACCTCGGCCTGGTCGGCAAGGTCTGTGATGTGAATGCTGAACTGCTCACGATGCTCTGCCAGGCGGGCGTCATTCCCGTGATTGCACCGGTGGCCCTGACCCGCACAGGCGGCAAGCTGAACGTCAACGCCGACAGCGTCGCCGGCAAAATCGCCGCCGCCGTCAAGGCCGAAAAACTCGTCGTCCTCAGCGACACACACGGCATCCGAACCAACAAAGACGACCCGGACAGCTACATCTCCACGCTGACCGAGGGCGAAATCGCCAAAATGATTGCTGACGGCATCATCACATCCGGAATGATGCCCAAAGTCGAGGCCTGCCTGACCGCCATCGACGGCGGCACCAAAAAGGCTCACATCATCAACGGCAGATTCGAACATTCACTGCTGCTGGAGATTTACACAGACAAAGGCATTGGTACCCAGATTGTCAAATAAACCGCCGATTCGGCGAAAGGAAGAGCCCCATGAATACACAGGAAGTCATTGAATTATACAATCGGTACGTCATCGGCAATTACGGCCGGCTGCCCAAGGTCATCGTTCAGGGCAGGGGTAATACCATGATTGACCTGGAGGGCAATCAGATTCTCGACTTGTTCCCCGGCTGGGCTGTCAGCGGCATCGGCCACTGCCATCCGCGCGTCGTCGAAGCTGTCCAGAAACAGACCGCCCAGCTGCTGCACATGGACAATACCTTCTACACCCTTCCGCAGGGACAGCTGGCCAAGATGCTCTCCGAACGCTCATTCGGGGGCAAATGCTTCTTCTGCAACAGCGGCGCCGAAGCCAATGAAGCCGCCCTCAAACTGGCCCGAAAATACACCGCCAAAGGCAAATACAAGATTATCACGGCGGAAAAAAGCTTCCACGGACGTACCTTCGGAGCCGTGACGGCCACCGCTCAGCCGAAATATCACGACGGCTTTATGCCCCTTGTGCCCGGCTTCGAATATGTGCCTTTCAACGATATTCAGGCCCTTACGGATGCCTTCGATGAAGAAGTGGCGGCCGTCATGATTGAACCCATTCAGGGTGAAGGCGGCATCAATCCGGCCACAGCAGAATACCTGCATACCATCCGAAACCTCTGCGACGAAGCCGGCGCTGTGATGATTCTCGATGAGGTGCAGACCGGAATGGGCCGAACCGGCAAATGGTTCGCTTACCAGCATTTCGATGTCGTTCCGGACATCATCACTCTGGCCAAGGCCCTCGGCGGGGGTGTCGCGATTGGAGCGATGATTGCCAAACCGGAAGTCGCCGCCGCCCTTGTGCCCGGCACCCACGCCTCCACTTTCGGGGGCAACCCGCTGGCCTGTGTTGCCGGCATCGCCGTCATTGAGGCCATCGAGGCCGAACACCTGCTCGAAAATGCCCAGCGGATGGGCGACTATGCCCGCAGCAAACTCAACGAACTGAAATCCAAATACTCACTTATCGAAGGCGTCCGCGGCATCGGACTGATGATAGGCATCCAGCTGAATGTGCCAGGAGCCGGCATTGTCAGCCGCTGCCTCGAAAAGGGGCTTCGCATCAACTGCACACAGGAAACGGTCCTTCGGTTTATGCCTTCTATGACCATCACAGCCGAAGAATTGGACCGGGCCATTGCCATTCTCGATGAGGTTTTGGCTGAGGAGACACAAAAATGACACACTTTCTGTCTATTTTGGATTTTTCTGCACACGAACTTCAGAAACTGCTCGATTTAAGCATCCAGCTGAAAAACCTGTATAAATCCGGCGGTCGGGATCTGTGCCTTTCCGGCAAAGTCCTGGCCATGCTGTTTGAAAAAGTCAGTCTGCGGACACGTGTCAGCTTTCAGGTTGCCATGTCGGATTTGGGAGGCACAGCCATCTACTTAAAACCAGACGATATCGGCATTATCGGAAAACGCGAGCCGGCCAAGGATATGGCAAGGGTTTTTTCCCGCTATGTAGATGGGATTATGGCCCGAACCTTCTCCCACGAAACCTTGCTCGAATTAGCCCGCTGGTCCACTGTACCAGTCATCAATGCCCTTAGCGACTGGTCTCATCCCTGCCAGGTGATGGCGGACATGATGACCATCCTTGAGCACTTCGGACGGCTGGAGGGACTTACGCTTGCCTATGTCGGCGACGGTAATAATGTGGCTCGCTCTTTGGCCGAGGCCTGTGCCCGATTCGGCCTGCGTTATCAGATTGCCTCTCCGAAAGGATATATGCTCGACGAGCAAACAATCGCGGAGGCCGAAAAAGCACGACCGGGCACGGTCTTTCACACGAACAATCCTGTCGAAGCCGTCCGGAATGCGGATATTGTCTATACAGATACATGGGTCAGTATGGGTCAGGAGGACGAAAAAGAAAAACGCATCGCTGACTTTCAGGGTTTTCAGGTCAACGCAGAACTATTGGCACAGGCCCCAGCCCACGCGAAGATTATGCACTGCCTGCCGGCCTACCGCGGCTATGAAATCACCGATGAGGTCGCCGAGTCTAAAAACTCCATCATCTTTGACCAGGCCGAAAACCGCCTCCATTTCCAGCGCGCCCTCCTCAAAAAGCTCCTCAGCTGACTTTCTTTCGGCTTTCCAGACATCCGACAGCTTTCTATTGAAAAGCACAAATTCCGTCTGTATAATCATAGCCAATCAGACAGTGCCTTCGAATTCCTATGCAAACAAAACATACAATCTTCTTTGGGGACAGCCGAGATATGTCAGATGTACCCTCCGAATCTGTACATCTGATTGTAACCTCACCACCCTACTGGCAGCTGAAAGATTATGGTTCCCCAAACCAAATCGGTTTTGATGATACATATGAGGAGTATATCAACAATCTGAATCTGGTTTGGTCAGAATGTTCCCGGGTTCTTCACAAGGGCTGCCGACTCTGCATCAACATTGGTGACCAATTCGCTCGGTCCGTCTATTACGGACGATACAAAATTATCCCGATACGCACTGAAATCATCAAATTCTGCGAGACAATCGGTCTGGATTATATGGGGGCCATTATTTGGCAGAAGGTTACCACTTGCAACACAACCGGCGGGGCTTCGATTATGGGTTCCTTTCCCTACCCTCGAAACGGCATTCTCAAACTCGATTATGAGTTTATTCTGATCTTCAAAAAACCTGGAAAGGGACCCTCTGTCAGTCCCCAGATAAAAAAGATGTCCAAACTTACAACCGAAGAATGGAATCTGTATTTTGCCGGACACTGGAATTTCCCCGGCGAACGGCAAAACGGCCACCTGGCAATGTTCCCTGAAGAACTCCCCA
>CALEDR010000019.1 GCA_937949545.1 uncultured Phycisphaerae bacterium
CCGGCTTTTTGGGCTTCCTGTTCAAACTCTTTGACGGTCATACGAATCAGGGCATCCAGGTCCATGACTTTGCAGGTGATGGGCATGTTGCCGGCTTCAAGTTTGGCGATGTCGAGCAGGTCATTGATGAGATCGGCAAAGCGGCGGCAGTCCTGCTGCATGGATTCAAGGTATTCGCGTGTTTTGCCTGCGATTTTTCCGGTAACGCCGGCCAGGATATTCGACACAGCGTTTTGGATGCTGGTCAGCGGCGTCCGCAGTTCGTGGGAGATGGCGGTGATGAAGTCATTTTTGGTATTTTCAGCGATAAGTTCATTGGTAATATCCCGGAGGTACACGGCGGTGCCGATGATGTGTTCCCATTCGTCGCGGATGCGTGTCCAGCGGACTCTCAGGAGGCGCTGTGCTCCGGATTTAACCTGAAATTCTCCCTGCGTGGGAGCCGCCAGTTCTCCGGGCTGCATCAGTTCCGCAAAACCGAGATGAGCAAGCGTTTCGGTTACAGCTGCACTGTCGGCTTCCGCCGGCAGGCCGAGCAGACGAAGGGCTACCTGATTGCACTCTTCGATCTGCCCTTTTTCGTTGAACAGAATCATTCCGTCCATCAGATTATGAACGGCGGATTCGAGTTTGTGCTTGCGTGTTTCGAGAAGACAGGCGGCACCGACCTCCATCAGTTCAATTTGGTTGGCCAGCTGATGCTCCAGCTGGGACTGAAGTTCGTTGACCTTTTTTTGGATGTTGTCCAGTTCCCGGAGCATCAGTTCAAGCAGCTGGGCACGAGTCAGATAAACGGGTTTTTCATAATCGGGCAGAGCGATTCCGATCGCATCGGCACCGGTATCGATCGCCGCTCGGACAACCTGCTGAATGGGCATGTCGCCGTTCACGATGAGCGCCCCGGGTTCTTCAAGGAATTCGGCAGGATGTTCAATCAAGTCTGCGATTCGTGTCACAACGGTATCCTTTCGGACATTGGACTTTCTTTGGCGATTTCATGCTACTGGGGCTATCGGAGATAGCAGCCGAGACTTTTAGGAAGAAAATTTCAGGATTTTTTCGTCAGACAGAGCAGGGATGAATGGGATTTTCTGATACTATCCAACGGGAAAGGGGGGAATGCCGGCAGACGGTTTTTTCAGTTTTTCAGCGGTTTTCTTTATCAGACCCAGCCGCTTCAAGATGGAGCGGCCTGCCGAAACGGCAAAGCGAGGCGCAGCTTTCTGGTAAAATTTTAGCAAGCGGAAGTTCCTATAATCCGGCCTCCGGCAGAGTTTTACCGGACGAAGGGGAAGCCGAAAAGGTGTTCGAGAAGCCGGTCTGTGTGGGGGTGCGGGAGAGGGACAATACGAAGACGGCCCTGGAGAGGGGGAGTTTGTGCAGCTTTGATTTGTGCATCCGGAAGGGCGAATTTAGTTCCCAGACCCGCCAGAGCGGCGTTGTGGAAGACCAGCAGACCGTTTTGGATTTTTTCCCAGCCGAGGTTGCTCGGCGGGCAAACAATACCCAGACGTGCGGTCCCGATGGAAAAGAGCGCTGTTTCTACGTCCATTCGGTTCCCGTTCAAGAAGGGAAAGTCCGGCGGAATCGTATGAATGCCCCAGCGGCACAGTTCGTTTTTGTCCGGATAAGCGGGATAAGGGCCCAACCCCTGCCAGGTGATTGCGGAGGGGGTATGCGGCAGCTCGAAAGCCAGACCGCATTCGAGCAGAGCGCCTTGCGGGGGTTTCGGAATAAGGGTGTATTCAATATCGAGCCAGCCCTTTGGGGAGAGTGTATAAGAAATTTGAGCGTCAACGGTTTTTGTATCATCCGGGCTGTGGAAAAGCAGATGGAAATGCAAAATGGTCCCCGCCGGGGTTTGTTCCTCCGAATGCTCGAGGAGTTCTGTTTTCTCGAACAGAGGCGGTTCCCAGATTTGCAGTTTTGCGGAAGCATAGGTTCGGCGTTCGGCCATGGTAGGCTTGCGGCCTGCCCGCAGATACGGGCCTTTGAGGAGAATTTGGTTTTGGTCTTTGAGGGTCAGCCGTCCATTGGATTCAGCCAGCAGAGAGATGCCGTTTTGTCCCCACTGCCAAATCTGCCCCTTTTTAGAGAGAGAAGACGGAACAGTTTTTTGCTCGAGCCAGGCAAGCCGGTCCGGTTTATTTCCGTCCGGAAGAAGGCGGACGGAGTATTCGGCCACGGGTTGCTTTCGGCTGTTTTGAAAAGTGACTTCCATCCAAAAGGCATCTTCAGAGAGGTTGTCCGGCAGGGCCAGAGGGATAGAAAGGGTTTGCGTGGAGTGGGGCGGAGCGGCCAGGGAAAGAGTCTGTTCGCTGAGCAGGGTGCTGTTTTGAAAGAGCCGGCAGGTTCCTGTGCATTCTTTCAGGTGTGTAAAGTCATACCGGTTTTCGACGGTCAGGGTAATGGTTTGCGTACCGGGCCGAACGGAGATTTGCTTTTCGAGAATCCGGATAGGGCTGTATACCGCGCGGGTCTGAAAGTAATCGGTCTGGGGGTTGCGGTCGGCATAAACGATTCCGTCTGTGCCGTATTGGCCGTGGCTGTCGAGAATTGTATCCGCATCCAGATAGACATCGCCTGACAAGTCCGAAGGGCCGAGGTTTTCGATGTCCAGATAGGAATTATGAACGGGTCGTCCTCTGACGGAGCGTCGAATTCCCTGATCGGCCCACAGCCAGATGAAGCCGCCGGCGATATGCGGGGTCTTCTGAATCAGTTCCCACTTCGGGGCCAGCCCTCCAAAGGCGGTGTCAAGGGCGTGATTGTATTCGGAATACAGATAGGGTACGGGCACGGTTGTATTTTGTGCGTGCTGTTCGATGTGTGTCATCTGAGGATAGTGGCGGGAAAAGAAATCGATGAACGAAGCATGTCCGGTGTCGGCGGTTGATTTGGAGGAACGGAAGTCGCCGCCGGGGTAGTATACGAGCCGGCTGGGGTCTATCCGCTTGACATATTGTGCGGTTTTTTCGAGATTGACCGTCAGGGGATTTTCGTTGCCGATTCCCCAGGCGATGACGGAGGGGTGCAGACGGTCCCGGCGGACGGCGGCATCTGCTCTGGAGAGCATGGCCTCCAGGCCTCTCGGGTCGGCCTGAAAACGTTCCCCGAAACAGATGGGCACTTCGTCAAAAACGTACAGTCCGTATTCGTCGCACAGTTCGAGAAATCGCGGATGAGGGGTATAATGGGAGCAGCGGACGGCGTTGATGTTGGCGGCTTTCATCATTTCGATGTCCTGCCGCCAGTGTTTTTCCTGCAGGGCCCGTCCGACGTCGGGATGCGTTTCGTGTCGGCAGACGCCTCGCAGTTTGACGGGGCTGCCGTTGATTTTCAGGATGCGGTTGTCAGCAGAGACCTCACGGAGGCCGATTTTGCGGCGGATGCAGTGCGTTTCCTTCTCCTCCGCCAGCAGGGTCAGTGTCAATTCATACAGGAAGGGAGTCTCTGCATTCCAGAAGAGCGCATTTTCGACGGGGATGTGAAAGGACTGGTGGGGGAAAAAATCGGAGTTTTGGGAGATAAACCGGTATTGCTGCCGGAAGATTTGCCGGCCGTTGGGGTCGGTTAATTCTACGTTGAGCTGAAGCGGAGGCAGGGGGCCTTTGGGATTCTCAGGGCGGCGAAAGAAGCGGATATCGACTTGTCCCTCGAGCAGGGCGTATCGGCGGGCGGGGTCTATGCGGGTTTCGACGGTCAGGTTCTCGAGGAAGTACAAAGAGGGGGAAAACAGATAAACCTCCCGAAAGATGCCGGACAGGGCCCAGTCGTCGCTGCAATCGAAAGGGGTTTGAGGCGAGTCTCGGCGGCATTGCAGGGCGATGAGGTTTTCCCCTTTTTGAATAAAGGGAGTAATGTCAAATTGACAAGGCAGGAAGGCGTGCTCGAAACCGCCGACTTCCCTGCCGTTTACGTAGAGTGTATAGCCGAAAGCCACCCCTTCAAAATGGAGAAAAACCTGCCGGCTTTCCCAAGAAGAGGGCAGGGTAAACCATTTGCGGTAGAGACCAACTTTTTCCGGATCTGGGTAGTCATATCGCGGCTCTTCAAATCCCTGCAATTCCCAGTTGGACGGGACAGGGATGGGTTTGAAGTCGGCGTCACTGAAATCGGGTTTGAAAAAGGTTTCCAGAAGGGACTGCTGGGTGCGGTCGGCCAAAAAAAACTTCCACTCGGAGTTCAGTGAAATCGTCCACGGCGAGTCGGGCTCAAAGACAATGGCGACGGCGGAAGTCGTGCAGACAAGAAAGAAGAGTCCGTATCGTTTTGTTCTGTTTATCAAGTTGTTTCCTTTCACTTGCCGGGGATGTAGGAACGTTTGAACCAGAGATAGTCCTCCGAAACGGTGCCGTTGGGATTGAGGGCGGACCAGTTTTTCTGCTGGGCCTTGGCCATTTCGAGGGTGTTTTTGGAGACCCATTTGTGGCGTTCGGCATGGCCGTCGGCAAAGGCCAGCGTACTGCTTCCATTGTGCCAGATGGCAAAGGGGTCCACCCATTGGGGAGAATTCATATTCATATTCCAGGTGCGGTGATTCCAGCCGTAGCCGTCGGACTCCTCCAAAAAGACGATTTTGTTTCCAGGCGCAGAAAACTGGGACAGTTTTGTGATGGTGTAGGCATCTTCGCCGGTTCCGCCGTCGGGCCGCTGGGAAAGGACTTTTCCGATGGAATAGCTGCGGTATCCGCCCATCCAGTCGGGGTCATAGTTGCTTGCGCTGTTGCCTTTGTAGGTGGCAGGTTTGGTGTACCGTGTATCGACGGGGCAGTTATAAACCTTGGGGGCCTCAATATAGCGCCAGAGGGCACCGGCCTGATATCCGCGAATCTTGTCATCGAGGGTTTTGTTGACATCTTCTCGATTGGGCCCCATCGGCCTTCCGACCCAGTTCCACACGCGGACAGAACGGCTGCTGATGGTGTAGTAATTGTATCCTGGTTCGGCCAAACTGTCGGAGGTATCCCCATCGACGATTCTGGCGTCATAGTCTTCTGCATAAAGGAGCCAGGCCTTAATCAGCTGGCTTTCATGGCCCAGACAGACGGAAGCCGCCGCGATATTTTTGGCGCTTTTGAGAGCCGGGATAATAATTGCCAGAAGCAAACCAACGATGGCAATGACGACCAGCAGTTCGATGAGTGTGAACGCACGTTTGAGTTTCATGGGGTTCATCCCTTTCCCTGTTTTTCGGCGAGTTTTCGCCCCCTCTGAGGAAATGGAGCCGATGAGATTCGAACTCACGACCTCTTGCATGCCATGCAAGCGCTCTCCCAACTGAGCTACGGCCCCGTTCAGAGAGGGACTATACCATAGTTTAAATATCCTGACAAGTCCTGTTTTGCCGAAAAAAACGGATTATTCATTTTTGGGTTCGGCGTGTTTTTCAAGCCATCGCTGAACCCACAGGCGAGCCTGATGGGGTGTTTGGATTTCCTCGGCGAGCTGAGCGGTATAGAGTTCGCGGGCCAGGCGGCCGACCATCGGGCCGGGAACGGCCCCCAGAGCGATGAGCTGATGGCCGTCCAGCAAAGGTTTGGGGCGAAGGATTTTGCCTTTCAGGGCGGCGGCTCTTTTTTGAATTCGGTTCAGAGGACTTAAGGACTGTCCCTGGGAGTGGAGAACGGCCCTGCGAAGGTGGAGTAAGTCCTCCCAATAGGGTTCGGCCATAAGGATTTTTAACTGGGCCAAAGGCAGGTCAGCATCTGCGAGAACGTCTTTCTTCTCAAGCAGAAATCGGATATGTTTTATCGCGGAATTGCTGAGCCGAAGCTCTTTGGCCCATCCGAGGGCTTTGTCGATGTGGGCTGCTGTAAAGTAGGCTGCTAAAGCCAGAGGAAAGTCGATTTCTTTCGGCAAATGCCGAAGCATGTTGCTCCCGAAAAACCGGCAGGGCACTTCAAAACCGGGAAAGATGGTTTGGGCCAGCCCGGAATCGTTCAGGAGACGTGCGCCGCGAGCTCTGCTCGGATGGGTCAGGATTTGCTCCAGCTCCATCGCAATTCGTTCGGGACTGATTTGGCGGATTTTTGGGGCATGTCGGCAAACGGCCTGCCAGGTTTGTTCTTCGATTTCGAAATCCAGCTGGACGGCAAAACGCACCGCCCGCAGGAGCCGCAGGCAGTCTTCGCCGAATCGCTCATCGGGGTTGCCGATGGTACGGATGATTTTCTTTTGGAGGTCTTCCCGTCCGCCGACGAAATCGAGGGTCTGCCGACTGATGGGGTCAAAGAACATCCCATTAACAGTAAAATCACGACGAAAGGCATCTTCTTTGGCGGTGGTGAATTCGACTTTTTCGGGGTAGCGGCCGTCCTGATAATCGGATTCCGTTCGGAAGGTAGCCACCTCGACCTGTTTGCCTTCGAGGATGACGATGACCACACCGAAACGGGCTCCGATTTTGAGTGTTTTTCGAAACAAGGGGATGATTTGGTCCGGTACGGCATCGGTGACGACGTCGTAGTCTTTGGGGCGTCTTCCGAGCAGGTAATCTCGCACGCAGCCGCCTGCGAAAAGGGCCTGATAGCCCTCCTGACGGAGCCGTTTCAGTACTTTTAATGCCTGAGCACGATTCGACATTCCCAGTTGTTCCGGTATCAGGATTTTGCTGAAGGTCTTTATTCTTTCAGCGGCAAGGCGGATTGTCAAATTGTTCTTTGGCGGAACACTGTTTTTTTTCAGTTTTCGAAGGCCGAGGATTGACAGGGTTTGTTTTGTCAGGTACAGTATTGTATGGTTACAGAAAGAAAAGCATATCGAAACAGCCTCCGTCAAATTGTCTTTGACGCACTTCTGCTATGCGGATATATTCTGTCTTCTAAAAGGGTCTGTTTGTCTGTCATCGGAGACTGTCTATGAATATAGAAGAAAAAATTGTTGGGGAAGGAATTACGTTTGATGATGTGCTGCTGATTCCGGCCCGCAGTGATTTTGTGCCGGCGGAGGCCGATACGAGCAGCCGTTTGACCCGGCGGATTCCGCTGAATATTCCGATTGTTTCGGCGGCGATGGACACGGTGACGGAATCGGCTCTTGCGATTGCTCTGGCACAGGAAGGCGGCATCGGGATTATTCATAAAAATCTTTCCATCGAGGCCCAGAAGCGGGAGGTCATTAAGGTCAAACGCTCGGAAAACGGGATTATTCTGGACCCGGTGACGCTTGCGCCGGATATGTCGGTATCCAAGGCCCGGGAGGTGATGCAGGAACAGAATGTCTCGGGGATTCCGATTGTAGAAGGGGGAAAACTGGCGGGGATTCTGACCCGGCGGGATCTGAAGTTTCTGGCGGATGATTCGGTGCCGATTCGGCAGGTGATGACCAAGGAGAATCTGGTTACGGGGCCTGCCGAAACTACGCTGGAGGAGGCCAAAAAGATTCTCCAGAAGCATAAGGTTGAGAAGCTGCTGCTGGTGGACAAAGAAGGTCGGCTGGCTGGATTGATTACGATGCGGGATATTGACCGGGTGCAGCAGTTTCCGTCGGCGGTTCGGGACTCCCGCGGGCGGCTGCGGGTTGGTGCGGCGGTGGGGGTCCGAGACCACGACCGGGTCCGGGCCCTGATTGAAGCCGAGGTGGATGTGCTGGTGGTGGATACGGCGCACGGACATTCCAAGAATGTGATTGAGATGGTGCGCTGGATTAAAAAACATTTTGATATTGATGTGATTGCGGGCAATATCGCCACAGCGGATGCGGCCAAAGACTTGATTCTGGCCGGGGCGGATGCGGTGAAGGTCGGCATCGGTCCCGGAGCCATCTGCACGACGCGGATTATTTCGGGCGTGGGGGTGCCGCAGATTTCCGCCGTGATGAATGCCGTCTCCTATGCGGATAAAGAGGGCGTGCCGGTGATTGCCGACGGAGGCATCCGTCATTCAGGCGATATTACCAAGGCGATTGCGGCAGGAGCCTCCAGCGTAATGCTCGGTTCGCTGTTTGCCGGACTGGCGGAAAGCCCCGGACAGCTGGTAATTTACAAGGGCCGTCAGTTTAAGGAATACCGCGGAATGGGCTCGATTGGGGCAATGATACAGGGCTCGGCGGACCGCTACGGACAGAGCGGAACTGCGGAGCGGGACAAACTGGTGCCGGAGGGAGTCGAAGGACGGGTGCCGTATCGGGGTACGCTGAGCAATTTCGTGTATCAGTTGGTTGGCGGATTGCGGGCCGGGATGGGATATTGCGGGACGCGGACGATAGAGGAACTTCGGAAGAATGGACGGTTTGTCCGAATCAGTCCGGCGGGTGTGAGCGAATCGCACCCGCATGATATTGTGATTACCAAAGAATCGCCGAACTATTCGGGATATGTGCCGTTTGACAGCTGATGGTTGATTGTATGCATGAGCAGATTGTCATTGTTGATTTCGGCAGTCAGTATGTTCAGCTGATTGCCCGTCGTGTGCGGGAGCATAAGGTTTATTCGGAGATTGTTCAGCCGAGTATGCCGCTGGAGAAGATTCTGCTTCCGGGTCTGAAGGGGATTATTCTTTCGGGCGGACCGGCCAGTGTCTATGCTCCGAATGCCCCGATGTGCGACCGTCGGCTGTTGGAGGCGGGCGTACCGATTTTGGGCATTTGCTACGGGATGCAGGCGGGCTGCAAACTGCTGGGGGCCGAGGTTTCCTCGGCACCAGCCCGCGAGTATGGACGCACGGCCCTGACCATCCTCCGTCGGGATGACTTGTTCCGGGGACTTCCGGAGCATACAACCGTCTGGATGAGCCACGGCGACCAGGTGCAGCAGCTTCCGGATGATTTTATCCCGCTGGCCGAAACACCGACTTGTCCTGTTGCGGCGGTTCGGCACAAAAACGGGCGGTTCTGGGGGGTTCAGTTTCATCCGGAGGTTACGCATACGCCGCGCGGACAGGAAATCATCCGCAACTTCTTGTATGACATCTGCGGCTGCCGGGGCGACTGGCAGGTGAGCGATTTTGTCCAGGAGGCGATTGAGGCCGTCCGTCGAAAAGTGGGCTCCTCGAGGGTGATTTGCGGCCTGTCGGGGGGGGTCGATTCGGCGGTCACGGCGACCCTGCTGCACAAAGCCGTAGGCGACCAGCTGGTCTGCATCTTTGTGGATAACGGGCTGCTGCGGAAGAATGAACGAGAAAGCGTTGCGGCAACCTTCCGCAATCATTTTCATATCGACCTTCGGGTGGTGGATTGGGGAAAGCAGTTTCTGGCAAAGCTGGCCGGTGTGACGGACCCGCAGCAGAAACGCAAAATCATCGGAGCGGAGTTTATTGAGGCATTCAAATCCGAAGCTGCTAAAATTCCGGATGCGCGTTTTCTGGCGCAGGGGACGCTTTATCCGGATGTGATCGAATCGGGCAAAAAGGACGGCAATCTGGCGGCGAATATCAAGCTGCATCACAATGTCGGCGGGCTGCCGGAGCAGTTGGGGTTTGACCTGGTCGAGCCGCTGCGGGATTTGTTTAAGGATGAGGTGCGTCTGGTCGGGGAGTATCTTGGGTTGCCGGACGAGATGGTCTGGCGGCATCCGTTCCCGGGGCCGGGACTTGCGGTGCGGATTATCGGCGAGGTGACCGAACCGAAACTGGCTATTCTGCGGGAGGCAGATGATATTCTGATTGAGGAAATCAAGGCGGCAGGACTTTATCGCCAGGTCAGTCAGACGCTGGCGGTTCTTCTGCCGATTGGGACCGTCGGCGTGATGGGGGACGAACGCAGTTATGAGCATGTGATTGCGATTCGGTCGGTGGATACGACGGACTTTATGACGGCGGATTTCTCGCGGATTCCTTACGAAGTGCTCGGACGGATTGCCAACCGGATTATCAATGAAGTGCGCGGCGTCAATCGTGTCGTGTATGATATTTCGAGCAAGCCGCCGGCGACAATTGAGTGGGAGTAAGGAGAAAAGTCAAATGGCAAACGGCTCGTTTACGGCAGTTGGGGGGCTGATGCTGTTGGGGGTGATGGCCTTGGGTTCGGCGGGACGAGCGGAGACGTTTACAATATATGCCGAAAATGACAGCCGGTATCTGAAGCCCAATCACAATACAGACCGCCATTACACCAACGGAGTCAAACTGGTGTATGGATTCAAGCCGAGCTGGCGGTGGCTGGAAGGATACGAACAGCTCGACTTGCCTTTCTTCTCGGCTCCCCAGGGGCCGGTCGAGACGGCGGCAGGCATCTTTTTAGGGCAGAATATCTATACCCCCGATCATGTGGATGAGCCCGCCCGGCGGCGGCTGAAGGATATGCGGTTTGCCGGCTGGCTTTACAGCGGGCTCTTTGTCCAGCGGGCCAATGAACAGATTCTGGACCAGGCGGAGTTGAGTTTGGGGGTCATCGGGCCTTCTGCAAAAGGGCGTCAGATTCAGACCTGCGTCCATGAAGCGATGCACTCGGGAACTCCGATCGGCTGGGACAGTCAGCTGGGAGACCGTCCGGCCGTGGATTTTTCCTGGTATCGCAAACAGCGTTTGCAGGGGGCGTTTTGGAAGCCGTCTGAAAAGGTCGATTTTCTTTCGGAATATGGATTTACGGCTGGTTCGGTGTTTTGTCATCTACAGGCAAGCGTAATCGGTCGGTTTGGTTTTTGGGAATTGCCGAAGGATTGGGGTCCGGACCGTCTGGAATTGCCTGCCGGAGCGATTGCGGAGGCCTACCGAAAAGAAAAGGCAGGATATTTGTTTGTTCGGCTGGGCGGCAGAGCGGTTGGATATAACCAGTTTTTGACCGATTTGGATGCGGAACCTGTGGTCGGACATCTTCAGGTGGGCTGTGTCGTACAACTCCGTTCATTTGAAGTGGCCTACTCGCAGACCTATCTGACTCAGGAATATAAAGAACAGAACTATTTTGACGCTTATGGAGCGCTGACTGTAAAGTGGGATTTTTAGAGGGGGAGAGTCTGTTTCTGGGGGGTTCGGTAGGTTTTCTAAAGACCTAGTAAAAACGATATTCGTGGTTGACATTTTTTGTAACGTCTGTATATTTTTTGAAGATTGTCGATAATAAAAAAAAGATTCATTCAGGATGAAAGGATAAATGGCAAAACTGACACTCCCGGATGGGAAAGTGCTGGAAGCGGCCGATGGAATACGAGCCGAACAGGCGGTGGAACAGATTGGGCCGGGGTTGGCCAAAGCCGCTCTGGCTGTTAAAATAAACGGAAAGCTTGCCGACTTGTCTGCCCCTTTGCGGGGGGATGTTTCCTTTGAAGTACTCACGGCCCGCCAGCCGGAAGGACTGGAGGTGCTGCGGCACAGCTGCGCGCATATTATGGCGGAGGCAATCTGCCGGATTTGGCCCAAGGCCAAACTGGTTTACGGGCCGACGGTTGCCGACGGGTTTTATTACGACATTGACCTGGATGAGCCCATTCGACCGGAGGATTTTGAGAAAATCGAAGAGGAGATGCGGAAAATCATCCAATCCAACCAGCCATTCATTCGGATTGAGATGAGTCGGCAGGAAGCCCTTCGGAAAATGGCCCATGACCCCTATAAACTGGATAATATCCAGCGGGCCAGCGGGGACGTTATCAGTTTTTACCGGCACGGCGACAGCGATTTCGAAGACCTTTGCCGAGGGCCGCATATCCCGCGAACCGGCTGTATCGACCTGAAAGCCTTTAAGATTATGAGTGTGGCCGGCGCCTATTGGCACGGGGATGCCAGCCAGAAGATGCTGCAGCGTGTTTATGGAACGGTTTGGCCGACGAAGAAGGAGCTGGATGCCTATCTGGAACGGCTCGAGGAGGCCAAAAAGCGGGACCATCGGCTTATCGGAAAGCAGATGGATCTGTTCAGCTTTCACGAAGAGGGACCGGGATTTGCTTTTCTGCATCCGAAGGGGATGATTATCTGGAACGAAATCATCGACTTCTGGCGGCAGGTGCACCGCCGGTACAAATACGTGGAAGTGAAGACGCCGATTATTCTCAACGAGTCGCTTTGGCATCGCAGCGGGCATTGGGACCATTATAAGGAGAATATGTATTTTACCTCGGTGGACGGGGTCAATTATGCCATCAAGCCGATGAATTGTCCGGGCGGGCTTCTGATTTATAACTCGAGGAAGCATTCGTATCGGGAGTTGCCGATGCGGGTGGCGGAGTTGGGACTGGTCCACCGCTATGAGGCCAGCGGGCAGATGCACGGGCTGGTGCGGGTGCGGCAGTTTACGCAGGATGATGCCCATATTTTCTGCACGCCCGAGCAGATTGAAAGCGAAATTATCGGGGTCATTAATCTGGTTCAGGAGATTTACTCGACCTTCGGATTTGAGGACTATCATATTGAGCTGTCCACCAAGCCGGAAAAGCACATCGGCTCGGATGAAATCTGGGAGCTGGCGACGAATGCGCTGGCCGGAGCCCTGAAGCACAAAGGGCTGGCCTTTCAGATTAATGAAGGCGACGGGGCGTTTTACGGACCAAAGATTGATTTTCATATCAATGACTGTCTGGGCCGTTCCTGGCAGCTGGGGACGATTCAGCTGGATTTTTCGATGCCGCAGCGGTTCAATCTGGTCTATTCCGACCGGGACAATACAGAGAAAATGCCTGTGATGATTCACCGGGCGATTTTGGGTTCGCTGGAGCGGTTTTTGGGGATTCTGATAGAGCACTACGGCGGGAATTTCCCAGTCTGGCTGGCTCCGGAACAGGTGCGGGTTTTGTCGATCAGCGAAAAGACAAATGCCTATGCCGAGCAGGTGCAGTACCGGCTGGAAGAGGCGGAGATTCGCTGCACAGCGGACCTGACGGATGACAAGATTGGTGCCAAAATCGCCCGGGCCCATTCTGAGCGGATTCCGTATATGGCGGTAGTCGGGCCGAAGGAAGAGGAGACGGGCACGCTGACCGTTCGGCTTCGCCAGTCGAAGGAAAGCGGTTCGATGGGCGCGGAAGCATTTCTGGCCGGCGTGCAGGAAAAAATCCGCAGTCGGTCTTTGTCGCTGACGTTATGAACCGGGTCTGAAACGATTTCACAACTTTTTGGAAAGGGATGCGCTATCACTAAAGAGCTGAATTATCGGATTAATGAGCGGATTCGGGTCAGCCCCGTTCGGCTGATTGACGAGAACAACCAGCAGGTCGGGATTGTGTCGATTGAGGAAGCCCGCAGCCGGGCCATGGAAGCAGGACTGGATTTGGTGGAGGTATCGCCGACGTCGAATCCGCCGGTTTGCCGGATTATGGATTACGGCAAATTTTTGTACCAGCAGAAGCGAAAGGCCAAGGAAAGCCAGAAAAAACAGCACGTCGTTACGCTCAAGGAGATTCGGATTCGGCCGAAAATTGACGACCATGACCGCCAGATTAAGCTGTCGCAGGCCGTCAAGTTCTTCGAAAAGGGGCATAAAGTGCAGTTTACAATGCCGTTTCGAGGACGGGAAATGGCCCATGTTGATCAAGGCTACCAAATGATGGATGAGATCGTTCAGGCCCTTCAGGAAGTGGCCAAGATTGAGCGTCCGGCCCAGATGCTGGGCAAACGGATTACTATGGTGCTGGTTCCCGCCAAGGGCAGTTAGACAGGGCAAAATCGGTTCTTTTAAAGATTTTTGGGTTGACGTGCCGGTCAATCCGGGATAAATTATGTAGCTCTTTTTCTGAAAGAAATTTGATTTTGAGGGATTTTATCAATGCCGAAATTAAAAACCCATAAAGGACTTGCCAAGCGGGTGAAGATAACCGGTACCGGAAAGGTCAAGCGCAAACGCTGCGGCGGCGGGCACTTGCTCAGTGACAAGAGCGCCAAGCGGCGGCGGCGTTTCGGCTCGACCACTCTGGTGAAGGGCGTTCGCGCCAAGAAAATCCGGGTCCTGCTCGGGCAGTAAGGAAAACAAGTCAATTGGGCCTGCTTCCCGGCCACATCAGCTGCCGCAGCGGGCGAAAGAAACGAATACGAAAGGAAAGCTGGTATGCCGAGAGTACGTTGCGGCGCTGCACGGCGCCAATCTAAAAAGAGGATTTTTCAGGTTGTTAAGGGACACCGCGGTCCGGACGGCAAACTGCTTCGTCTGGCCAAAGAGGCCGCCGTTCGGGCCAATGTGAATGCCCGAATCGGAAGAAAGCAGAAAAAGAGGACCTACCGGGGGCTGTGGATTATCCGGCTCAGTGCCGCCTGCCGGCAGCGAGGAATCAGCTACAGCCATTTCATCAACGGCTGCAAAAAGGCCGGAATCGGGCTGAACCGCAAAATGCTCAGCGAGCTGGCCATTGCCGACCCGGCTGCTTTTGACCAGATTGCGGAAAAAGCCAAAGCCGCCCTGTAGGGTTGGGGTATGCTCGAACAGTTCGAACAAATCGGCCGAGCAGCTCTGCAGGAGCTGGAGGCAGTTTCAAACGCTGAGCAGCTGGAGGCCTTCCGCATCAAATATCTGGGCCGAAAGGGCCAGGTGACCCTGATGCTCAGTCAAATTGGTGCGCTGCCCGCGGAATTCAAAAAGCAGGGCGGGCAGCTGGCCAATCGAATCAAAAACGAGGTAACGGAGGCGTTCGAGCGGAAAAAGAGCTCCTTGGGTACCGTGCATCGGGGCGGGCCGATTCTCGATGTAACACTGCCGGGCCTTCCGGTACGACAGGGCAAGAGCCATATCATTTCTCAGACCATCAGCGAACTGCTGGAGATTTTCGGACGGATGGGGTTTGCTGTGGCCTACGGGCCGGAAGTCGAAGATGAATGGCACAATTTTATTGCCCTGAATATTCCGCCGGAGCATCCGGCCCGCGACCCAATGGACAATTTTTACATCGATGAGCGGCGGCTGCTTCGCAGTCAGACCTCGACGATTCAGATTCGGGTCATGGAGCGGCAGAAGCCCCCGATTCGGGTGGTTGCGCCGGGACGGGTGTATCGGCCGGATACGGTGGATGCCACGCATATGTTTATGTTCCATCAGCTGGAGGCCCTTGTGGTGGATGAGGGGGTCAGCATGGTGGACCTGAAAAGTACAATTCACCAGTTCATTCAAATCTTTTTCGGGGCCGGCACAAAATGGCAGTTTCGGCCCAGCTTCTTTCCGTTTACGGAGCCCAGCTGCGAGGTGGATATTCTGTGGACGGATAAGGACGGCAGCGAACACTGGATGGAAATCGGCGGCTGCGGGATGGTGGACCCGAATGTCTTTGATGCCGTGGGAATCGACAGTGAGAAATACACCGGCTGGGCGTTTGGATTCGGCATTGAGCGGCTGGCGATGAAGAAATACGGCATTTCGGATATCCGGCTTCTGTTCGAAAACGACATCCGCTTCCTGAATCAATTCTAAAGGCAAGTGCTGTCAATTCTTTCAAGCGTCTGCAAGGGCAGATATAACCGCAGAATCGCGTTTTTCCCCTCCTGCACGGCCTCAGTGTGTCCGTTGTGCTGATGGATGATTCGAGCCGCCAGGGGCAAATCCAGTCCCGTCCCCCATTGGCTGCCTTTGGGTTCGGCGGGTTCAAAGAGACTGTGCGGATTTTCCGGCAGGATGCCTTCCCAAGCAAAAGAGATAAGCCATTGGGACGGATGCGGCAGGATGCGGATTTCGATCGATATCGAATTGGTTTTCTGATCCAGCAAAAAAATGAGGACGTGCCGAAACATCCGGCGGATTTTGTCCGGGTCCAGAAGAGCGCCGGGCAGAGGACTGTCGGCTTGGAAGGTGATAGGAGGAAGTTTCTCCTTCGCAGGAGCGGGTAGATCGGCCAAAGCATCGGCCCAAAGCATTTTGATGTTGCATGCGGCCGCTTCCAGCGGGCGGATTCGGCTGTATTCACACAAGTCAAGGACTGTTCGGCGCAGCCGTTCGAGATTAGGAAGGAGGAGATTGAGGCTTTTTTCGAGGCATTTCGAGTTGCCGGTTTGAAGGGCCGTTTGAGCCACTTCGGCGCTTCCCCCGACCATTTGAAGAAGATTTTTCACAAAGTGGGAGAGGCTTCGCACGGCCTGTCCCGCCTCAAAAAGGGTCTGTTCTTCCGTGAGCGGACCGGATTCAAGAGGGAAAAGCTCTTGTTTGATGGCCATATAATCCCGTAAATACATCCAAAATATCCAGTCTAAATACGTCCTGCAACGTCATCATATCGGTCAAATCCCCTGTCTGTTTTTGCAGAATCTTTTTCTTTTTATGTAAGCCTGCCAGAAACCATCGGTTAAGCGGAGCGGTCATCCGGTCGAAAAGAAAGATGAAGTTTGGTTTTTCTGCGCATGGAGTGTCGAATGAAAGCGACTTCGTCCGGAATTGATGAACAGACGGCGGCGGTTTTGGATGCCCTGCGGCAGCGGCATTTTCTATCAGAAGAGCAGATTCAGGAAGTCCTGACGGAGCAGGAAAAAACCGGGGAAAGTCTTTTCCATCTGCTCCGGCAAAAGGACTGGCTGAATGAGGATGATCTGACCGAATTGGCCGCGGTCTGCAGCGGAATTGAGTTTATCCACCTGACTCCGGAAATGGTAGATTCCTCAGCCCTTAAACTGGTTCCCCCGGAGACCGCCCGCCGATATGGCCTGATTCCGCTTCGTATCCAGTCAGGCAAACTGGTTGTGGCAATGAGCAGTCCGCTGAATCTGTCTGTTCGCCAAATGATAGCCGCCCGGACAGGTTATGAGGTTCGACCGGTGGCGGCCGGCTCGGAAGCCATTCGTCAGGCGATTCAGAAACACTACAATGTAGAAAATCTGACCCGCCAGGACATTGTGTCCATGCGGCTGAAGCATAAACCCGCCGAGGAAAAAAAACATACACCAGCTCGGCAGGCTGTCCGGTCGGCCGATGCGCCGGTTGTACGACTGGTTGAATCCATTTTGACCGGAGCTATCGACAGCCGGGCCAGCGATATTCATCTGGAGCCGCAGCAGCCGGATATGAAAGTCCGCTACCGGATAGACGGGCTTCTTCAGAATGCCCTGGAGGTCCCTTCGTCCGTGCAACGTCAGGTGGTCTCTCATATTAAAATCCTGGCCAATATGGACATTTCGGAACAGCGGCTTCCGCAGGACGGGCATATTGCTCTGGAGCAGCAGGGCAAATTATATGATTTGCGTGTTTCTTCGCTGCCGGCGGTCGGCGGGGAAAAGATTGTCATTCGAATCCTGGATTCCCAGACGGGGCTGCGGCGGCTTGAGGAGCTGGTAAACGAGTCGTCGGATTTGGAGAAGTTTCGTTCCCTGTTGAGCAATCCGTACGGAATGATTCTGCTGACGGGTCCTACAGGGAGCGGCAAGACCACCACGCTCTATTCGATGATTCAGCAGCTGAATCGTCCGGAACACAACATTGTGACGGTGGAGGATCCGGTGGAATACCAGATTGCCGGGATTACGCAGGTGCAGGTCAAACCGGATATTCGTCTTACCTTTGCTTCGGTTCTGCGAAGCATTCTTCGGCAGGATCCGGATATTATTCTGATCGGAGAAATTCGGGACGAGGAAACGGCCGAGATAGCCGTCAGTGCGGCCCAGACGGGCCATTTGGTTCTGAGCACCCTGCACACGAATACCGCAGTTGGAGTCATTCCGAGATTTCTCAATTTGGGTGTGGCTGCTCATCAGCTGGCCGGTGCCCTGCTGGGGGTGATTACACAGCGGCTTGTTCGGACGATTTGCCCCCGGTGCCGTCATTCTTATAAACCGGAGACGGAGGAAATGAGAATGTTCGCCGATGCAGATGCCCCGACCGTTCTCTATCGGGGGACCGGCTGCGGCGACTGCCGCCGGACGGGGTATCTGGGACGTGCGGCCGTTTATGAGATTTTGATGATGACGCCCTCGATTCGCCGTCTGATTGTTTCTGGGGCGTCGGAAGATGAGTTGAAGGAGCAGGCGATTCAGGAGGGAATGAAGACGCTGAAAATGCAGGGGCTTTCGGCCGTCCGGCAGGGCCGAACGACGCTGGAGGAAGTTCTGCGCGTGATTAATATGCGGGAAAGATAAAGCAAATGCCTTCGTATCAGTATATTGCGGAAAACAGCCGCGGAATTCGGCTGACCGGCATTTATGAGGATGCAGCAGACACCGCCCATCTGGAGGCGGAACTGCGAAAACTGGGCTGCCGTCTGCTGGAGGCCAAGCCGGCAGAGCAGGCAGGAGCCGCCGCCGCTTTCAAAAAGGGGATTCGTCCAACGGAGATTGTGGCGTTTGCCTATGAATTCTCGGGGATGTTTGCGGCAGGACTGACAGTGGTGCGATGTCTGGAGACCCTGGAGGAGCAGACCTCCAATGAAACGCTGAGGTCCATTTTGAACTCGGTGCGATGTTCGATTGAGACCGGCGTGCCGCTTGCGTCGGCCTTTGAACCCTATCGAGAGATATTCGGGGATTTCTTTCTGGGGATGCTCGAGGCTGGACAAACAGGAGGCAAGCTGGCCGAGGCGCTCAAAAAAGCAGCGGAATATTATGAAAAACAGCTGGAGGTCAAGACGAAAGTCAAGGGAGCGTTTTTATATCCGGCTGTGGTGGCCCTGCTTTGTGCGGGTATTCTGACGGCCATTGTGATTTTTGTAATTCCGGTTTTTCAGCGGCTCTATCAGCAGCTGCATATTGAACTGCCGTGGCCGACACAGATTCTGATTGGGCTCAGCGAACTGGTGCGTCATTATTTCTGGATTTTTCCGCTCCTGATGGGAATGTTCTATTGGAGCTGGAAACGATGGAAAAACCATCCGGGGTTGCGGACGCTATGGGATAAAGCGGTTCTCAACCTTCCGGCGGTCGGGCCGCTGGTGAAAATGATGCTGGTCAGCCGGTATATTCGGACCTTCGCGATGATGTCGTCGGCTGGTGTCGGGATTGTTCAGGCCCTTCAGCAGGCCCGTCAGGTCTGCCGCAACAGTGTTATGAGCCGAATCGGAGAGCGAATCGAGCAGGAGATGATGACCGGCAGTTCTTTGTCACAGCTGCTGGCCGAACATCCGATATTCCCGCCGGTGATTGTCCAGCTGGCTCATGCCGGAGAACAGGCGGGTCTGGTGCCGCAGATGCTCGCCAAAGGGGCGGATTATCTGGACCATGCGGTTCAGCGACGGACAAACGCGATTTTGGTGAAACTGGAGCCGATATTATCGGTCGTCATGGGAGCGACGGTCGGGCTGATTCTGCTGGGAGTTTATCTGCCCATGTTTGATTATATGAGCCATATCAAATAAGCCGCCGCGGCGGAAAATGATTTAGAAAAAAATGGTGTTCGTGCGAAAGTCGGGGGTCGTTTTGGACGATGAAACGGATGCACGGTGGAAGCGGAACAGACAGACAATGAAACAGGAAAGGTAAGGCCATGAAAGATAAAAAAGGTATTACGCTGGTAGAACTGCTGATTGTCGTGATGATTCTGGGTGCGTTGGCCGCGATTGCTCTGCCGCGCATTTCGCAGAGTGCCAGCAATGCCCGTCAGCGGGCGTGTGATACGAATGTGAGTTTGATTAATTCGGCGATTGAGATGTATTACGTGGACCAGGGCAGCTATCCGGCGGCTTTATCGAACGTCACAAACAACACGACCTATTTTCCGGATGGTGCACCGGCCTGTCCGCTGGGCGGCACGTACACCATGAATGCCAATCATCGTGTGACGTGCAATCACTGATTGAGTAACGGTTTTGTTCCGAAGCAATCAGCAGGGATACCGCTTTCCGAGTGCGGTGTCCCTCTTTTTTTGAGGACAAGACGGTGAAACGGTTATCGGCGGGCATCAGCGTTTTTGAACTGCTGTTTGTGCTTCTTTTGGCGGGACTGCTGGCAGCGGCGGCGGTTCCGCGTCTGCCGATGGGGGCTGTGGGCAGGCAGTCCGTCAAGACGGCCGCCCGTCAGCTGGCCGCCGACCTCCGCTGGACGCGTCAGCTGGCCCTGGCGGATGCCGCCGGCAATCCGTCCGGCTATGAACTCCGGATGGAGGGTGAGGAACCCTACACCGGCTATTCTGTGCGGAGCCGCCAAAGCGGAGTCGTTCGAGCGAGTGTTTCATTTGCCTCCGGTGTAGTCTGTACAGGCGGCCGGACCTTTGCGTTCGGTCCGCTGGGCAGCCTCGTCAGCGGCAGCGGCAGTCAGATTCGTCTTTCCGCGGGAAATATTCGCTATACCCTTACGGTGATTCCGGCAACAGGAGCCGTTTTATGCCGGAAAGAAGAATGAGTCGGTATTCAAAAAGATTGTTCCGTTCGGGGATGACCTTTACGGAGGTTTTGGTCTCTACGCTTATTCTTTCGCTGGCGATGGTGCCGGTGCTGCAGGCCACCAGCCGGGTGTATTTCTTCACATCCCGGGCGGAAAAGGCCACTCGTTCGCTGATTTTGGCCCAGAATCAGATGGAAGAGCTTCGGGCCCGCGCCGCAGCGGACTTTTCTTCTTCCTGGTCCGTTTCCAATCAAGTGTTGGGAGGGGGATATCTGGGAACGGTGAGTGCGGACGCGGCCCCGCTTCTTCGGACGGTTAGTGTGTCCGTGGGATATGATGAAAATCGGAATGGAGTTTTGGAGGAATCGGAGATTCTGGCTGTACTTCGAAGCCGGATTGCCCGGCTTCAATAAGGGAATGATGGAACAGCGAATCGAACAATCCGAGCGATTCAGAGGCGGCTGGACGCTGGTGGAGATGATATTGGCGTTGTCGCTGGTTTCGGTGGTGTTTCTGGTGATTTTGCCGCAGTTTCGGATTTTGCAGGCGGGGTGGGACTCCAAAGAGTCCGCTTCAGAGATTCAGCAGAATGCCCGGGTTCTTCAGGAGCATTTGCATCGTTATTTGGCGGCGGCTCGTTCAATATCGGTCATCAGCGGTTCGGGTCAGTCTTTGGGGGTTGTAGAGTTTCAGGATGCAGCAGGACAAACATGCCGTTATGAAGTCGGCCCTGACGGATACGTCTATTTTGGTACGGCAGGAAATTTGTCCCTGCTGGCTGGGCCGGTCAGCCGTTTTCAAATTTCCGGTTTTTCTCTTGATGATTTGATTAATCCCGCCGAAGAGGTGTCTTCGATTCGGCTGATTCGGGTCAGTTCGGTCATTGCCGGCACAGGGGGGCGAAGTGAATCCTATGATTTTTCTGTTTACCTGCGGACCGAGCCGGAACCGACCGCCCTGCGTATCTTGCTGGTTGTGGGGAATCCCTCTTCTTTGACGGCGTATGAACAGCAGCTTTTCCAGCGGCTGGAGGGCTGGGGGTATGAGATTTCGCTTTTGGATGATCACGCCGGCCAGTCGCAGGTTGATGCGGCGGCTGCGGCGGCCGATGTAGTGTTTATTCCCTCCAGCTGCGGCTGTCAAAATCTCGGTTCGAAACTGGCTATGGTGCCGATTGGGGTGGTGATGGAACATGAGAATTGTCATGATGATATGCGGATTTCCAATCAGGAGGGCTCGATGTATTTGGGTTGGGGTGTACGGGTTGTGAACCCTACACATCCCATTACAAGTTCCTATGCGTTGAATGAATATGTGATTGTCTTATCCTATCTGTTTGGGGATTTGGTTCGTGTCAGGGGTTCCACGGCCGGCGGGCTGGTGCCGCTGGGAATGCGGCTTTTGCAGTCTCATGTGAATCTGGCAGCTGTGGAGGCAGGCGGTGCTCTGGCGGGAGGAGCGTCAGCACCGGCCAGACGGGTGGTTTTGCCTTGGGGATACAACGGCTTTGACAACAGTTGGCTGACAGATGAAGGATGGCTGATTCTTCGCCGTTCAATCGAATGGGCTGCCGGAAGAATGTAGCGATTCCTGCAAGGATTTATCGGACCGTTCTTCTCTTTGTTTTCCGTTCCGATAAGGCGGACCTTCCCGACCTTGGCAGACCGTTTGGAAGAAGATTCAAACCGCAGGAAAAGCCGCTTAATCGGCATCCTTGGATAGACGATGAATTTAAGGAGGCGGATTCTGTCATAAAGTGGAGAAAAACGGTGTCGGTAAGAACGAGGACAAGCTGTTCCGGCAGTGTGCTGCTGATTGTGGTGTTCCTGCTGGCTCTTACAGCGGCTCTGGTGATCGGGATGCTCCATTTGACAACGCAAGAGCTTCTGCAGGTGAGCAACCATCGGGAAATGACCCGTGCCCTGGCGGTTGCGGAGGCAGGGCTGAACGATGCGATTGCCGCAATTCGGCAGGATATTGCCTGGAAAAGCGGGTTTACAAATAAGCCGTTTTTTGAGGATTCCTATAGTGTTTCCGTAGCCGGCAATCCGCCTTTGATTACGATAGAGTCCGTCGGAAGAACATCAGCCGGCTATCAGGCCCGTCTGACAGCTGAGGTGCGTACAGGATTGTCTTCGCCCTATCCGGTTTCGATTCAATCCTTGCGAGTCAATCCATGAAAAGCAGCCGAAAAAAAGAGTCTTTAGGGATTGTTTTGACGGATGCCTACATAGAGGCCGTCTGGGTACAAGCCTCCGGCTCCCAAATTGTCCGTCTTCGGTCTGCCCGTGCGGACCTGTTGCCGGGAGAGGTTTGCGGGGGATGGGTTCAGTCTCCGGCTCGGACGGCGGCTCGAATTCGAAAAATGCTCACAAGTGCCCGAATCAGACTTCGGGAGGCGGTTGTCGTGGTGCCGGACGGTCAGATGGCTGCACAGATTCTGGATTTGCCGGCGGAAATTCCGTCGAATATGCAGAAATTCATCCATACAGAAATGCGTTTCAGTCCGATTCTGGCCAAAAGGACCCCTTATGCGGATTACCGACTGCTCGGAACGGATGACGATGGAAAAGGGAAGATTCTTGCAGCCCTGACAACCCGGGAATGCATCCGCAATCTCGTGGATACCTTCCGGCTGGCGGGAATCCGGATTCAGTCGCTTCAGACGGATTTCTGTGCCGTCTATCAGGCCGCAGAGTCCTTCTGCAATGAAACCCGAGCGGGCAAAAATCTTCTGCTGGCTTCCCTGACCGGTCAGACGCTGACGATTTGCATCTATTTAGAGCGGAAATTGGATTTCGTGCAGCGGTTTTCCTGTGAGGGACAAGCCGACATCGCTGCTTTTCTTTTCAGCCAGATACGCACAATCCAGCAGTTTTACGAATTGGAAAAAGGAATTTCGTTTCCGCATCACGGCCGGATTTTGGTAATTCTGGATCAGAAAAATGGCGTTCAAGAAAAGTTGGCATCAGCTTTAGAAGGATTGGGGGGCCGGACGGTGAGTTGGATTGCCCCTGACTGGCAGTCCAACAGCATTGTACCAAAGGACAAGGGGCTGATTGGACTGGCGGCCCTCGGAGCCGCCTGGACAGGAATTCAGCCGTCTGCACAGACCATGCCGGACTTGCTGCCGCCGGAGGTGCCGGAACTGTATGCCTGGCAGAAAAGTCTGCGAAAGACGGTTGCGGCAGCCGTTTTGATGATCGTAGGATTTTATGCGGCCGCCCGGCTGGGGTCTCTGAATGCATCGGCGGATTCGCTTTCTCCTAAGCCGCTGCGTTTGGTGCAACTGGCAGAATGCCAAAAACAGGCCAAAGAAGAACTCGACCGGCTCCGTGACCTGCACCAGAGCAGCCGACGGCTCCTCCGACAAAAAACGCTTTATTCCTTCTCTGCAATCTTTGAAGAGATTGCCAACGCCGTTCCGGCTTCGGTTCAAATGACTTCTCTGGAAATGGACCGGAAAGGACAAATCGGCATCGCGGGCAGGGCTTTGTCCCTGCAGGCTGTTCATCAGTTTGCTGCACAGCTGGGCCAAAGTCCCCGGATTTCGAACACACAGATAACGGAAAGCCGGCTGGGTGCATCTTCCGGGCGAATGTATGAGTTTCGGATTGTCTGCCGAATGAACCCTTCTGAAACAGGAGAAAAGAAGGATGCAGAGGCTGCAGCTGATTAAACAGGGGGCTTGGCTTCGGGAGTGGCTGCCTGTTTTGGCGGCGGGAGTGATTCTGGCAGCGGGGTATCCGCTGTTTCTGCATCCCCTTGTGCAGTCGGCTCAGGCCTCTTCTCAGGGACGGCGGTTTGAGGCCCTCTACGCCGAACGTCTGGCGTCGATGGAACGAATGAAAGAGCGTCTGGATTCCCAGCTGCGGCAGCTGGAAGACCAGCAGGCGTCGGAGCCCTCATCGATCTTTACGTCAGAACAGGCTGAATCCTTTTTTGTCTGGCTGGAACAGGCCGCCGCTCAGGCACGCTGTCGTCTGGCCTCTGTGGAATACGAGGCAGCACCAAAACCCCTTTCCGTTTTGCCCAATGAGTCCAAGACCGTGGATATCCGGGCGGTCAAGCTGCTGATGCACGGCACGTATGACGCCTGGATTCAGTGGGTTCGCCAGATCGAATCCTATCCACAATGTGTGCTGCTGGATTCGCTGAAGATTGACTCGACCAGAGAGCGTCCGGGTGTACTGACGGGGCGGGCGTGCCTGCTGGTGCCGATTGCCCGAGATATGGACCGTCGGGAGCCGTCCACGACGGAGAAGTCAAAGGAGCAATAAGGTATGAATGGGATAATAAAGATCGTTTTACCGGGTTTTTTGCTTTTTGGAATGTGTGTGTACGCCCAGGAGACAGCGGTTTCCCGCGATCCGTTTGGGAGTTTGACGGCTGAAGTGTCTGTGATGGAGCCTGCTGAATCGGCAGCCGCTTCCATAGACGGGCGTCAGATGGCCGTACAGACGGTGATGCTGAAGTTCCTTCGTGCGGAAAATCTGAAGGACCTGGTCAGCGGAATGCTCTCGCCGGCAGGCAAGGTATCGATTGATGCAGCCACCAACTCGCTTCTCCTTTGTGATTTGCCGGATTATCTGGAGCGGATAGTCGGTGAAGTCCGCCGGGCGGACCGAATGCCGGAGCAGATTCTGATTGAAGTGGTCATAGCGGACGTGATGCTTGTTGACGATACGGAAATCGGCGTCAATTGGCAGTTTCTTCTGGGAGGTGCGGAGGGCAGAGGAACGACCTCCAAGCAGGTTTTGCTGGATACCTTTGATACATCCACACCGGCCACGGCTGGAATGGACCTTACGTTTCTCAATGGGGATTTGACGGCGACGCTGCATGCACTCCAGCAGCAGCGGCACGTGGAACTGCTGGCGACCCCGCGGATTGTGGTGCTCAGCGGACAGGAGGCGGAAATCAAAACGGTGGAGGAAATTCCTTATACGGAGACCAGCGATACATCCGGCGGCGGAACGTTGACGAGTACGAAATTTAAGGAAGTGGGCGTAACGCTGACGGTCAAAGCGGTGGTGACGGATGAGCGGAAAATCCAGATGACAATTCAGCCAAAGCAGAATGTGACCTCGGGCAAATCATCCACCAATGTGCCTATTGTCAATACCCGGCAGGCCCGAACAACGCTGCTGGTAGAAGACGGTCAGGTGATTGTTTTAGGCGGCTTGCGCAGAAAAGACACCTTGATAACGACTCAGAAGGTGCCGGTATTGGGAAATCTGCCGCTTCTGGGGATTCTGTTTTCGAGCGAAAGGAAGGAAAAAACAAACTCGGAATTGCTGATTATGCTTGCTCCGCATCTGAATAAAGGATATGAGCCAACCCCGGAGCAGGGGGAGCAGTATCAAACTTTTCACCGTGAACCGATGCTGAAGATTGCTCCTGAACAAACCAATCTGGCTCCAGCCTATCAACCGGTGGATGCCATTCTTGAATGGCTTCGAAGTCAGTCGCTGATAGAATCTGGGAAAAACGGATAAAATAGGGCTTCATTGTTGGTGTTTTGCTTGTAAAGATAAAAAAAGCCAGATCCCAAACGAGTTAGAATCTGGCTTCGGAGGAGGGTGATGAAAAGCCTGAAAAGTACTCTCTATAAGACCCTGAAAGACCCTTCTTTTATATGCTATAGTCATATCGAACAGATTTTGTTCAGAACTTTAACAAAATTTTAATGCATTTTAAGGGATATATTGTGTCTTGATTTGTTGAACAGAAAACGGTTTGCCTTTAGGTTTTTTCTCCTTGCAAAAGAAAAGAGAGTAAGTTATTGTAAAATAAAATGTTGTGGAAGATATGGCAGCAAGAAAGAACATTTTGACGTTGCTGGAAATGAAGCAAGCCGGCCGGAAGATTACGGCGGTTACATGCTATGACTACACGACTGCCCAGTGGGTCAGCCGGGCAGGGGTGGATATGATTCTGGTGGGGGATTCTGCGGCCCAAGTTGTATTCGGATATGAATCAACCCTGCCGGCAACTATGGATATGATGGTAATGCTTACGGCGGCGGTTCGAAGGGGTGCTCCGGATGTATGTCTGGCTGCCGATATGCCGTTTTTGTCGTATCAGACCTCCCCGTCGGATGCGGTCCGAAATGCAGGCCGATTTGTTCAAGAGGCCGATGCACAGATTATTAAAATGGAGGTCTCTGCGGCTTATTTGGACGCCGTCAAAGCCGTCAGTGACGCGGGGATGGCGGTGATGGCCCATATCGGAATTCGTCCTCAGAGCATCACGAAACTCGGACGACTGAAAGCCGAGGGCACAACGGCGGAGCTGGCCTACGAATTAATTGAACTGAGCGAGAAAGTTGTCCAGGCCGGGGCCAGTTCGCTTCTTGTGGAAGGGACGGCTCGGGAGGCGGCGGGAATCATCGCCCGTGAATGTCCTGTTCCGGTTATCAGCTGCGGGTCGGGGCCGGACTGTGACGGCCAGATTCTGGTGATTTCGGATATTCTCGGATTGAGCAGCGGTTCTTTGCCGAAATTTTCGAAACGATTTGCTGATTTGGGCCGGACGGTTGAGGAAGCCGTGGCCGCTTATGCTCAGGAAATCCGGGAAGGCCGGTTTCCTGATGATTCGCAGTGCTACCATATCAAAGCGGGCGAACTTGAAAAGCTGACACAAATTTTGTCCCGTGGAAGCAGGAATCAATAAGAGAATGATGCCTTCCGGCCAAAACAGTACCGGCGGTTTGTGTCAAAAGGTTTGCCGGCCTCTGCTTTTTGTCCGGCCGGAGGTGCTTCGGTTGTATCCGGGACTCTTTCGCAGTATGCTGGTAGGTCTGGTGGGGTCTTCCTATCGTCCGGCGCTGGCGGGGCCTTGCGGGAGTGATTTTTATAAGGTTTTATGTCCTTCTATCGAAGTTTTTGAATATCCGCGGGGCTGGCAGCTGCGCCGGCGGGGAGAGCGGATGAGAGAGTTTCTTGACTGGGTCCGGCACTATCGTCCGACGGTGCTGCACGGTGTCTGGCCCGCTCACGCACGCCTTTTGGTTTTTCTTTCCGAAAGTCTTCAGGTGCCTTATGTGCTTTCTTTTTTTGAATTTCCGGAAAGGTTTCTTGGCTGGCTTTATCCTTTTGAGCAGGCTGCGGCCCTAACGGCGGCCAGCGAGCCGATTGCCGAAGCAGTTCGCCGAATGGGGCAGCAGCAAAAGATACCGCAAGTCTATCTGATACGGCCCGGCTGCTATACGGAGGATACCTGTGTCTGTTTTTCCGACCCCTCCCGGCTGCCGAGTCTGGTTCTTGTTCACCCGCTGGAACGGGCGGATTCTCTCGAACCATTTCTTCAGGCCCTGCGGCATCTGCGGTTGGATGGATTTGATTTTTTTGCGGCGATTCTCGGTTCCGGACGGGCGGAGCATGCGGTTCGCCGAAGAATTCGAAATCTTGGATTGCGGTCAAATTTGAGTGTAGTTCCGATGGAGGAATCGATTCGGGATGTTCTGTCCGGGGCCGATATCTTTGTTTATCTGAATCCGGTCCGGCGGTTCGAGCCGCTCCTGCTGGAGGCGATGGGAACGGGGCTGGCGGTAGCGGGGGCCCCTGACCCGGCGGGAGGGCTGCTGCAGGACGGCGTAACGGCGCTTTGGCTGGAACCGAACAACGAATTGAGCATTTATACGGCTTTGAAAAAACTTCTAAGCCGCCCGGAGCTGGCGCGTCAGCTGGCCATGGCGGCACAGGAGTATGTTCGGCGGAACCATCCCGTCAGCGGAATGATTGAGCAGCTGATAGAGCTTTATTTGTCGGTTCGGAAGCGACCGTCCGAATAATTACGGCTGTCTCTTTCAAGCCGTCTGCTTTGGCCTGAAGGGTAATTGTTTCTTCCTGCCGGAGAGACTGAATGATTACCAGTGTCCGTCCCTGAAATGTCTTTCGTACAGAGGTCTGATACAATTCCATACTGGTTAGATCCCCGTTATCCACGCCGAGAATCGTTCCGGATTCTTTCATCAAGTACCGGATTGTATGCGCTGCGTTGGGAGCTACAATCCCTTCAGCGTCTTGAATCTGTACCTCCACATGGCTGACATCCTGTCCGTCGGCCCGTAGAACATTTTGGACTGTCAGCAGGCAAATTTGAGTCGGCTGGCTGTCCGCAGCTGATGCGTGCAAAGCATTTGCCCCTCTTTCCGCCCCCGGACTTCAATGCATCCGGGGATATACGGAATCACCCGAATCATCATCCCGTCCGGAAAATCGCAGCGTTCCTAGCGTCCCATTGACTGTCCATTCACATAAATCTCTGCACTTGGGCAGTTTGTAAAAAAACCGCAATCTTTACCGGCTGACCTTCCGGAACAGGCACACTCCAGTGAGACGTCATTGTGGGCCAGCCCCAATGATCCTTGGTGGATGCGGACTCCTCCAGCGTTTCATCCAGAACCGCCAAATACACCATTGATTCTTTTGACCAAAAACTGTGAACAAGATGTCCGACGGGACGAACAAAACCGCAGGTGTCGATCAGACTGCAATTCCATCCGTGATACGGCCAGCCCGCCTCCGCTTCACCCAGATAATCAATCCCTGTCCAATAAAAAGTTCCCAGCACGTAATCATGCTTTTCCGCCTCGAGCCACGGGTTGAGCGGTTCAAACGCCTTATAAGTCATTTCCCGGCCGCGAAAAAACGGATAACTTTCGCTGGCGATAATCAGAATCTTTGGATCCGCTTTCCGATAATCTTCAAGCCATTGCTCCTGGTAGTTGTAGGAAATCACGTCCATGGCTTTGGGAATTTGAGCAAGAAACTGCGTATTTTCTTTCCGTGAGCGTATATCGAAAGGGCGCAGCGCACAAATGACCGGACGTGTCAGGTCATGACGGCGTGTTTCTTAAACCAGATGGCCGAGCTGTTCCATGAACTTTTCTCCGCACTGACCGGAGACTTCATTTCCCACGCTCCAGATGATAACAGACGGATGATTGCGGTCCCGTCGAATCATGTCTGCCAGAACCTGCTTCCACCACGATTCAAGCCAGCATCATGGTGAATGCAGACTCCCTTCATTTTCAAAGGAATCCCATTCAGCAGAAATCCTCTGACAGCAGTGCCCCAGCTGGCTACACGAAGTTTATCCGTTATAGCAACCCGAACACGCCGGTAAATTCCGGAGCCGCTGTATCACCGGCAGTTGGACTGGTCGCTGTTGTCCACACGCACAGCCAGAACATTATCCTGACTGATGCGCAAATGCTCGGTCAGGTTGTGCTCAAAATGAATATACCCGTAAGGCCGCCTCCCCAGTGAGCATCCGTTTATCCAGAGTTCGCTGTTGTGATGCACCCCGTCAAACTGCACCAGGACTTTTTTGCCGGCTGTCTCCGGCGAAAGGCGGAACCGCTTGTGATACCAGCCGATGCCGCCGGGAAAGTATCTGTTCTGTCTGCCGCCGGGATTGCGCCGGTTCAATGCTCCAGTCATGCGGCAGTGAAACCGTTCTCCAGCCGGAATCGTCAAAGTCCGTCAGATACGCAGAAACGGCCTTTCCCTTGAGAATTTTCAATCCAGGCAGGAATTCGTTTCCTGAACCGTTCGAGGACCGGCCGAAGCAGCTGCGGCCGCGATGGTTCCACACACAAACACTATCAAAATATTCGACTGGATTCGGCTTCCAGACATGAACCTATCCTTGCAGACGTATTAATTGAAGATTAGTCCGAATCAGCAGATAGCCAGCTCTCACAGAACAATACCAGGTCAGTCAGATTGACCTGGCCATCCCCGCCGGCGGGAGCCAAATCCGCCGAAGGCGTTTCCGGAGATGCCATCCATTGGGCTGCAAAGACGGCAAAATCCTTCAGGTCAATTTTCCCATCTTGAACCAAATCGGCCGGATGAAAGGGAACACCGACTAATCGAATCGGGGGGGCAGGCGGTGTACTCATCCCATTCCCGAGATAAAAATCAACGTGATGCGACTGCATATACCCTTTGACTGTCATACAGTTTCGGTAGGCCGGATTATGCGGCAGTGTGTAAATCCGCCGGTTTGTCGGCGTGCTGGTTGTGAAGATGCCCAATTTTGTATAGTTTTCATTGGTGACAACGACTTCCTCCCGCCAGTCCCCCCAAATATCTCCATAAAACATCGGACAGCCCCGATCGCTACGGGTATAGGTTTCATAGTTCCACGTTGTAAGCACACGTGAAACAGAACTGGTGCTGTAGATCCATTTCTCAATCTTGCCGTCGTTGTAGCTTTCGCTGAGTTCGTCGCCGTCCCACCAGAGCCGCAGGCAAGGCCAAGGAGCATTGGGTGCAATCTGAGTGCCCGTCGGGCCGTTCCACATCCCGTCAAATGCCCAGCATTCGAAGCCCGGATACCTCGGGTCCGTATCGCCGACATCCCCGCGCCCGACATCCACCACGGTCCCAGAATAGGACCACAGAATTTGTCCCGCAGCCGCATCATAATAATAAAAATGCAGGCCGCTCGGATTATCCTGCTGGATCCCGTAGCCCTGCAGACCAGGCCGGCTTGGGTCAAACTTGCCGATATGCCAGCGGTCGCCGTGAACAATCCCAGCCTCACCAAGACTGTAAAGCAGCGTACCGTTGTTTCGAAGCACAAACCCCAGATTGCAAACATCATCCAGCCCATCCCCATCTACATCGATGATGCGGATTTGATGGCCGTCAGGACAGTTACGATCCCCTCTCAGCCATTTCCACCGCTGAGTCAAAGAGAAGCCGTCAAAATCCCAGGCACAAATCATCATATTAAAATTCCCGGTGCCGATTCGGTTTTTCATCGCGGCGATGATGCTGGGGGTTTTGCCGTTCAGATAGCCAATACCCATGTGCGCCCCCATCGGCCCGTCCGCCATATAATCAGTCGGAATCTGAATTCGGGCCCGTTCTGCCCCGGTCATTCCATCCAAAACAGAAATGAATTGCAGCAAATCATCGGAAGCCGTCAGAACCGCCCCATCACCAAAAACAACGCCGTTTGCTGTGCGAAGAACCACCTCGGCCTTGCCGTCGCAGTCCAGATCATACACTGTTACGCCGTCCCAGTGTCCGACATCAATTGCCGAAGAGCCGGGTTCGATCAGGTCTGTGTTTGTGCTGTTTGGCCCCATATTCACCGACCACAAAAAGGTGCCATCCCGCCGGTAGGCCTCGAGAGACTGGGGACGTCCCTCCCAGTTCAGGCGGTCCAGCACAAAATCATATTCGCCGTCTCCGTCCAAATCTCCTACCCAGACAAAGTGGATTGGATCTGTATTGCTGGTTTGCAGAGGAATCACAATCAGCGGCTGGATGGGGCTGTTGGAAGGCAGCGTAAAGGAAGCACTTGGCGCCTGTTCGATTCCCTCGATCACCGGTCTGACAAAATACGTATTGTCCAAAGACAGAATGGCGTTTGTATCGGTATAATTTGTACCGCCGGTCAGCACATTGCCATTGAGTTTGACCGGCTGTCCGCCCGCTGTGGAACGGTAAAGATTAAACCCGATATTCTCTGGGTCTGTGCCCAGCAGACGCCAGCTGACAAAAACTCCGCTGCTGTTCCGCACAGCGACTACCCCTCGACCCAACTTTTCCATATACCGTCGAGGGAAAATTGTCCGTTCCGTTTCAAAACGCCAAACAGGCCCAACGAGCGTATCTGGATCGGCGGCTTGTGACCCTTGAATCGATTCATCTACCCGCCAATAGATGACCTGATTGGGGCCGAAAGTCAGTCCGGGCTCGGAAACCGGATATTGGTCTCGCTGATTTGTGCTTCGAGGCACATAAACCGGCGCTGCTCCGGAAAAATCAGGACTTTGCGGCTCAGAATCCCTGGGGTATTGAACCCAATAGACATAAAAACCTGTGATTTTGGGGTCGGCCATTGTTTGGCCGGGTTCAGCGGGGTTGGGAATCTGACCCGGACGCCAGCTGAATATGAGATTGTCTGCGGATACGATTTGCGTGCCGTCCGGCTGCGGCTGATTGGCCGGTTCAATCCAATAGGCATGAGGCAGAATTAAAACGGGTGATGTCTGCCCTTCTTTTGTGGAAGCGTAATATTGCGAACCGCTTCCGTCAGCCGGCCCGATCAGGATGAAGGTTACCAGACCATTCGTATCACCGGCAAGAAAAGAGTCCAGATTCAAAGACATCGGATCGGAGGTCAGAAGATAATTCGAACCAGCCGGCACATAGAGAGTTCCCAAGAAAGACACCTTGGTTTCATCCAGGGCAAAACTTCCGGAGTCGGCCGGCATCATCCAGGGGCTGTTATTGTACGTAATCGTCATCTCATTCCAGAAATCATCCGGGCCGTCCTTGACTCCGTACACATTCCACGTTCTTGAATTTTGAGCGGATGTGAGAAACAGACGCAGTCGAGCCCCTGTCAAATTCCGACCGGCCACAGAGCGGATGTCAAACCGAACATATCCGATATGCGCCCGCACACCGGTGTAATAACGAATGTCCATCGAGGCAGAAGCACCATAGTTGCTGTCGGGGCCTTTATTGCTGTCATTGCCGACAAACGTATCGGCCCCGCTGCCGTCCGCCGTGGATAGAAGGATTTCTGGTCGAGCTGCTGCAGCCGTTATCAACACAATCACGAGACACCACCACCCCATAGTCTTTTTCTTCATAAAACCCCCATTTCAATTGTTCATTACGGCTTTTCGATCGGGCTGTAAATTTCCAGCTCGATAATTTTCAAAACTCCTTTGGGTTCCTGTTCCGCCGATTCCCTTCCGGCTGCGTCTTTTTGGCCGGTTACTTCCACCAGCCCGAAGGCCTCCTGTTCGTCAGGGCGGCCGGTCAGTTCAATCCTTAGGCTGCGTCCCAGAACCGGAACAAACTGAACGGTATAATAGCCGAGATTCTGGCGAGTCCTTCCTTCAAAGACGGTTTTTTCATCGACCCGGATGCGGATTGGATACGTCCGTCTCCGCCAATCCCCGAACTTGATGACCACTTCACTGACAACGGTTTCTCTGGAAAACTCATATTTCAGCCATGCCGTCCGAAGTGTTCCGTCATTTTCCCAGCCCGTCCGTTCATTGTCATCGACGGTCAGAGCGGCCTGTTCCGGACGGACCCCGGCTGTTATGCGGGCGACGGAAACAGGAGTACGGCTGATTCGGAATGATGGGCCTGTCGGTGTCGGACCCCGGCCCAAATATCCGTCCAATCCGGCGTCCGGCAGCTGGGTACACAGGCCGTTGACGACTTCGACGGGTCGGGATGTGATTTCAATCCGAGCTTCTTCCAGTCCCTCCGAAGCGGCGGTGAGCACGATTTGTCCCGCCTCAACAGTCGAACGAATCATTACGCGGTTCACGCCGCACTCGACTGGCAAAACCTTCGACAAAATATAATTGTCGGGTCCCTGTGCAATCCCCCCCAGCCATTGAGCAGGTCCCGTTAATTCAAACTGAATCAGATTCATGGCCGTAGGACAGCGTCGGCCCTCGGCATCCACAACCTCCACATCCACCAGGGCCATATCAGCTCCATCCGCCCGAAGGCCTTTCGGGCCCGTATGAACTGTTAACCGAATCCCTTTTGGCGGACCAGCTGTGGTTTTCTCCGTTCGGCAGACTTCCCGGCCCTGGGCATCATAACCTACAGCCCAAATCTTCCCCGGCTCCCAGTTGATATCGGGGAACGTAAAGAGAAACCGACAACTTTGCTCTCCAAAGCCCATTGAACGGCCGTTGATGAATAATTCGACTTTTTCGGCGCTGGAAACAGCGTAAACATTTTTTTTGACATTCGGCTGGTAATTCCAGTGTCCGAGCAGATGAATCCGCGGCCGCTCTATATCCACCCAGCCGTCCCAAATAACTTGGTGGGCAAAGTAGCCGTCTTTGGGCAGTCGAACGGCATCTACTTCGCCGCTGCAACGGTAATTTTCGGCCCCGCGATAATGGGTATTGGTATCGGAAAAGATGATGTTAACACCGCCGGAACTGACCCGCCGGCCTGTGCCCGGTCGATGTTCCCAGTAATCATACCATCGAATGACATTTTCAATCGCGTGAGAGTCCTGATTGCGGTTGTACGGCTCCGGCGGCGTATTGCCCCGACGAGGCCCTTCGCCGTCTTTGTGATAGGGGGGCGAGTACTCATCCCAGTATTTCCGCAGTCCCTCATCCCGTGAATACTCCATCGCCCACATCGGGATACGAGCACTTTTGTTGATATACAGCATTTCTCCGCCGTATTCGGCAATTTGACTGTCGAGCATCTCCCGGCAGCCTATCGCTCGTCCCCCGTACGGGTCCCAGCAGTCTCGGATGTGCTTCATCTCCGCCATATGTGCTTCGCTGATTCCCTTGTTGCCGGCCTCGTAAAACAGAATGCTCGGATTGTTCCGGTTGTAAATAATTGCATCCCGCATGGCTTCCAGCCGGTGCTCCCACCGCCGCCCGCTCACATCCGATTCCGCATCCCCCGCCGGCATTGCCTGAATTAACCCGACGCGGTCGCAGGATTCTATATCCTGTTTGCCGGGGGTAATATGCATCCAGCGGACAAGATTGGCACTGCCTTCTACCATCAAACGGTTGCTGAAATCGCTCATCCACGGCGGCACGGAAATGCCGACAGCCGGCCATTCATTGGTGCTTCGCTGAGCATATCCTTTCATCTGAATGACCCGGTCATTCAGGAAAATCATTCCGTCGCGAAACTCAGTCTTTCGGAAACCGGTTCGAGTACAAACCTCATCCACAATCTTTTCATTGACCTTCAGGCGAGTCAAAACATCATACAGATATCCGTATCCCCAGCTCCAGAAATGCAGTCCTTCAACCCGGCCGGATGCCTGGACAACGGTCGTGCCTCCGGGGGCCAGCGTACAAGGGATGCCTGTGAGGGTTTTTACAATTCGGCCTTCGATGTCTCGGATAAGGACTTCATACTGAAAGGCCTGAGCGGAAGAGGTTTCATTTCGTACCTGGGATTCGGCAGAAATGACGGCCGTTCGATTTGGAATATCAAAATCCCGGGCATAGATGTACACGCCTGTGGTTCCGAGGGTCGTGTACAGAGGAAGGGTCTGATAGAGTTTTCCGACGATGTGCAGCTTGACATTTTTGGTGATGCCGCCGTAGTTGGCATTAAAATTGCGGTCATTCCACTGGTATCGGCTGTTGGTGGCCTTTTCCCGATACTCCCAGCTGTTGTCGATCCGAACGGCCAAAATGTTTCTTTGCGGTGCCGGCTTAACCAGTCCGCTGATGTCCAATCCAATCGCCGTTACTCCATTTTCGTGCCGCCCGAGAAAACAGCCATTGAGATAAAACTCTCCGGCCTGACGGATGCCTTCGAATTCGAGAAAGACTTTTTGTCCGGCTGTTCCCGCCGGAAGAACAAAGTGCTTACGATACCATGCAATGCCCGTGGAAAGGTCCCGGATGTCTTTTCGAAACGCCTCTTCCTGATTCCACGCATACGGCAGGGATACTTCTTTCCAATCTGAATCATCCAAGTCAGGGACCTGGGCTCCTGGAGGGTCGCCGACCAACACTTTCCAGCCGAGGTTGAAGTTATAAACCTTGCGGACAGTCCCAAGTTCCTCTGCCCGGATACCGACGGAGCAGAACAGGAAGAACAGAATAACCCCTTGTCGAAGATTCATTCAAAACTCAATTTGTTTTTGACGTTTTCTGCAAAACCGGAGCCCCCCGCAACCTTCTTCCTGCCTCGGAATTCTTATTGAATTTTTGGTTCCGTGACAGCGGACCCATAAAATCAATTTTTTTGAAAGGGCGGGCGGTTTGACAACCGCTCGCCTGTCTACACCTATAGCTAGCAGAAAAACTGTCTATTCAGATTGTTTTAGGACTTTTACGGGCAGTCCAAGCTGCGGCAGTCTAACCACTGCACCGCAAAGGTGGCCAAATCACTCAGGTTGACCAGACAGTTCGAATCAAAGTCCATCCGGTTTACCGTAAATCCCGGAACGGCCTTGGCGGCTGCACAGGCATCGGTCCCGACGAAAACCCGAATGGTGTCCGAATTGGATTCGGCGCCGTCAGAAACAGTCAAACGGAATACATAATCGCCTGCCTCTGTGAAATCTACCGTAATATCCTCGACATTGTTCGGACTGATTGTGACTGTCGGACCGCTGACCTGCTCCCACAGATACGTCAAGGGCTGAGGCAGACCGTCGTCTTCTGCCGTGGCATTCAGAAATGCGGAGGCAGCACCCGGAGTACCCTGATGTCCTAACCAGATATATTGGTCGGCTCCCGCGTTCACAGTAGGCCCGGTATTAAAAGTGTTAAACGACCAAACCCGGCCCCGTTGAACAACGCCCGGCATCGAGGAGTCGTGCACATCCACTGCCCAATAAAAGCGCGTAAATGGTGGCAGTGTTATGGGCAGGGACACACAGGTTGCTGTGGTTCCTTCCGCCAGCGTATATTCCAAACCATAATTGGGTGCCAAACGATTCGGTTCCGACGTGCCAAAATACACATCGCAGGTGATGACTCCGCCAGGCGAATTGGGTTCCGGGTTGGTCCAGCACAGCTGCCCCAGGGAAGTCGAAACGACCTCATTCATCGCTGGATTAGGATTGGAGACCCAAAACGGATTGGGCACCGCCGGCAGCACCAAACGCGGAGCCACATAAATATTGGGATCGGTGGAAGCAGCTTGGCCTTCCTTGGTCTGAACATAGTACTGGGATCCGGTTCCGTCTGCCGGCCCAACCAGAATCAGGGTAATCAAATTATTGGTATCCTGCTTGATAAAAGAAGCCAGATCCAAGGTCGCTGGATTAGACGTTCGCAGCTGATTGGCCCCCGCTTGGACAAACATCGTTCCCAGCAGAGTCACTTTGGTGTCATCCAAAGCGAAATTGCCGGAGGAGGCCGGAAGCATCCAGGGGCTATTGTTGTAGGTGATGGTCATCTCGTTCCAAAAGTCAACGATGCTGCTGTCCTTGACTCCGTACACATTCCAGTCTTTGGAGTTCTGCGCAGACGTAAGAAACAGCTGCAATTGGGCACCGGTCGGGTCCACGCCTCCGATGCTGGAAATGTCGAACCGGATAAAGCCGATGTGGGCCCGCACACCGGTGTAGTTTCGGATGTCCATTGTGTAACCGGCGCCGTAATTGTTATTCGGGCCTTTGTTGCTGTCATTTCCGACAAACGTATCGGCTCCATTGCCGTCGGCAGTCGAGACAATCATTTCTGCCCGTGCGGAAAGTGCTGCCATACACAACAAACTAATCACCCATACACTTCTCATAAATAAATCCTCCAAAAAAAGGTTGCGATCGATCGAGCAGCCTTCTGCTCGTTTCTTTTCAAATATCGAAATCTTTGGGCCGTCACTTTCTTTCCTCCAGATGAATTCTGGGCTTGACAAACAGGCACAGGTCATTGTCAATCGAATCATCAGAGCCCTGGGTTGTAATCAAGGTCAGATACCGGCAACTGGACGGCAGAACAATATGAACAGGTTTGGGGGTATCCGCCGGCGTCATATCTTCGGCGGAAAAAACCTGCTGTCCATCCAGAAGAACATAAAAACTTGCTTTGGGCGAATCACCTTGACCTTTCAGGCCAGTTGAAGCTAGGCCGCACAGCGACGAGAAGGACTTAAGTCGGCCGTACTCAGCCCGCAAGGCATTCAAGTCAAATGTAATCCCGGCGTTGGAATGCATCAAAATCGCTGGATTGTCCGCTCCATAAACCTGCCCGCCAAGCTGAAGAGTTATAAATTGTTCCGGAGAAAGCGGGATGGGGATCTCTTCGGCATTTGTAATCGCAAAGGCCGTTCGGCCCAGGGATTCTGGAACCGTCCACTGCAGTGAGCCGTCCGAAACAATTGGGATAGGCTTCCGGGAGGCCCGATTGTCCACCACACGGAAAAATCCCAGTTCCTTCCAGGCCATCTCATCAAGTTCGAAACGCCCGAAGGGAGCGTTTTTGAACCCAGGCGCTGTGCGGTAATCCGTCTCATTCTCGTTCCAGAAGTCCTCCGGACCGTCCCGAAGGCCGTAAACTGACAGGCTCCGCCTGCGGTTGCCGCTGTCCAGACAAAGGTTCAAAATCGCCCCCGACACCTCCTTCACCTGCCGAATGTCAAACCGCAGTAAAATCATTCGAACCCGCTGGTCCTGAATATAGCGGCAGTGCAGAAATTGGGAGCTGCCGTACCGGCGCCAGGTCTGGTTCATCACATCATTGGTCAGGTAGGTATCGGCTCCATCTCCGTCCGCTGTTGTCACAAAAACAGGCTGCCCGTTCCGGCCCCGCGGGAAATACAGAGAAGGCATTTTCGCCAGCTCCCCCTGGACGCCTTCTTTGGAGGAAAACCAGTAAATAGAGGCATCGTCCGACTCCTTCTTCATCACCATCAGGGTGACCAGCCCGTTGGTGTCTTCTTTCAGAAACGAATCCAGATTCAACTCTGCACTTTCGGAGCGAAGAAGGGTCGGTTCCCCCTGACTGTTCGGAATGAAAATTCCGTCGATATAAGGACTGAACCGAACGGGAATATATGACCGAAGACTTTGAACAGACGGCTTGAGCCGGCGGGCATCCAGGAGTTCTTGTCCATCCCAGGCAATCGCCTGGCCGCGTTTTCCGCTGCCGCCGCCGTTTCCTCCGCCTACAATATCAGCCAGGCAGATATAAGACTGTCCCCGCCAGACTGTCTGGTTTTTGGAATCAAACAAGCGGACAAACCTGTATTTTTCGAGACGAACTTCTGAGATTTCAAAGGTTTGGTTATTGTATCGAACGGCGTTGTTTTCTCGAACAATCAGACTGATGTGAGGTTTGTCTTTCGGACCGGCAAACAGCTGAACTGCTCCCTTCATCACATGCAGTTCGGACGAACCGTTCAGGTCCGTCTGCACGCCGAACTCCGTGCCCAAATCAATCATTTTGGCCGTCGGCGTCTGGACGGTAAAGCCAATCCCTTCTGCAGAAACCTGTGCATAAAGCCGCCCATAAGTAAGCAGAATCTCATGACCCGATTTCATTTCAAATTCGGCCGGCCCCTCGATGGTCAGCGAGACACCCTGGTCTGTTTTCAGGGCGGCGATTCCTTTGGATAAAACCAGACGCTGATGTGTGGACAGTCGGGAAGAATTGCGAAGCGACAGAGTCGGGTCTGCCCAGACCGCCTTAATGCTGTCTGTCAATGTGGCGACTTCAATGCCTCGCTTCAGAGAAATAATGTGCGCATATCCAATCAGGAAAATCAAAGCCGCGGAGGACAGCGCCAGAGAAACGATAGACAATCGACTGACTCTGGCAGGGGGGCGGACCGGCTGCGGTATCGGAAGGGATTCAAGAGTTTCTTTCGGTTCGGCGGGCCGCTCGATTTCCGGTGCTGTTTCCTCCTCCCGGGCCATGGCCTTCCAGAACGCCATATTGTGCACAGAGTCCCCCAGCGGCGGCAGCCCTGTCAGGGTCGGCTCAAAGGCCTTGCCGCTCCGCAGAAGGACACACATACTGAAATACTCGTAGTAGAACCGGCAGGCCTTTTTGTCCTCGGCCAAAATG
>CALEDR010000020.1 GCA_937949545.1 uncultured Phycisphaerae bacterium
GTACCAGCCAGCAGACCCCGTACCAGACATACCGAAACGCATGAAACCAGCGAACACGATACAGATAAGAAGAAAGAAGACCTGAAGGCCGCAGCACAATCAGCAGAAACACCATCAGAAGAATCTGCCGGGCCAAAAACAGCAGCCGCAAGACGCCGTTGCGGGCCGCTTCCTCAACCGCGGCGTCCTCCGTCAAATACCACACAAAAACAAGTGGAATCAGAATCCGGAAATACCAGCTGGTGTGCCGTCGAAGCGTGTTCAGGAAATCCGCCGGCAGGCGGAAATGTTCCCCCAGGCCGGCCGGTCCGCTGACGCTCCGGAGCAATCGATACACAAACAGACAGACCGCCAGAGCCAGCAGCGCCGCCGAGAGGGAAGCGGCCTCCGGATACAGCGCCGAACCGGCCTTCAGACGCCAGCCCAGATAAAACGGCACCAGCGGCCCGACCGATGCCGAGAAAACCGACAGCAGCAGGGCATACACAGTATAAAAAAATCGATCCGGTTCAGCCGCACGAACCTTTTCGGCCAGTTCTCCCAGCGTCTTTCTGAACCACCTTCGGCAGCGGAAAAGCCCAATCCACCAGACCGCACAAAGAATATGCAGCCCCCATTCCTCCGCCGCATCCTGACGCACGGCCAGAAAAATCTGACGCCATCGGCTCCCGGACATCCATTCCCGGCCGACCCGCAGAACAGACCAGAGGTCCCGGAGACTTAACAAAGAGGTGTTCTTGACCCAAAAACTGTTCTCCTCGATAAACCGCTGATACGCCTGAACAGTGCTGACCAGGGACCGCTCCTGAATGTCCAGCTGGGCCAACGCCGCCAGATACTGCATCGTGGAAGCCGTCAGACTCTGCAGCAGCTCCCGCTGCCGGCTGAGCAGTTCGATGACCTTTGGAAGCAAAGCGGAATAGTCCTCATCGCGTTCCGACAGCCCCGCCGAGGCAAGCCGAAAGGCGGCCCGGCCCGGCACATCGGCCAAATCCGACCACTGACGGTCGTACTTGCCCCATTCGAGCTGAACCGCAGAGCTTTCCATCATCCGGCGGCGAATCTGTCTTTGATGCTCACGCAAATCGGGCAGGTCATTCTTCTTGGTGACCAGCAGCACCCCCAGCGCACTGGTCACCTGCCCGGCCCGGGCAATCTGGGCCTGAATGTTCTCAAAATCACGGCTCACATTCCGCAGCTGTGTTTCAATCGACAGGGCATACCGGGCGGCTTCTTCCAGCTGTCGGATTCGCTCGGCCTGAAGATGCGCCAGTTCGGCGTTTTCCAGAAGAAGCGGCTGAAGCACCGGATGCGTCCCCTGCGATTGACGCACGGCCTGCTCGGCCTGGGCCTGAATCTGCCGGATCTCACGAAGACGGGCCTGCTGAAGCGCCTGCTCCCAAAACCGAACCTGACGTTCGGCTTCGGCCAGACGTCGGGACCAGACATCCCGCTCAAGCATCATCAGCGGCTCGGCAGCGGCATATGCCTTTTCCTCCTCCTCCAAAAGCTCCATCTGAAGACGAAACGTTTCAATCTGAATCTGACTCACCAACGCAGACACCTGGGCCGGCTCGGCCGCACGAAACGGCACAACAGGCGGCGGCGACTGCTGTTTGAGCTGGTCCATCTGACCGCGGGCGGTCAGGAGTTCCTGCGGAATCTGCGTCCTGCGCTGGGTGCGGCGGAGCATTTCCTGCTGAACCTGTTCGGCATTCTTGCGGGCCTCGTCCCAATCCGTACGGGCCGCCGCAAGTTTCTCCTCCAGTTCTGCAATCGAAAGCCCCTCCGCCGAAGGCAGCCCGGACGGCTGATTGAGCGCCCCCAGCGTCTGACGCGCCTTTTCCATCTCCTCCGGCAGCGACGCCTGCATCTGTCGGAAAGACTCTGTCCGACTCCGGATTTCCTTATTTTGGGCCAAAAGGACCAGCGCTTTGTCATATAGTTCGAAAATTTTTTGACGAACCTGTCCCGGAACAGATGAATCCTGCTCGACAATTTTCCGATACTGCAAAACTTTTTCTTCCGAAATCTCCAACCCGGCGGCCGAAGTCGTTAAAACCTGGCCAAAACCGCCGAAGACCCAAAACAGAAAAAAGAAAAAGACCACAGAAGTCGGCTTATAACAACAACGGCTGTCCTGATTCATATTAATATCCCTAAAAAACGACCTTGAATTGCGCTTTTTTTGTATCTTATCCCGTTAGGAAATCTTTTCAACGGCATTTTCCTCTCCTGCTCTTTCTTGAGCCCCTGTAAGAGAGATTGTGAAATTGGAAAAAGATGATATAATCCACCTTTTGAGAAAAAACGGATTAAGTCATTATGTTTATTGATCAGGCAAAAATTATCGTCAAAGCCGGAAACGGCGGGCACGGCTGCGTCAGTTTCCGGCGGGAAAAGTTCATCCCCAAGGGCGGTCCAGACGGCGGCGATGGGGGACGCGGAGGCAGTGTGTACTTTCACGTGGACCCCTCGATGGACACTCTGCTGGATTTTTCCGGACGCCATACCTGGGAAGCCCAGAACGGCAAACCCGGCGAAGGCAAAAACAAACACGGCGCCGACGGAGAGGACCTGATTATCCCTGTTCCACCGGGAACGCTGGTTTATGACGAAGACCTGAACATCCTGCTGGCCGATTTGGACCGCGAGGGAATGCAGGTGTGCATTGCCCGCGGCGGACGCGGCGGCAAAGGCAACAAGGCCTTTGCCACGCCGGTTCGGCAGGTGCCGCGCTTCGCCCAAAAAGGCAAACCCGGCCAGATGCGCAAACTGCGGCTCGAACTGAAACTGATTGCCGATGTGGGACTGGTCGGAATGCCCAATGCCGGCAAGAGCACCCTCATCTCCCGCTGTTCGAAGGCCCGTCCCAAAATCGCTGATTATCCGTTCACAACTCTCTCGCCCGTATTGGGGATTGTCGAGTTGTCCGATTTTCGCCGGTTTGTAATGGCCGACATCCCCGGGCTGATTGAAGGAGCCCATAAGGGAGCCGGACTGGGACACGATTTTCTGCGGCACATTGAACGTACGCGAATCCTCGTTCATCTGCTGGATATTCTGCCGGCGGACCGCTCCGACCCCGTCGCCAATTACCATTCCATCCGAAATGAACTGGAATTGTACAGCCGGCAGCTGCTCGAAAAATCGGAAGTGATTGTCCTGAACAAAATTGATTTGGACCCTGACGGCACGCTCGTCCGACAATACAAAGAGCGTCTGCCGAACGAAAAACCGATTCTGGCGATTTCTGCCGCCACCGGCCAGGGAATTGCCGAACTGAAAGAAACACTCTGGACTCTGGGAAAAGGAAAACCTTATGAATCTTGTCGCGATTGACATTGGAAACAGCCGGGTCAAAGTCGCCCTCTACTGCGACGACGAAGAGAAATGGCTGCGGTCCATTCCGGGCGATCCGGCCCTAGAGAACACGCTTCGGCAGACGCTCCGGGATGCCTGGGAGCGCATTCCGTTTTCGAAAGCCGCCGCCGAACCGATTCGCGACGGAGTCCTGGTGGCCAGCTCGGTCAAGCCGGTCTGGACTGATTTGCTGGAGAAGCTGGTTCGGGAGGAATTAAACGAAAAGGTGCTGCTGGTCGGTCGAGAGATTCCTTTGCCAATCGAAACCAGCGTGGACAATCCGCTGGAGGTCGGGACCGACCGGCTGATTGCCGCCGCAGCCGCCTTTGCCGTAGTGGAAGATGCGGTCGTAGTGGCGGATTTCGGCACCGCCGTAACGATTGATTTGGTGGATGAAAGCGGTGTCTTTGTCGGCGGCACCATCAGCCCGGGTTTTGAAATAGCCGCCAAGGCGCTGCAGGAAAACACCGCCAAACTGCCCCGCATCACCATGGCCAAACCCGTCAGTCCCAACGGAGCCAACACCGTGGAGGCCATTCGCTCCGGCCTTTACTATTCGGCACTGGGACTGCTGGAGACCGTCTGCCGAAAATTTGCCGAGCAGCTGGGACGCTGGCCGCAGGTCATTCTGACCGGCGGCGGGGCCGCCCTGATTCGGGACGACTGTGAATTCGTCGATTCCTATGTGCCCGACCTGACCGTGCGGGGCATCATCATCGCCTACAAAAAATACCTCTACGAAAAGGCGGAAATCGAACAGCTCGACCGCGAAGACAAACCCAAATGGACATCCAAGCCGCCGAAAAAAGAATAACGCCGGTGTCTGGATTCAAACCGGAACAAACCTGGGCCTGCATTCGAACCGGGGCAGGGACGGCCGCCATTGGAACCATCGAGGCAGAAGGGCCGGATGCTCTGAAGGCCGTGCAGCGGATTTTCCCACCATTCCGCCAAGATGCCGAATGGAAAGTCGGGCAGATACTTCATGGACAGTTTCTCACAGACTCCCGTGTACTCGATGAGGGACTGGCGGCGATGGAGACGGAAAACCGCTTCGCCCTGCACGCCCACGGCAATCCGCTGATTCTGCAGCAAATCTTAAAAGCCCTTCAAAGCACCGGCACACGGATTGTCTGTTTCGAACAGATGGTCCGGCGGCGATTCCAATCCGCCTGCTCCAATTCCATCGAAGCGGAAGCACGATTCGAGATGCTGCGGGCGGCTTCTTTTTTGGGGGTTCGATGCATTCACCATCAAATTACCGGCGGCCTCATCGAAGTACTCCGGCGATGGATGAACTCGACGGACATACAATCGATTCGCTCCGAAGCCGAAACCATCCTGCAGCACAGCCGAATCGCCCGGCGAATCCTGCAGGGTGTTCGCATCGTGATTGCCGGCCCACCCAACAGCGGCAAAAGCACCCTTCTGAACCGACTGGCCGGACAGGAGCGGGCCCTTGTCTCCGATATTCCGGGCACCACACGCGACTGGGTAACCGCCTTCGGACGCCTCGGCCCGCTCTGGGTCGAGTGGGTGGATACCGCCGGTCTGGATGAAGAACTGGCCCGGTCGGACACACTCGAACAAATCGCCCAGCAGAGAACAAGAGAACTGCTGAACCGCTGCGACTTGATTTTATACGTTCTGGATACATCAAGGCCTTTATGGACCGGCGAGCTGCCGACAGCCGGCCCCGTTCCGATGCTCACGGTCTTAAACAAATATGACCTTTCCAAAATCTTTCCTACAAATAACCGGAATGCGGTCGCCGTCAGTGCCCTGCAGGGAACAAACATGGAAACCCTCTGCGAGCGGATTCTTCAGATTCTTCAGGTTGACTCGTTCGACCCGACCCGGCCGGCGGCCTTTACAGACCGGCAGATTCAGCTCCTGCAAAAGATTGTGTCGGCCGATGACCCGGACCGTATAAAAACCCTCATTCAACTGTTGTTCAAGGCCCCCCAGGCTGTATAATCAAAACTATGAAGCCATCGGTCAACCAGGACAATCTGACGCCGGCGATGCGGCAGTTTCGCTATTTTAAGCAAAAGTATCCGGATGCCGTCCTCTTTTTCCGGATGGGAGATTTTTACGAAACGTTTTTCGAAGACGCCGCCGTCTGCTCCCGCGTGCTCGGGCTGGTGCTGACCAGCCGGGGCAAAGCCGGAGACCGGCCGATTCCTCTGGCGGGCATCCCCTACCATGCCGTGGACGGCTATCTGAAGAAAATGCTGCAGGCCGGCTATAAAGTCGCCGTCTGCGAACAGGTCGAGGACCCCAAAAAAGCCAAAGGCCTGGTCAAGCGCGACGTCGTTCGAATCGTAACACCCGGCACCCTGACGGATGAGATTCTTCTGAATGAACGAGAAGACAATTTTTTGTGTGCCGTTCACCTCGGACGAACCGCCGACGCCCTGTCCTGGGTGGATTTGTCCACGGGGCATTTCTTCATTCAGTCGGTGCCGAATGATAAGGCCCTCGATGAAATCCTCCGCCTCAATCCGAAAGAAGTCCTGCTGGCTGAACGCAAAGGCGATCTGTTTGGAGCGGAAACCCAGACCCTGGCGGCCCAAATTCGCCAAATGACAAACGCCATCGTGACGGAGCGGCCGGGCTGGTATTTTGACCCGTACACGGCCCGCCAGAAACTCCTGAAGCACTTCGGCGTCTCGACGCTCGAAGGGTTCGGCATTCAGGACGGAGAGGAAACGCTCTGTGCGGCCGGCGCGATTTTGGAATATCTGGAAGAAACTCAGAAGACCGCCCTGACCCACATTACCAAACTCCAAAAGGTCGAGCCCAGCCGCTTCCTGAGAATTGACCCGATTTCGCTTCGGTCTCTGGAAATCGTCCAGACGATCCGCGGAGAAAGCACACGCGGCACTCTTCTTCAGACGGTGGACAGAACCTTAACAGGCATGGGCAGCCGGCGGCTCCGTTCGATGCTCTGCATGCCGCTGTACGACCTCGAAGAAATCCGGCGAAGGCAGAATGCAGTTGAAGAATTAGTCGAACAGGAGGCGGTCTGCACCCGCATTCGGGACCTCTTAAAAGAAATCGCCGATTTGGAGCGGATTGCCGCCCGCATCAGCACAAGCCGGGCGACGCCGCGGGATTTGGTTGCCGCCGGACGAACCCTGCGGAAAATCCCGCCGCTGCGGGAGCTTTTGGCCGGATGCTCCGCCGCCCTGCTCAACCAGCTGGCCGGGCAGTGCGACAGCATGGATGAACTGGCCGACCTGCTCGAGAAAGCCGTTGAGCCGGACCCGCCGATGCACCTGCGCGACGGCGGCGTCATTCGGACGGGCTTTGATGAACAGCTCGACCGGCTCCGCTCCCTCTCCAAAGACGGACGCAGTTTTCTGGCAGACTACCAGCAAAAGGAAATCCAGCGAACCGGCATCCCCAACCTGAAAATCGGTTTTAACAAAGTCTTCGGCTACTATATCGAAGTGACCCACTCGATGGCGGACAAGGTGCCGCCCGACTACATCCGCAAACAGACCGTCAAAAATGCAGAACGCTACATCACCGAGCCGCTCAAAGAATATGAAGAGCAGGTGCTGACCGCTTCCGAAAAAGCCCTCGAGCGAGAACAGGAGCTCTTCGAACAAATCCGCCTGCACACGGCACAGTATATCCCCCGCCTGCAGAAGCTGGCCGATGCGGTTTCGCAGATTGACTGTCTGGCCTCCTTTGCCCATCTGGCCCGGCAGAATCACTATATCCGCCCGCAGATGACCGATACGAAAGAACTGGTCATCGTCGAGGGAAAACACCCCGTTTTGGCCGACCTGATGGGCTCGGAATTTGTCCCGAACGATGTGGAATTAGGGACCGAAAGCGGTGATTTGGCGATTATCACAGGCCCCAATATGGCGGGCAAAAGCACCTACATCCGCCAGACGGCCCTGCTGGTGCTGCTGGCCCAGACGGGCTCCTTTATTCCGGCCAAAGAGGCCCGCATCGGACTGGTGGACCGAATCTTCACGCGAGTCGGGGCTTCGGATGAACTGGCCCGCGGCCAGAGTACTTTTATGGTGGAGATGACCGAAACCGCCAATATCCTGAACAATGCCACGGAGCGGTCGCTGGTTATCCTCGATGAGGTCGGACGCGGCACAAGCACCTACGACGGGCTGTCGCTGGCCTGGGCTATTACCGAACATCTGGCCAACCAAATCAAATGCCGCACCCTGTTTGCCACGCATTATCACGAACTGACGGAACTGGGCCGGCTGCTGGTCAATGTGAAAAATCTCAACGTAGCCGTGCGGGAATGGGAAGGTCAGGTCATCTTCCTGCACAAAATCGTGCCCGGCGGCACCGACAAAAGCTACGGCATTCACGTAGCCAAACTGGCGGGCATTCCCAAATCCATCCTTCGACGGGCCGATGAAATTCTCAAAGATCTCGAAAACACCTTCGCCAAAGAGGCCTCCAGCGAAAAACTGGCCCGTCACAAAACCGCCCAGAAGGAAGACCTCCTGTTTGTCGAAAAACACAAATCCGTCCTCGAGAAACTCCGGGAACTGGACGTCAACAACCTGACCCCCATTGAAGCCATCAATCTGCTCAACGAAATCAAAAAAGAAATTGAGTAGCTGCAGGAAACCGTCAGCACTTTCTATTTTTTCATCTCGTTCAACTCCCGCCGCTGGCGGATGAGCCGTTCGCGGACTTCGCTTAAGAAACCGTGGTACTGCGGCCCGCGAAAGTCCGGAAAGGTAAAATCAAAACTCCGCCAGAGCCCTTTGTGAAACATCAGAGTCACCTCGGCATACATATTCTGCCCAATGTAAATCCGATGCGAAAAATTCTTGGTCGAGGCCAGAACCAGTTTGGCCGGCTCCAGATACCCCGGGTCCAAGTTCACCGGACGCGGCCAGGGAGTCTTCAATTCCTCCGCCAGTTTTTTTTCCAGCTCATTCGTCTGGTGTTTGATTTCCGCCAGCCGACCTGGTTCAATCAATTGTTCAAAGGCCAGAAAATTGCGGAGAATCGACGGCCCGGTCTGCTCCCGGTAGTAATCCGTCTGGGTAAAGGGCCAGACCTCGCTGACACAGTCCGCCCGCCCGTACTGCCGCTGCAGGGCTTCCTGAGCCGCCTGAAGACAGCGCAAATCCGACGCAAGAATCCCGCAAATCAGTTTGACCGGTTGGGGTGATTCCGCTGTTCCCATCTTTCTTGCAAAAAATGTCGGCTAAATCTGATTCAGTTTCGCAAGCATCTGCTGAACCCGTTCGGCGGCGAAATCGGCGGCCCGGGAAATCTCCACCATCTGCTTATCCTTTTCGCTGCGCAGTTTCACTTCGGCCTTGCCTTCGGCCAGTGAATTTTTGCCCAGCGTAATGCGAATCGGGATGCCCAGCAGATCGGCATCCTTGAATTTGACGCCCGCCCGCAAGTCCCGGTCATCCAGCAGGACCTCTACGCCTTTGTTCAGAAGCTCGCGGTAGATTCGCTCCGCCGCCTCCATCACATCCGCATCCGGTGCGGCGGGCGTGACAATCACCTGCCAGGGAGCAATCGTCATCGGCCAGATAATGCCCCACTCATCGTGCGACTGCTCAATCGCAGAGGCAACAATCCGGTTGATGCCGATGCCGTAGCAGCCCATCAGACAGGGCTTGCGGCGGCCCTCTTCATCCAAGAAGAACGCCTCCAGCTTGACGCTGTATTTGGTGCCGAGTTTGAAAACCTGTCCGACTTCAATGCCCCGCTTAAACAGCAGTTTTTTTCCGTTCCAGGTGTCGCCCGCAACGGCATTGCGGACATCACAGACCTGGATCCCGGGGCCTTCGAGCGGAAAATCCCGGCCCGGCACAACATTCTTCAAATGGTAATCCGTCTTGTTGGCACCGGTAATGCCGACGGCCATCGCCGCCACCGCATGGTCTATCAGGATTCTGCCGACGCGTCCGGCCAGCCCAACCGGCCCGGCAAAGCCGACAGCCGCCCCGGTGACCTTTTGAATCGTCTCCTCATCCGCCAGCTCAATGTGATGCCCGACAAAGAACTGATTGACTTTCTCCGGATTGACTTCGTGGTCGCCGCGAACCAGAACCGCAAAAACCTCCTCATCCGTCTTGTAAATCAGCGTTTTGATCAAATCCTGCGGCCGGGCCTTTAGAAACGCACAAACCGCCTCGATACTGCCGACACTCGGTGTATGCACTTCGGCCGGCGCGTCCGCCCGGACCGGCGGCTGTTTGGGCAGCGGGTCCACCGGGGCCTTTTCGATATTCCATGCACGCTGCCCGTCCTCTGTATAGACAATCACATCCTCGCCGTTTTCACAGGGAACCGTAAACTGATGCGAACCGGTGCCGCCCATCTCGCCCGTCTCGGCCTCGACAATCACAAACTCCAGCCCGCAGCGGGCAAACACCCGTCTGTAGGCATGGTACATATCCATATAGGTTTTGTGCAGGCATTCCTCCGTGGCGTGAAAACTGTAGGCATCCTTCATCAGAAACTCACGCGAACGAAGCACGCCGAAGCGGGGCCGAAACTCATCCCGATATTTCGTATTGATTTGATACAGATTCAGCGGCAGCTGCTTGTACGACTGAATCTCCTGAGAGGCCAGATACGTAAACCCTTCCTCCGCCGTCGGCGAAAGAACATTCATTCGTCCGTGGCGGTCGCGGAACTTGCCCAGCGTCTCGCCGTAATCAATATCCCGGCCGGTCTTCTGCCACAGCTCCATCGGCTGCACAACCGGCACCGTGCACTCCTGCGCGCCGGCGCGGTTCATCTCCTCCCGAACGATATTCATCACCTTCAGCAGAATCCGCTGACCGGCGGGCAGATAAATATACGTGCCGCTGGCCAGCTTGCGCATCAGACCGGCGCGAATCATCAGTTGATGCGAAATAATCTCTGCTTCCGCAGGTACTTCCTTGACCGTCGGGATGAACGTCTGACTGTAGCGCATGCCAACCTCCTGAAATCCTTACTCCGTGTCCGCCAGGCGGACCAAAACCTTTTCGACGATTTCCTCGGGCACTTCCGCCGCCCATTGCCCGTTTCGGCACAGCACCGAGCCCAGTTTTTCCAGCAGCACAAACCGCGGACGGCGGCCGACGGACTTTTTATCCAGCTTCAGCAGCTCCAGAATTTTCTCCGGCGGATGCGACCCGGCTGCGCGGGTCGGGAGCCCCAGTTTGGTCAGCAGGGCCTCAATTCGCTCCAGCCGGTCATCGACAACCAGCCCCATCTCGTTTTCAATCCGGCCGGCGGCAATCATTCCAATCGCAACCGCCTGACCATGCAGGAGCGAATACCCGCTGAGGGTCTCGAGGGCATGTCCAATCGTATGGCCGTAATTGAGCACCCGCCGCCGATTTTTTTCCAGCGGGTCCTCCATCACCACAGAGGCCTTGATTCGGCAGTTCTGGCAAGCCAGATGCTCCAGCACCGCAGGGTCCCGTTTCAGCAGCAGGCCGGCATTCTTCTCCAGCCACGCAAAAAAGGCGGCATCGGCGATGGCAGCATGCTTGACCGACTCAGCCAGTCCGGCCCGATACTGCACCTCATCGAGGGTCTGAAGCGTCTCGGTATCCATATACACAGCCGCCGGATGCCAGAACGCTCCAAAGGCGTTTTTGCTTCGTGTGCTGTCCACGCCGGTTTTGCCGCCGATGCTCGAATCGGCTTGACTGATGGTCGTCGTCGGGACATGCACAACAGGCACGCCGCGTTTGAAAACGGCCGCCGCGAAACCGGCAATGTCCCCGACCGTTCCGCCCCCCAGAGCAATCACGAAGGTATCACGGCCCAAAAAGCCGCTTTCCATTGCCTCCAAAATGGACGTGAGCGTCTCCATCGTTTTGGACACTTCTCCCGGCGGGTCAATCACATACACCCCCATCCGGCTGCCGCCGAGAAATCGGTCCAGATGACCGGCCTGCACAAGAGAGCGGTCCGTAATCACAAACCCCGTCCGACCGGCAAACTGCTCCTCCAGAACCGCACGCAGCTTCCCCAAAAAACCGCTGCCGATAAAAACCGGATAGCTCCCTTCCGGCAGAGCAGGTGTTGACACCGTGAACGTTTTCAGATTGTTCTTCAGAGAGGAGTCCATTGTTTTCGCTAATAGGCAATCAGCCGATGAATGGGATAAGAGCCGAGTTTCCGCCGCCCCTCCAACCCGGTCAGCTCAATCAGAAAGGAAAAACCGCAGATTTGACCGCCCAGTTTTTTCACCAGTTCGCAGGCCGCCGCCATCGTCCCGCCCGTTGCCAGCACATCATCCACCAGAAGAATCCGCTGACCCGGACGAATGGCATCGCAATGAACCTCTATCGAATCCTGTCCATACTCCAGACCATAATGAACAGAGGCGGTCTGATACGGCAGCTTGCCTTTTTTTCGCATCGGAACAAAACCGGCTTTCAAAACCGCCGCAATGGCCGAGCCGAAAATAAATCCTCTGGCCTCTACCGCCGCTACACAGTCAACCGCTTTGTCTATATACGGACTCGACATCTCCTTTATTGCCTGCCCCAATGCCTCCGCATTCGCCAGAAGCGGCGTAATATCCCGAAACAATATCCCCGGCTTCGGGAAATCAGGAATACTGCGAATATAGTCTTTCAAATCCAATTTCATTCCTTTCCTGCACGGAGGCTGTCCTATCCCAAAAACGGGGATTATAGCAAAAAACTTTTTCAAAAAAATACTTTTTTGAGCGGGAAACAGGCATAAAAAAAGCGGACCTGTGAACGGCCCGCTTTTGTCTGTTTCCTTCGTTTTTTTAACGAGTCATCAGCTCGTTCAGTTTTGCCAGACCGCTTCGCTGAATCTGGCGGACCCGCTCGCGCGTCAGCCCGAGTTTTTCGCCGATTTGCTTGAGGGTCAGCGGCTCCTGCCCGTCCAACCCGAACCGCAGCCGAAGCACCTCGGCCTCCCGCGGGTCAATCTCTTCCAGAAGTTCAAGGGCCTGGCTGAGTTCCTCCTCGCCGCCGATTTCATCATCCGGCAGGGAAACCTTATCATCTTCAATGACCTCTTCGAGCCCCGCATTATCCTCCGGACTGTCATACTGAAAACCGGCCTCTACTACCGAGACTATATCCTGAATGGCCTTGGCCTTTCGAATCGGCACCTTCATCGCCCCGGCCATCTCTTCCAGACTGACCGTGCGTCCCAGCTTCAGTTCCATCTCCGCATAGGTCTGGCGCCACTGATTAATCAATTCCACCATATAGGTAGGGATATGAATCGGCTGGGCGTTGTTCAGAATCGCCCGCTTGATGGCCTGCTTAATCCACCAGGCCGCATAGGTGCTGAACCGCACCTTATGCTCCGGATCAAAAGTATCCACCGCCCGCAACAACCCCAGATTGCCCTCCTCAATCAGGTCCCCCAGAGTCATTCCGCGTCCGGAAAACCGCTTGGCAATATTGACCACCAGCCGAAGGTTGGAGCGGACCAGCCGGTCGCGGGCCTCCGGGTCATTGTTTTCGATAATCGCCTTGGCCAGCGCCTTTTCTTCCTCCCAGCTGAGCAGCGGGGCCTCATCGATTTCCTTCAAATACTCTTTAATCGTAATATCAAATGCCATACTGTTGGTCTCCTCTGTTCACAGCCGGTATTTTTTAGGGCTTCCGTTGCCTCAAAAAAAACGTTTTTCTCGGACGCTCAGGCCCGCGGACACCCACCGAACCCGGTTTTCTTATCGGCTTAAAACACAACCGCCTTAAGCACCTGTCCGGCTCGGTTTCTGTTTGGCAGGCTTTTTCTGCGGCAGAGGAAAAACAGAAAATTACTGGACAAGCTGCCTCTTTTTTGTACAATAGGTTCGATTAGGGAACTGATATGACTGCCTGGAATTGTCCACTGAAGACGCTCGTTTTTGTCTGGATTTTGTGTGCCGCAGCACCGGCCGAAAAACCCCTCTTCGACGGGGCGGACCCGCACGCTGTATGGTTTGACGGCCGCCTTTACCTCTACCCCACTTCCGCACGGGGACGCTTTTCTGTTTATTCCTCCGCAGACTTGCTCGACTGGCAGCGGCACGGGCCGATTTTCAGTGTCAGCCAAATCGAGTGGCTCACCGAACACAAAAGCGGCTGGGCCCCCTGTGTCATCGAAAAAGACGGAACATTTTATTTCTATTATTCGCTCGGTCCCAAACCCTCCCACATCGGCGTCGCATTCGGCAAAAGTCCTATCGGCCCGTTCACAGACTCCGGACACCCCTTGCTGTCCGACAACAACGACCCTAACTTTGAAGCGATTGACCCGATGGTCTTTCAAGACCCCCAATCTGGAGAATATTATCTTTATGCAGGCGGCAGCGCCGGCTCTACCCTGAGGGTTTTTGAATTGACGGATGACCTGCTCGGGCTCAAACGGGAAATTCCCGTTCAGACTCCGCCGAATTTTACCGAAGGGGTTTTTGTTCATTATCGAAACGGCCTGTATTATCTTTCCTACAGTCACGGCGGCTGGCGAGACAGATCCTATTCGGTCCATTATGCCGTCTCGAAAACCCCTCTCGGCCCCTGGGACTACAAAGGGCCAATCCTTGTCAGCGGCGACCGCTGTAAAGGTCCCGGCCATCACTCCTTTGTTTATGTGCCGCCCAAAGACCGCTGGTATATTTTTTATCATCGCTGGGAAAACGTCGAAGGAGACGGGCCCTACTCCGGAAGCCGCAAAATCGCCGCAGACCTTGTGGAATACGAGCCCGACGGGACTATCAAACCTATCACAATGACCCCGACAGGAAGTGCGGAATCGTCTCCAAACTCCAAAAAAACAAATTAAATCCTTGACCCAAGAAGACATCTTTGTTAATATAGGAAGAAACAGACAAGAAAAAAGAGGGAATATAGATAAACAATGGGGGACGGGCCTCAGACTAGAATCTATTCATTTTCCTCCTGACTTTCTTGAATTAGAAAGGGTTCTTATGTGCAGCAAAAGCTGGAGTGTCTCTGTGTTTTTATCAGCTTGTCTAAGCAGCATCTCGTTTGGGGCCGTCACACTTTTTACCCCACCGTCAGGCGATGCGATGTATTCTTGGAACAGCAAATACGGTTCCTATGGTTATACAACTGGAACCAATGAAATGGGAGTCGGCCTCTCGATGGGCGGCAGCTACGGAAACGACTATACCATTTCCATCTTTGAAATTCCGATAACGGCCTTGTCCGGCCAAACAGTTACAAGCGCCGTTCTGGAAGTAGAATCATTAGGGTTTGATACGGGCTACTGGTATGGTTCAGCCGGGATTCGCTGGGTCGATACAGGCGCCATGAATCTGACCGGCGATGTCGTTGCGGATAATCTCGGCCCGGCGGCGGCCGTTGTCTCGATTGAGTACTATCTCTTTAACTCCGGAACGGTGGAAGGCACACCCGGTATTAAACAATTTGACGTGCTGAATCATCTGCTCGACGACCTTGCGGCCGGAAGAGCTTACACAACCTTCGTTCTGTGCGGTTCTCGAGATACAGGCGGTGCAATTTACACCGCCGAAAGCGGCAAAGGTCCCCGAATCAATGCCGCCATGGTCGCTGTCCCGGAGCCGGCTTCCATGCTCCTGATGGCTTTCGGATGCGTCCTCGCATCCAAAAAGCGGTAGAAAGAATATCTTCTGTCTCGCAAAGCACTTTGTCTGCTTCCCAGACAAAGTGCTTTTTTTCGGATCCTCGCCGAGCGACTGCTCTCTCCGCATCCTAAATTATCCTCGCCCTGTTCCCTTCCCCAAACTGAAGGCCAGTCCCGTCAACAGAATCACCGCTGTCCCAATCACCGGAATCAGAAAGTCATTCCACGAATAAACAAACCGCCCGAAAAAGGCCGGGAACACTTTTGACACCGTCATCCAGAGGATTAAAAAGATTCCCAGCGCCGTTCCGATTCCGCCCGACAGATTCCCCGCTTTCCGGGACATCAAACCCAACAGAAACAGACCGAGCATCCCCCCGCTGAAAATCCCCGCCAGCGTCTGCCACGTCTTGAATCCCTGGCCGAAATGGCTCATCGCAAAAGCGGCCGCAACACCCGAAAACCCAAACAATCCCGTAGCCAGATAGAGCACATTCAAACACTGCCTGTCCGACGCATCGGGCACAAACCGCTTGAAAAAATCCGACATCACCAGCGTCGCGGACGAATTTAAACTGGTCGAAACGGTGCTCATCGCCGCGGCAAAAATCGCTGCAATCAAAAGCCCTCTCAGCCCCGCCGGCAGGGTCTGAACAATGTAGTAAGGAAAAATGTAGTCCGCTCTGGCCGCTACGGCCGGCGGAATCTCCGCCGCCTGGATTTTGTAGTACGCAAACAAGAGTGAACCGATCAGGAAAAACATCGCCGAGACCGGAATATACAGCAGCCCGCCCAGCAGCAGACTCTTGCCCGCCTCCCGGTCGTTTTTCGAGGATTTGTACCGCTGAACGTAGTTCTGATCGATGCCGAAGTTCTGCAGATTCAGAACGATGCCGAAAAGCAGAACTATCCAGAACGTCTCTTCCCGCAGAGACGGCCCGAAACTGCCGAAGGAAAACTTCCCCTCCGCCAGCGCCGTGGACAGCAGTTGAGCGGGACCGCCCGACACGGAAAAAAGCATCACGGCCGTACAAATCAGGGCCCCGCCGATCAGAATCAAACTTTGAACCGCATCCGTCCAAATCACCGCCGTAATCCCCCCCATCAGCGTATAGACCGTCACGGAAATCCCGAGCAGGAAGATAATCATCCGGATATCCCACCCAAGAAGAATCTGCATCGGCACGGCCGTCAGGTACAGCACAGCCCCTATCCTGGCAATCTGCGTAGCCAAAAAACAGAGATTCGCATACAGCCGGGCCCAATATCCGAACCGCCGTTCCAGTTCCTCATAGGCAGAAATGGACTCGGTCCTCCGCCGGTAGTACGGAACGAAATAACGATATGCAATGAAAACAGCCGGCAGAAGCGACAGACTGAAGGTAAAAAAACTCCAGTTGTCCGCATAGGCCTTGCCCGGAATGCCGATAAAACTGATGCTGCTCAGATACGTGGCAAAAATGGACAGGCCGGTCAGCCAGCCCGGAAGCGAATGATGCCCGGCGACAAATCCCTCCGTGGACCGGCTCTTTCGGTAAAACAAAGCCCCGGTCCCCAGCGTCCCGACAAAGTAAAGAACCAGGATTGTCAGGTCAAATGCACTGAATTTGCCCATTCGCCGTCCTTGTGCTTTGGTTTTTTCGGTTGCGAAAGGACCGCCAACCCCTTTCAGCGGCCGGCCGCAGACGGATAAACCACCCGCCACTCATTCAGAAAGTCGCGTATCTTCTCCCGCTGGGGCTCTGAAAAACAGCCAAACGGCTCCGCCGGCAGGTCGCTGCAAATCCCCAGCATGCTCAGGGCGCACTTGATTCCTCTGAAAATTCCCGAGCTGGACTGGCTGACACTGTAAACCGACGTGCTCAGTTTCATAACCAACTGATGCAGCTGCCGAACCTTCCGGACGTCAGAGGCGGCGGCGGCATCATATAAATCTACATACAGCCGAGGAAACAGGTTGGCTCCCCCGCAGATTCCGCCGTCGGCCCCCAGAAGCAGAGATTCCGCCAGCAGCTCCTCGGTGCCCATCAGGATCTTGAAATCCGACTGTTCGCTGAACACCCTCCTGATTGTCTGAAAATACAGCATATCGCCCGAACTATCTTTGATACCGATCACACCGGGCAGTTCCGCCATTCGGCGGACCGTTTGAGGCTCTATCCTCACCTTCGTACAGAGAGGGATATTGTACAGAACCACCGGCAAGGGCACTTGCGAAACAAGACGCTCTGCATACCCAATCAGCTCCTCCTGTCCCAGCGGCAGATAATACGGTGGGGCCGCCACAACGGCATCGGCACCGTTTTCCGCAGCAAAATGGGCCAAGGCAACGGATTCCGAAACCACCGTATCCGTAATTCCCACAAAAACCGGAACCCGCTTGTTCACCTGCCTGCAAACCCGCCGGACCAACTCCGCCCGCAGGGCGGAAGACAGATAGGGCCCCTCTCCGGTCGTGCCCAAAAGAAACAACCCGTGCACTCCGCCCGCCAGGATATGTTCAACAAGTCGGGACAACCCGTCGCCGTCGATTTCCGTCTGACTTCGCAGCGGAGTGACCATCGGCGGGATAATTCCCTTCAACAGTTTCGCTGCTTCCTGCACATTCTTCATCGGGGTTCCTGCCGCATCAAGATTCACTGAATACTCCAGCCAAACGGTCTTTGCAAAGGACCGATACAATGATTCTAACGGAACCGCCTCCATCAAACCACTCCAAATCGAACCCTCTTTTTCGCCATTTTATGCCGGTCTCATCCGGGTCCAAAACCCTTTTGACAGACGCCTGATCCCAGGGTATTGTTTTCAACCAGCGGAAGTTTCGACAAGAAGACGAAATCCATGGCGGATTCTTTTAAGAAAGTTGTATTCCTATACGCTCCGAGCGAAGACCGAGGGCTCTGGGGCGGAGTTGCTGAATACGCCTCGGTTCACCGCCGATGGCTTCTGTACTCCCCGCTGCTGCTTCAGTTTGAGGCCGACGAGGAAGAAATCGATCGATGGCTCAAACAGGTTCGGCCCGACGGCCTGATTGTCCCCAATTCCCGAAAAAACCTGGGCAGAATTTTCCGGCTTTCCATCCCGACGATTCTCCATCGGAATGTAAAGCCGCGACTGCCGGGCCGGCCCGCCATCGTCGGCAATGGAGAGCGCATCGGGAAAATGGCTGCTGAGCACTTCCTGAAACTCGGGTTTAAGAACTTCGGCTCCTACATCTGCGCTGCTCATGTGCCGATGCAGGAGCGTGCCGAAAGCTTTGCCAAATACATTCGGGAATCCGGCTTTGACATCCGCATTCTGGTCAGACCCAGGCCCGGCAATCTCACCTCCTGGAACAGGGAACTGCTGATTCTGGCCGACTGGCTGAAATCCCTCCGCAAGCCTGCGGCCGTATTGGCCGGCGACGACACGCTGGCTGTCGATATTTTGACCGCCTGCCGAATTGCCGAGCTTCTTGTCCCGCAGCAGATTGCCGTACTGGGCGTCAACAACAACCGAACAATCTGTGAGACGCAAATCCCCCGTATTTCCAGTGTGGCTCTGGATTACAGAAAGGCCGGGTTTGAGGCCGCCGCTCTTCTGGACCGGATGATGAATAAGCAGCCCCTTCCGCAAGAACAAACGGTTTTTATTGAGCCGACCGCCGTCATTATTCGCCAGTCCACAGACTTTACCGCTATCGAAGACCTGGAAGTGGCCAAAGCCATGAACTTTATTCGTCACAATACAACCGCTATCCTTCAGGTCTCCGATGTGGCTAACCATGTGCATCTGACGAAGAACGCCTTGCAGAAGAGATTCAAAAAAGCGGTGGGCTGTACGGTCGCTCAGGAAATCCGGCGGGTTTGTGTCGATCGGATTGCCGACCTGTTAATCCATTCCAACCTGTCCATCGAGGAAATCGCCCTGTCCGTCGGATTTTCAAATCCCAGCCATATTGCCCGATATTTTCGCAAAATCAAAGGACTGTCTCCCCTCGTATTCCGCCGCCAGTACGGCCCCCGACAAGAACGCTGACGGCCGCGGGAAGATGGGACTTCCATATCTCTGCGAAATTTTGAAAAAAGCACAGAAAAAAATTCACCCGCATTCCAGCAGCCGGGCTTTACCAAAAATGTCTGTGCGAAAATGCATGACCGGAACCTGATTTGAGGTATTGTTCAAACTTTGCAGCTTTCAGGTTCTTGTCAAACCGAATGGCAACAACAACTTTCCATGGCCTGAATTTAGCTGTATGCGGCGATTTTCCGGCGTTATGTTCCTCAAGACGTTTCGTCAAATCAGAGGTAAGCCCGATATCCTTTTTGTCGGGTTCTGTTAAACTCTCGAGCAGATAGACATGCTTCATTCCGATGATCCCAAAAAGAAAAGTCCTCCATCGCTGAAGCGATGGAAGATGGAGGCGGGGGGATTCGAACCCCCGTCCCGAGACATTTCCAGTCCGGCATCTACATGTTTAGTCGTCTGTTTGGGTCTCGCTCAAGCGGACGCCAAACGACCGGCTTCCGCTCTCGCCAGTTCACTGTTGTCTCGCTGTCGGGCCGTGAACGGAGCCCTTCAGCCAGCCCGCTGAGCGGCATTCTCGTCAGTCCCGCGGGCAGGACCAACGGAACGGGCTGCGTTAATTACGCAGCCATTGCATACTGGTAGTTGCCAGTTATCTTTAGCAGCGGATGATTAGGCAGGCCAACCGCCATCCTGCACATGCAGCCGAACCTTCTACCTGTCCGGTCGATTCCTTTCGCCCCCGATTCACTTGTCAAAGATGCTTCTATATATTGATTGTAGCAAATCCGCCCGTCTAATACAACATCGGCTTTCAGCGGCTCTGTCTTTCCGCCAGACGCATCCACTCGTCCAGATTTTGTTTGAGTTCCTCCACCGTCATCGCCGCACAATGCCCATCCCAAAAACTCACATTCGCCCTCTGCCGGCTGTGGCGAAACGCCGCCGTCCCGTATGTCTCAAAACCCAACCATTCCTCTCCGGTTTCTGTATATTTATCGCACCCCCACCAGTTAAACCACCAGTCCAGGGCGTCGGCCATACACAAAATCCGCCCGCTCTGACGCAGCAGCCGCTCCCGAATGGACTCCCGAAAATAATAGACATGGGCGTTCAGCCCATAGTTGCGGTCCATCGCATACAGCCCTTCCTCCGGATTTTTCAGGGCAAACGAGGCGGAAGGACAGATATATTTCTTCTCATACGAAGGTTTATATTCCTGGATATTCTGCGGAAACCGGCGGATTTTGTATTCCTCCGTCAAAAACGACAGCCCGATTCGGCTGCGAAACTCATCCAGCGTAAACCACGGCCGCATAATCGGGTCCTGAACCGAAATCGGCAGCAGGTCTCGCATTTCCGTAAAATACCCATAGAAAGCGAACGTATAATTCTTCATCAGCGACTTACAGACAATCGAACGCCCCGCTTCTCGGGCCTGACGCAGAGCCGGCAGAAGCACACCGACCAGCAGGCTTAAAATCCCGAGCACCGCCAGCAGTTCGATAAGCGTAAACGCATTGTACCGCCGCTGTTCCATTTCGACCGTCCTTTCCGGTCTATTTTGTTTTCTACGAACCGCACAAGGCGCCGGTTTGTCAAAAACGCCGGCCGCGAAGAATGGAAATCAGAAGCCAGATGCCGATCGCCGCCGCCGTCAGATACCCGAACACCCCCAGGGCCTCCAGCGACATCAGCCCCAGCACGGTCCCCTCCTGAGCCACCAGCAGGCTGGAGCCGATCAGCAGGGCCGCAATAATAATGGCAAACGACATCCGATTGGAGCTGTTGTCCAGCGTCCGCTCCAATTCTTCCAGATGTTCATGATGAATATGAATCCGAAACTGCCCGCGGCGGACTTTGTTCAAAATAGCCGCCGCATCCTCCGGAAATCGGCCCGCCAGCTCGCCCGCCCCCTGGGCGGCTTTGCCCAGCTGCCGGAGAATCCCGCTGGGTTTCATCGATTCGAGCAGAAACCGCTTGGCATACGGCTTCAGATGCTCGATAATCTGAAACTCCGGGTCCAGGCCGGTTGCAAACGATTCAATTGTCATCAGACATTTCAGCATCAGCGTAAAATCACGCGGCGGCTGGATATGATGCGACCGGATAATCTCAAAGCCGCGCCCGATGGCCTCTCGAAACGGAATATCCTTCAGCGGAAGATGAGAATAGGTATCCAGCAGTTCCTCCAAATCCCGCCGCAAATCCAGCACATCCGTCTGTTCATCAATCATTTCGGCCCGTTCCAGGCCCTGCAGAACCCGCGTCACATCGCCGCTGACAATGGACAGCACAATCGCCTGCATCAATTGACGGTCCGGACGGCTCAGCCGCCCCACCTGCCCAAAGTCCAGCGGAGCCAGCACATTGCCTTTCATCACAAAGAAATTCCCCGGGTGCGGGTCCGTGTGGAAAAATCCGAAATCAAACACCTGCTTGAGCACAAAATCCGCTCCGCGCCGGGCGATTTCCTTCGTATCGTATCCTTCCGCCTCAAGCCGTTCTACTTGAGAGGGCTTGACGCCCTCAATAAACTCCATCGTCAGAATGCCCTCGGAGCAGTACTCTTCAAAAACCTCCGGCACGTGCACCGTCGGGTCGTCGGCAAAGTTCTGCCGGAATCGCTGAAGATTTTTCCGCTCACGGGACAAATCCACCTCTTTGAGCACCGCCTGGGCAAATTCGCGAACCATCCGCTGGGGGTCAATGGCCTGTCCGTTCCGCAGCCGTCCTTTCAGCAGTGCCGCCAAATCTTCCAGAATCTCCAATTCTGTTCGGATAACCCGAACAATTCCGGGCCGGCGGATTTTCATCGCCGCCATTCGGCCGTCTTTGAGCCGGACCCGATGCACTTGGGCAATGCTGGCCGCCGCAATCGGTTCCGGTTCAAAGGTGTCAAACAATCCCTCCGGATAGGCACCTAACTGTTGCCGAATTTCCTGTCGAATCGTCTCCGGACGTTCCGGCGTCACCCGGTCCTGCAGCCGTTCCAGTTCATCCACCAGATCTGTCGGAATCAGGTCCGGACGGGTGCTGAGCAGCTGCCCCAGCTTGATAAAGGTCGGCCCCAGTTCCTCCATGGCCAGGCGAATTCGACGGGCCGGCGAACTTTGAGTCATCTCTTCACGCCGAGCCGTTGGAAACGCCTTCGAACCAATCCCCACCCGAAACCGGCGCGCAACAATTCCCGCAGCTTCCTCAAAGCCGTATTTAATCAGCACAGACATAATGTGCCGATACCGCGCCAGATGAGCAGCGGTTCGCTTGACTCGGTAAAACAAACCCCGCAAACCCGTTACCCCTTCTTATTTTTTGAGCAGATGGTCGATTTTCTCTTCCAGACGCTTGAGGTCTTCTTTTGTCGCCAAAGGCATCTGCGTCAGAACCTTGTGAAGCTGTTCCGAAATGATTTTTTCCAAATCGGCACGGCTTTTTTCCGCCAGCTCCAGAATCTCTTTCACAAAGCCGCTTTTCTCCTCGCGTTTGGCCTTGCCCTTCTGAACATACTCTTCGAAAAGGGCTTCCGCCCGTTCCCTGGTCATGCTCATTGCCCCCAGCCCTGCCAGAAATAATTTATCGAGTGTCTCAAACATTGTCCGCTCCTTTCTCTCTGGAAATGACCATTCAAAAAATCCAACAAATGGAGTCCGTTTTGAACTATTATATCGAAAAACCCGCCGGGGGACAACTTCTATCCGAAAGACCGATAAGAATCTTCCGGTTTTTGCTTTTCCCCCGCGCGAAAAAACAGCTTTTGCCGGAAAAGACGCAATAAAAAGGGTTCGACAGTCGACAATTCCTAAATGAAAGACAGGCAAACTCCGGAATATTTACAGGAATATTGATTTTCGAATCGGCTTGATGTATAATGAAAACACTGATATTCGCAGGGCTTTGGGAAATGGTATGACGCCGATTGTAAGGATAAGTTTATTTCTCTTGCTCGGCTGTACGCTTTGGGGGGGTATCCGAAACGGCGGCTTTGAGATACCGGATCCGAATATAACCGAGTGGTGCATTCCCCCGTGGGGATGGCAACGCGCCAGAGACAATGCCTACGGGGACTCCTATGCGTCGCTTCACCGCTACCTGATTCCCAATCCGCAATACGACCGAAGCAAACAGGAGGTCAAGTGGTCCCTGCCGGGGCCTTATGAAGGCCGCCGGTTTGTTGTGTTGTGCACCGGCGACCTCGGAGAGGAATCTGACCCCTTTATCATCCATTCCACAATCCGGCAAACCGTCACGTTTCTGCCCGGACAGCGGATATCCGGGGCCTACTTCTTCGGCACCTGCGATTTCCTTCAATACAACGATTACGGAAAAATCTACCTCAAGCCGGTGGACCCCAACAGCGGTCTGCCGGAGGAAATCGTCCTGGCCTACTGCGATGTAAAAATCGTCGGCGATTTTAAATCCACCAATACCTGGATTCCCTTCCAATATGACTTCACGGAACAAACCGCCGGAACCTACGAGCTGATTTGCACCGTCAAAGACGTGCTGGATACCATTTACAAAAGCTATCTGGCGGTGGACGGATTGTCCGTCTGCACCATCCAGCCCGGCGACATCAACCACGACTGCTCCGTTGATGCGGAGGATTTCCACATCCTCTCCCAGGCATGGCTGAGCTGGTGTCCGGACCCGAATGCCTTTGACCCCAATACTCTCCTGCCCAAACCCGATTATCCGGGCGGCATGCTCCCGCCCGGGGCTGTCTATGACCCCAATCTGATTGACCCCAACTGCCCCTGCCCTCAGGCCGACCTGAACAAAGACTGGTTCGTGGACACCCTGGACCTGATGATTCTGACCGACCACTGGCTTAAAAACGGCAACTAAAGAATTTCAGGGGGACGGAGGCACCTACATCAGCATCAGAATCACTTGGCCGGTCTGATACACCAGCAGAGTAATCATGTATGCCAGCCCCGTCAGACCGGCAAACTGGAAAATGGCCCACTTCCATGCCCCGCTTTCCCGGCGCGTGACGGCCACTGTGGCGACACAGGGCGTACTAATCAGACAGAACAGCATAATGCAGAATCCCTGGAGGACACTGTAATCTTCCCGGATGCGCTTCTGCAATTGCTCCAAATCCTCTTCGCCGCCAAGCGAGTAAACAATCGACATCTGGGAGACAAACACTTCTTTGGCCATAGCCGCCCCAATCAACGCCGTGCCGATTTTCCAGTCAAACCCCAGCGGTTGTATCGCCGGCTCCATCCATTTGCCGATGCGGCCGGCCAGGGAATATTCCAGTTCCAGCCGCTGCGGCGGGACTTCGCCGGCAGACAAGATATCTTTCGGCGGACGCGGATAGCGCGTCACCGCCCACATCACAATCGACAGCACCAGAATCACCGTCCCGGCTTTCCGCAGATACATCCAGCCGCGGTCCCACATGTGCAGCAGAAGCCCGCGCAGCGTCGGCAGCCGGTACGGCGGCAGCTCCATCACAAAGGGAACAGACTCCCCTCGCAGAACCGTGCTGCGCAAAAGCCGTACGCAGACTATCGCCAGCACAATCCCAATCAGATAAATCAGCCACATCATCGGTCCGCGAAGCACCGGCGGAAAGAAGGCCGGAATCAGCAGCCCGTAAATCGTAATCCGGGCCCCGCAGCTCATCAGCGGAATCACCAGCATCGTCGCCAGACGCGTCCGCCGCTCCTCCAGAATCCGCGTGGCCATAATCGCCGGAACCGAACAGCCGAACCCAATCAGCATCGGAATAAAACTCTTGCCGTGAAGCCCGATTCGATGCATCAGGCGGTCCATAATAAACGCCGCCCGCGCCATATACCCGCTGTCCTCCAGAAACGCAATTCCCAGAAACAGCAGCAGAATATTCGGCAGAAACACCACCACCCCACCGACCCCGGCAATGACCCCGTCTATCAGCAGAGATTTGATTTCTTCCGAGACCCCTTCCGGCCAAAACCGTCCGACCCTCTGTGCCAAATACCCAAAACCGTTCTCCAGCCAGCTCTGCGGCCAGGCGCCGATCTGAAACGTCAGATAGAAAACGATGTACATCAGAACGGCAAAAATCGGCAGCCCCAGATACCGATGCGTCAGAACCGCATCCAGCCGGTCGCTGAAGTCCCGCCGTTTCAGAACCGTCCGGCGGACCGTTTCCTGACAGGCCCCGGAGATAAACCCATAACGGCGCTCTGCTATCAGCACCTCCGGCGATTCCCTGAAAACCCCCGTTAAATGCTGGCGAACCTGATGCAGCACATCGGAAACCTGCGGCGAACGAATCTGTTCCTGAATCTCCAAATCGCCCTCGAGCAGTTTCAGAGCCGTCCACCGCCGCCCGTATGAACGGAGGAGAGGAAGGTTCTCGTCAAGCACCGATTCAATTTTTGCAATCGCCTCCTCCAGCTCCTGCCCGTAATGAATCTCCGCCGGCACCGGAAGAACCTGTTCGGCACAGCGGACTATCGTCTTCTTAAGTTCATCAATGCCTTCGCCTTTGGTGGCAACCAGCGGCACAATCGGAGCCCCCAGCAGGCCGCTCAGCTGCTCCAAATCGAACTCCAGCCCCCGCTGCCGCGCCACATCACTCATATTAAACGCCAGCACCAGCGGCACCTTCATCTCCATCAGCTGCACGGCCAAGTACAAATGCCGCTCCAGATTGGAGGCATCCACCACATCCACCACCACATCCGGCCTCTCCTGAAGCAGAAAACGGCGGGCCACCAGCTCCTCCGCTGAAAGAGCCGACAGACTGTACACACCGGGCAAATCCACAATCCGCAGCGTTCGCCCATCCACCCGGCAAACCCCCTCTTTCTTTTCCACCGTCACCCCTGGATAGTTCCCGGTATGCTGACGCGTGCCGGTGAGGGCATTGAATACCGTCGTCTTTCCGCTGTTCGGATTGCCCGCCAGCGCTACCAGCCATTCCCCCTTTTTTACGGATGCGTCCATCGTTCTCTCTACAAAGGTGCTACTTCCAGTTTTTCCGACATCCCCCGTCCCAGCACAATTTTGGTATTCTTCACCTGCACAATAATCTGCCCGCGAAAATCGTTCCGCAGTACCTCCAGCGGAACATTCGGCACCAGCCCCATCCCGGCCAGACGCAGGGTCAGCCCGTGTCCGCCGGCAATCCGAACCAGCCGGACCGTCTGTCCAGCAGGCACCTGAGAAAGAAACCGCACCGATTTATCCGCCGGAGATTCCATTTACACTTCCTCTGTTTTTTGTGATTTTTGCTCCTGAAGACGAAACTCCCTGAACTCCGCTGTCCAGTCCCTCCCTTCAAACGAGCAGCGGTTTAAGAACTCGATAAACACAACCAGCCGCTCAATGACCTCCGAGCCGAGCGTATGTTCCGCCCGGCAGGCCGCCTCCTGCGAAAACCCCTCCTCCAGCCCCAGAACATTCGCAAAAAAAGAATGCAGAACCTGATGACGCCGAACCACCCGCCGAGCCTGCCGCCCCCCCTCCTCCGTCAGGCGAACCACACCATAGGGTTCATAATCAATCAGCCCCTTCTGCGCCAAGGCCCGAAGAGCACCGGTCACAGAGGCCCTCGTAACCCCCAGATGTTCGGCAATATCCTTGCTGCGGGCCGCCGACTTGGCCGACAGAAGATTAAAAATCGCCTCCAGATAATCTTCCAGCGAAGCACTTAGTTTCTTGTGTTCCGTTGTTTCCATGTGAATGTTCCCTAAAAATTAGGTGCCATTAACATAGTTAGTCTTCCCTAACCTGTCAAGCATTTTTTTAACTCATTTTTTACAAAGCACTTACATCTGCATCATTCGGCGAGCTTATTGAAAAACCCGGATTTTCTGCTTTACGGACGCGTTTCTTTAGACGATAATTTTTTCAAATCAGCTCAGAATCGAGGAAAACCCATGTGCGGAATTGTAGCTTATTTTGGGAATAAACCGGCTCAGCCCATTCTGATTGAAGGGCTCAAACGGCTCGAATATCGCGGATATGATTCCGCGGGCATTGCTCTGCTTGAAAACGGAACGTTTCAGGTTACCAAAAGCCCCGGACGAATCAGCAACCTCGAAGAGATGCTGGCGGGCCGCCAATCCCCCGCCACTCTCGGCATCGGCCACACCCGCTGGGCGACGCACGGTCGGCCCAATCAGGTCAATGCCCACCCGCATGTGGACTGCACCGGCAAAATCGCCGTCGTTCACAACGGCATTATCGAAAACTACGCTACGCTCAAGAAATGGCTCCTCAAAGAGGGCTGCACCTTCCGAAGCGAAACCGATACCGAAGTTGTCGCCAATCTCATCGGCTATTTTTATCAAAGAAACCAAAACCGCAACGGCCAGCTGGCCCCGCACGGCTGCAACCGTTTTGAATGGGCTGTCCAGCAGGCCCTCAGCGAAATCTACGGCACCTACGGGCTGGCGATTCTTTGCGCAGACTGCCCGAATATCCTGATTGGAGCCAAAAAAGGCAGCCCCCTGATTTTAGGCGTCGGCAAAAATGAGTTTCTCATCGCCTCCGACGCCGCCGCCATCGTCAAGCATACCACGCAGGCCATTTATCTGGCTGACGGCGAAATGGTCATCGTCGATTCCGGCGGCTTCCATACCAAAACTCTTTCCAACGAAGAAGTCCAGAAGGAACTCAAAGAGATTGAAATCTCGCTGGACCAAATCGAACTGGAAGGCTTCCGCCATTACATGGAAAAGGAAATCGCCGAGCAGCCGACGGCGCTGGAAACCTGCCTGAACGGCCGCGTGGACCTCAAAAACGGCCGCATCATCCTCGGCGGCGTTTCCAATTATCTGCGGGAACTGACCCGGGCCAAACGCATTATCCTGACCGCCTGCGGCACCGCCTGGCACGCCGCCCTCGTCGGAGAGTTTCTTTTTGAGCAGTTGGCCCGAATCCCCGCCGAGGTCGAATATGCCAGCGAGTTTCGATACCGCAACCCCATCCTCGAGGAAGGCACGGTCGTCATCGCCATCAGCCAGTCCGGCGAAACCGCCGACACACTGGCTGCTGTCGAGCAGGCCAAGGAACGCGGCGCCCTCGTGCTGGGCATTGTCAATGTCGTCGGCTCCTCCATCGCCCGCCTGACCGACGCGGGTGTGTACCTTCGCGTCGGGCCGGAAATCGGCGTCGCCAGCACCAAGGCCTTCACCGCTCAGGTCGCCGTCCTGGCGATGCTGGCCATCGAACTGGGCCGCCGCCGCCATCTGAGCGCCGACACCGTGCACAATCTCCTGCAGGAGCTGACTTCCATCCCGCAGAAAATCAAACGCATTCTCCGGCAGTCCGAAGCCATTCGCCAAATCGCCGACGCCAACAAAGACCGTGAAAACTGGCTCTTCCTCGGGAGAGGTTTTAACTACCCGGTGGCCCTCGAAGGCGCCCTAAAGCTCAAAGAAATCAGCTATATTCACGCAGAAGGGCTTCCGGCCGCCGAAATGAAGCACGGCCCCATCGCTCTGATTACCGACAAGATGCCTGCTGTCTTCATCGCCACCCGATGCTCACAGTACGAAAAAATCATCGGCAATATCGAAGAAGTCCGCGCCCGCGGCGGAAAGACCATCGTCGTGGCCACCGAAGGCGACGAACAAATCAAATCCTATGCTGATGCTCTGATTCCCATTCCGGAAACCTGCGAACCGCTCCAGCCGATGCTGACGGTCGTGCCCCTCCAGATGCTGGCCTATCACGCCGCCGTCCTGCGCGGACACGACGTGGACAAGCCCCGCAATCTGGCCAAAAGCGTCACCGTCGAATAAAAAAAAGGTGCACCCGCACCCGGTCTGGTCTATAATCATCCCGGCAAGCAGGTTCGAACTCCGAGGGCTTCCGAGAGACGAACGGAATGGAAATCTGGACAATCCAAAAACTGCTGAACTGGATGACGGCGTACTTCACCCAAAAACAGCTGGACAGTCCCCGGCTCAGCGCCGAACTGCTTTTGTGCCATGTGCTCGGCCTGCAGCGGATTGAACTGTATACGCTTCACGACCGAGTTGTTCAGCAGCCGCAGCTGGGACAGCTGCGGGATCTGGTCAAACGGGCCGCCGAACATGAACCCATCGCCTATCTGGTTGGGCGGTGCGAATTCTACTCGCTGTCCCTGAAAATCACACCGGACTGTCTGATTCCCCGTCCGGAAACGGAGCTGCTCGTCGAAAAAGCCGTAGAGTTTCTCCGCAGGCGGCCCGCTCCCCGGCAGGCCCTCGATTTATGCACGGGCTGCGGCTGCATTGCCGCCGCGCTGGCCAAAAACTGCAAAGACCTCCGCCTGACCGCCGTCGACATCTCCGAAGCCGCCCTGGCCGCCGCTGCCGAAAACATCCGCAGGTACAATTTGGAAGACTCTGTCCGGCTGCTGTGCGGCAATCTGTACGAGCCGCTTATCGAAGAACTCGACGGCCCCTGCTTCGATTTGATTGTCTCCAATCCGCCGTACATCAGCGATGCCGAATATGAAAAGCTGGCCCCCAACGTAAAAAACTATGAACCGAAGCAGGCCCTCTTGGGCGGGCCGGACGGTCTGGAATTTTACCGCCGCATCCTCGAGCAGGCCGGGCGGTTCCTCAAACCGGACAGTGCCGTAATGCTCGAAATCGGCTGTGAGCAGGGGCCGGCCGTCAAACAAATGCTCGAACAAAGCGGGCTCTTTGCCTCCGTAGAAATTCACAAAGACCTTGCCCAAAAAGACCGAATCGCCGTCGGCAGGCGGTAAGCTGCTACGTCAACCCGAAAAAGTCGATGCTGTTGGCCGTCATCTTCTGGGCAAACTCCTCCGGCGGCATCCCGTAAAGCTCCGCCAGTTTGGCCGCCGTGTGAACCAGCAGGGCCGGCTCATTGGGCTGAATGTGCCGAACCGGCTCCGGCGAAAGGTAGGGACAATCCGTTTCAATCATCACCCGTTCCGGCAGCATCATCCGGGCCGACTGGCGCAGCCGATCCGCCTTCTTAAACGTGATCATTCCTGTGAAGGAGACAAAATACCCGCGTCGAAGCACCTCTTCGGTCTCCGGTGGGCTTCCGCTGTAGCAGTGTATTACCACCCGGGACAGACGGGACTGGTAGGCATCCAGAACAGCCAGCGCCTCCGGAAAGGCCTGCCGAATATGAACAATCACCGGTTTGTTCAGCTCAGCCGCCAGCTCCAGATGAGCCCGGAAAATCCGCCGCTGATTGTCCGCCGACGAATGAAGATAGTGATAATCCAGCCCCGTCTCGCCGATCGCAGCGACACGCGGATGGGCGGCTGTCTGCCGAAGAAGCTGCAAATCCTCCGGGGAAATCTCATCGGCATGATGCGGATGATAACCCACCGCCGCCCATAACCCTTCAGTTTGCTCCGCCCGCTCCACAGCCCGGCGGTTTTCCTCCGGACTGGTGCCTACGGTAATCCAGCGGGTCACCCCCGCCTGCCGGCTGCGGGCCAGCACATTCTCCAAATCCTCCCACAGCGGAGAATACGTCAGATGTGCATGGGTATCGACCAGTTCCATCGGCCCGTTTCCGCCCGGTCCATCTGCTACAGGCCCAGTTTGTCCCGCAGATAACTCTTCACCTGGTCCAGAGGCACACGGACCTGCTCCATACTGTCGCGATGACGAATCGTGACGGTATTGTCTTCTTTGGTCTGGCCGTCCACCGTCACGCAGAAGGGTGTGCCCGCCTCATCCTGCCGGCGATAGCGGCGACCGACAGCTCCCTTTTCATCGTAAAAGACCGGGAAGTACCGCTTCAAATCCTGATAGATATTCATCGCAATTTCCGGCATCCCGTCCTTCTTGACCAGCGGGAAGATGCCCGCCTTAATCGGGGCCAGCGCCGGATGAAACCGCAGCAGATTCCGCTGTTCGCCCCGCACCTCCTCCTCATCATAGGCATCCACCAGAAACGCCAGCATGCTGCGGTCAATCCCCGCCGACGGCTCAATCACATACGGAATGTACCGCTCCCGCGTTTCCTCATCGAAATAGGCCAGCGGCCCTTTCAGATAATCCTCCGCTTCCTCTTTAAGGGTAATCTTCGTCAAATCCCCCTTCTTGTCGTACCATTCGTTCATCGTCCGGATGCCCCGCTGATGCTGCCGCAGGTCAAAGTCCGTGCGGTTGGCAATCCCCTCCAGCTCCTGCCAGTCGCCCGAGCCGAACGGAAACTTGTATTCAATATCCACACACGCCTTGGCATAGTGCGCCAGCTCATCTTTGGCATGCTCCCGGAAGCGCAGATTTTCTTTCCGAATGCCCAGATTGATGTACCAGTTGAACCGCTCCTGCTTCCAGTGCTCAAACCACTCCTCATCCGTTCCCGGCTTGCAGAAAAACTCCAGTTCGGCCTGTTCGAATTCACGGGTGCGGAAGATGAACGCCTTGGTCGTCACTTCGTTGCGGAAGCTCTTGCCGATTTGGGCAATCCCGAACGGTATCTTCACACGGGTCGAATCCAGCACATTGCGGAAATTGACGAAAATGCCCTGGGCCGTCTCCGGCCGCAGAAACAGCGTCATCGTATCTTCCACATTGGCACCCATCCGGGTTTCAAACATCAGCCGGAACGCCATCGGCTCTCCAAACTGGCCGATTGTGCCGCAGGCCGGGCAAACCTTTCTGGACAGCTCCGCCGCCTTGCTCTTGGCCGATTCAATATCGATGTGTTCCGTATGCTCCTCAACACTGCCCTCGTGGTCCTGCAGATGGTCCACACGCGAACGGGTGCCGCATTTTCGGCAGACTGTCACCAAATCTGCAAACTTATCCGCATGTCCGGAGGCCTTCCAGACCATTGGATGCATCAGGATCGAGCAGTCCAGCCCCACAACATCGTCCCGCATCTGGACGACATGTTTCCACCAGGCATTGCGGATATTGCGTTTCAGTTCAGCGCCCAGCGGACCGTAGTCATAGCAGCTGGCCAGACCGCCGTAGATTTCACTGGATTGGAAAATGAATCCGCGCCGCTTGCACAGCGATACAATGTCATCCAGCTTTGCTAATTTCGCCATAAATCCCTCACTATAGAGACTTTAAATTCGAGATAAAGAATCCATATTGTACCAAAACCTCATGAAAAGTTCAAGGCCGTTTTGGAACCGCTTCCCCAAAGAGCAAAAAATCCATAGAAAAATTTTCAGAAACAGAATATACAGTAATCATCCGTCAGTTTATCATGAAAAAAGCGAGTGGGACCGGAACGTGATTCATTTCAAATGCCCTCATTGCCGAACAGCCCTTCAGATGGAAAGCTGCTATGCCGGACAGGCCGCCCTCTGTCCAACCTGCAACGGACAGATTCTCGTGCCGTTCCTAGGGACATCCGCCAAACTAATCATCTGCATCTGCGTACACTGCAAGACCTTGTATCAAATCCCCGCTGAACAGGCAGGCCGAAAGGTTTTCTGCCCGACCTGCCGAGAAGTCACCCAAATTCCCGAGCAGGAAAATTCGGTTTCTGACAGCCGAATGCTTCGCTTTACCTGCCGCTCGTGCGGACAGGGCTACAGCATCCCTTCCCGCTACGCCGGCAGAAAATTCACTTGTCCGTCCTGCAGACATGCCTGCTTGGTGCCGACTCCCAAACCCGCCGAGAAAGGCGAGAAAGAATTGATTCTTTTAGAGGAAAAACCAACTTCAAAAGAAGGATCCGACTTTTTCAGTCCTGAACAACTGGCCCACCAAAAAGAACCGGCCCTGCCCGACAGTCCGCTGAAACCTCAAAAATCCATTCTGCTTCAAGTCCTTGCCGCATCAGTCGGACTCGTCCTCGTAGTTTCCATAACTATTATTTGGGCGTTGAGCCTGCCAAAAGAGGATACGTCGAGTCCAAAACAGGCAGCCGACACCGCTTCTGTACAAAACTATCCGCAGGTTGTCGATTTTTCCCGCGCTATTATCACCCAACTCAATCGGAAATCTGAAAATGTTAAGGAATTGATTTATCTGTTCCCGGACCAGATTCAAGTGTCTATACAAGACATTAATTCTCTTTTAAATGCAATGGATATCGGGCGGTTCTCTTTTCTCGAAACGACTATAGAAAAAGCCCGGGTTGAACCCGGAGCTTCCTATTTTATCACCAAAACAACGGCCGTATCGGATACGAATCGAATTCGTGTAATCCGGATTGGACTTGTCGAGATAGAAAACAATACAGAGGAAACTATTTCTGTGGACCGATTAGTCTTTGGAATCTCTATTTTCGACAAAAATGATACCCTTTTGGCCTCGGCAGGTCAAAGCGACCAAAACGAATTGCTGTCCCTCCTCGACGATACGGTCAGCAAATATGCATTCATTTCCCCGATGATTCAAAAACAGGAACGTTCTTTTTCCAAAATAGATGAAATGTATGAAAGGATAAAAGAAAAATATTCTTGTTCGATTGTCATTGTCCTTCTGCTGGTTGGTTTGACAACCGTTATCTCGATATCGGTTCTCTTTGACAAGGCAGGTGAGCCGGGATGGGCCGCTTTCGTACCGATTTACAACACCATCGTCTTCGCACGCATTGGAGGAAAATCCGAATGGCTCGGATTTCTCTGCGCTGTCAGCCTCTGGATTCCCTATATCGGTTCCACTCTGCATCTGCTTCTTCTTCTCTTTCTTTCCGTGAGTGTCGCCAAGGCATTCAGCAAAGGAACCCTTTTCGGATTTGGGCTGGTTTTTCTGCCGTTTGTTTTCTTTCCAATCCTGGCCTTTTCCGAATCGGCTGATCCGCAGGCTGATATCTAACTTCTTCTGAAAGCGAATTTTGCGATCTTGACTGTGTTTTTCTTGTTTTTTCTTTGATTCTTGAGTACGCTGAATACGTGTATATAATAATGGCAGAAACAGAATTTCGTGCTTCGCACGGTCTGGTGCTGGCCGACGGAGGCCGAGAAGATCTTCATTCGCATCTTTGGCGGGTTCGTGCGGCCGTCCAGTGCCCGGTTCTGAATCAGGTTCAGATGGGCATTGATTTTCACGTTTTGCAAGCCCTGCTGCAGGAGATTACGGCGGCATTGGACAACAAACCGCTTGCGGAACACAAGGCGTTTGCCTCCGTCAACCCGACCGCGGAAATGGTAGCCAAATTTGTTTTTGACCGGCTGGCTCCGAAAATCCCTTCGCCCGGCAACCTGGCGTGGGTCGAAATCACGGAAGCCCCAGGGTGCACGGTCCGGTATCGGCCACAATAACCCTTCAGAAGGCCGTAAAAAAGACCGATGAAGAAAACGAAAAAAGCTGCTTCTTAGAACGGAGAGACTATGCTTTGTCAGAGCTGCAAAACGCAAACAGCCACGATTCATCTGACGGAGATTACCAACGGACACCGTATCGAGACGCATCTGTGCCAGGCTTGCGCCCAGAAACAGGGGCTGGCCATTCAAACACAAATCCCTCTCAATGAACTGCTCTCCACGCTCTTGAATGTACCCCCGGAAGCAACCGGAACCCAGCAAAACCCGCAGGAACAGAAATCCTGTCCCCACTGCGGGATGACCCTCCAGCGGTTCAGCAAAGAAACTCTCTTGGGCTGCCCGCAGGATTATGATGTCTTTGAGAAAAACCTGCTTCCCCTGATCCTGCGCACCCAAAACAACCGTTCCGAACATTGCGGAAAGGTTCCGGCAAGTGCCGGACAAGCCCAGGAAAAACAACTGCGACTGACCCAACTGCGCCGCAAACTCGAAGAAGCCGTTCGTCGTGAACAATATGAAATCGCCGCGCGGCTGCGCGATGAAATTCGGAAACTCCAATGAACTTAAGCGACTTGTCCAAACAGCCCAGTCCCTGGCTTCAGGAAAGCGGCCCGGCCTCCGATGTCGTCATTTCCTCGCGGATTCGCCTGGCCCGCAATCTGGCCGGCTATGAATTCAAACCCTGTCTGACACCCTCTCGGCAGCAGGAAGTGCTGAACACCCTCAAACACGCCCTGCTGTCGGTCCCTGCCGATGAGCCGATGTTTTTCTTCAACATCGAAGAAGCCTCCGCCCTCGAACGCGAACTGCTGGCGGAACGCTACCTGATCAGTCTGCCGCATGCCCGAGGCGAAGGCCCGCGCGGCGTCGTCATTGCCCAAAACGAATATTTCTCAGCGATGATTAACGAAGAAGACCATTTGCGGATGCAGGTCTTTGCCTCCGGACAGCAGTTGGAAAAATGCTTCGAGCACATCAGCCAAGTGGACACCCACCTCGAAACGAAGGTCCAATTCGCTTTTCATCCACGCTACGGGTATCTGACCGCCTGCCCGACCAACCTCGGCACCGGCATCCGGGTGTCCGTCATGCTGCATCTGCCCGGGCTGAAGATGACCGGCCAGACCGAAAAGTTTTTCAATGCCGCCCGCGACTGCAACCTGGCCGTCCGCGGTCTTTTTGGCGAAGGCTCCGAGGCCGTCGGCGACTTCTACCAGCTGTCCAACCAGGTAACGCTGGGAATAACTGAGCAGGAAATCGTGCAGAACTTCTCCCGCAACATCGTGCCGAAAATCGTCGAATATGAACAGGTTGCCCGGCAAAGACTGTTCGAGGACAATCCGGAAGCCGTCGAAGACAAAATCCATCGGTCTCTGGCTATCCTCCGCAGCGCCCGGCTCATCAGCTCGCAGGAGGCGCTTATCCTCCTCAGCCATGTGCGGCTGGGGATTCATACCGGACGTATTCCGGATATTCCAATTTCAAAAATCAATGAATTATTCCTGCACATTCAGCCGGCTCATTTGCAAATGCAGGCAGGACGCACCCTCAGTCCGGACCATCGGGACATCCTGAGAGCCCGCATCATTCGGACTGCTCTTTGTGCCAATTAATTCGGCTGCTCTTTTCCCTCCGGCAGCGGAAGACGGCAGACGGCTTCCACTTGAACTCTCGGAATCAGACCCACTGCCGCAAGCTTCAGCCGACCCTGAGCATCTAAAAAAAAGATACACGGGAATCCGTCCGGCAGAGAAAACGGTTCGGGCAGATTCTCTATCCTTCCTATTTGTACTTCTTCAGAAGAAATCTTCTTTGCAAACGTTTCGATTTTCTCCGCCGATTCCGCTGTCAAGCCAATCACAGACGGCTTTTCTCCCTCCAGCCAGTTCAGGGCCTGCAAGGCATGAGAAATCTGGAGGCGAAAAGGCGGGAACCATGTCGCCCCCACAATCACGATACATTCCCGACCCCGATAATCCGCAAGATGCATGCTTTCTCCATTCAATAAGGAGAATGCCAAATCGGGCACCTTACGTCCCTGCCAATCCGGCAAAACCGGCTCCCAGGTCTTTCGGCTGTTGATGACATCGTCAATAGACTGGTATTGCGGCTGAAACCCGCGCAGGTTTTTGCTGATTAAATCTCCCAAGGGTTCATTGCCGTGTCTGGACAGTTTTTGCCGATAAAGAATAATCATTCCGGCAATCAGCACCAATAGAACAAAATAAACCGGCAGCCCCTGAACTAGAAAATGGCGCTCTTGCTTTTTCACGTAGACCATTATACGGGGAAAAAACTCCGGCAGAAATATCTTTTTGCAAATTCTAAATGCTTTCCTAATAACTCTTTAACTCAAAAAGCGTATAGAAACATAGACAAGATAACCTAAACAGTGAGGAACCCATGCGGCCAGCCAATCGTGAACATCTGAATCTGACCGGCGAATCCACGGAAATACTCCTGCTGATTGCCGTCTTCGGAAATGAGTCTGCCCGGAAAGCCGCTGTGAGTGAATTAAAAAAGCGCCGGGCTCTTCATTCCCGTTTCGAAGATGATAATCTGGTCATGACGAATTTGAGCGGCGTCTGCTGAAGACGCTTCGAAACTGCGACCGCCGAAGGCGGGGCAACATACTGTCTTTATAGACCTCTATTGTCTCTTTCTCCCCTGCTTCCTCCTATTTTTTTTGATTGACTTGCTCAATCACCCGGCTACACTATCCTGTCTTTTGGTACGCGAAAAAGAGAACTGTATGCTCAGGGAGAGAATCCGTGACGTATAATTGTGTAGTACTTGCAAAACAAGTGCCGGACACCAAACGAATCACCGGCCAGGCGATGAACGAAGACGGCACCGTTAATCGGGCGGCCCTTCCGGCCATTTTCAATCCGGAAGACCTCAATGCCCTCGAGATGGCCCTTCAAATTAAGGAACAATACGGCGGAAAAGTCACCGTCATCACGATGGGACTTCCGGCGGCGGCTGAAATCCTCCGCCAATCCCTCTATCGCGGAGCCGACGGCGTTATCCTGATTACGGATAAACGCTGCGCCGCCAGTGATACGCTGGCGACCAGCTATATCCTCAGCTGCGCTGTCCGCAAACTCAACCCCGATATCGTCCTGTGCGGTCGGCAGGCCATTGACGGCGACACCGCTCAGGTCGGGCCTCAGGTAGCGGAAAAACTGGGAGTTCCCCAGATTACCTACACCGAGCAGATTCTCACTCTGAACGGAAAAACCATCACCGCCCGCCGAAGCATCGGAAACGGCTGGCAGGAAGTCCGGACCAAACTGCCCGTTCTGCTGACGGTCGTGGACACCGCCAACGAGCCCAGAATCCCGGCGGCCAAGCGGCTGATGAAATACAAGGCCGCACGCTGCCGGATCGAAATCGAGGCCATGGCCAAGCAGGACCCCTCGATTGATGTCGAAGCCGTCTGCAAACAGCTCGAGCAAAAAGGACTGCTTATCCGCCAGTGGGACCTCGATGTCCTCGGCGCAGACCTGAAATGGTGCGGACGTGACGGCTCGCCCACCAAAGTCCACCGTATTCAAAGCGTCGTGCTCACCACCAAGGAAACCAAATCCGTTGAGCCGACCCAGGAAGCCATTGAGGCGATGATTCACGAACTCATCGTGGACCATACCATCGGATAAATCGACGTATCAATCAGATTCAGCAAACAAGGATAATCAGAGATGATAGAAGTCAACAGACAGGGTGAAGTATGGGTGTTTGCCGAGCAGCATGCCGGCACGCTCGAAGACACCTCCATTGAACTGCTCAGCAAAGGACGTCAACTGGCCGACCAGCTGAAGGTTCCGCTGGCGGCGGTCCTGCTCGGAGACCGCGTCGAGCCCCTCTGCGTTCGGCTCGGTCAATACGGCGCCGACAGGGTCTATCTGGCCGAACACCCCCTGCTGAACCACTACCAGACCAGCTCCTATGCCAAGGTTCTGGACGAACTGATTCACAAACACAAACCGCAGATTATGCTCTACGGAGCCACGCCGGTCGGACGCGACCTGGCCCCGCGTGTGGCCAGCGCCCTGAAGGCGGGGCTGACCGCCGACTGCACCGATTTGCAGATTGGCCGTCACGAAATTCCCAGCACCGGTAAGGTCTATGAAAACCTGCTTCTGCAGATTCGCCCGGCCTTCGGCGGCAACATCATCGCCACGATTATCAACTACGACCGCTGGCCGCAGATGGCCACCGTTCGCGAAGGCGTAATGCCCATGCCTGAACCGGACGGACGCCGCAAGGCCCAAATCGTTCGGGAAAACATCTCCCTGCTGCCGGGCGATCTGATGCTGGAGATTTTGGCCGAACACCGTCAGCCCAAAAAGGTCAATCTGAAGGCCTCCCGCATCATCGTGGCCGGCGGGGCCGGGGTCGGCAGCAAGGAAAACTTCAAACTCATCTGGGACCTGGCCCACTGTCTGGGCGGAGCCCCCGCCGCCACCCGAGCCGCGGTGGACCTGGGCTTTATCGACCGCGACCATCAGGTCGGACAGACCGGCACAACCGTCCGTCCGGTACTGTATATCGCCGTCGGCATCAGCGGGGCCATTCAGCACCAGGCCGGAATGATCGGCAGCCAGAAAATTATTGCGATTAACAATGACCCGGAGGCCCCCATCTTTCAAATCGCTCACTACAAAATCCTCGGCGATTTGAATCAGGTCGTTCCGATGATGATTAAGGCCATTCGGGAAAAAGTATAAATTGAAACAACCAACGCCTGTTTTGAGGAAGAACAGATGGGCAATTTTTATCGAGATAATGACGACATTCAGTTTCTGATGAAGCATATTGATTTGGGTGAGCTGGCCAACTTTATGGAGCGGGGATTCCGCTTTGCCGGCCGGTTCGACACCGCCCCGGCCAACGCCCAGGAAGCCGTCACCAATTATGACCTCGTTCTGGACGCCTTGGGCCGGCTCAGCGCCGACTTTATCGCCCCCCGCAGCGAGGGAATCGACCGTCAGGGAAGCACCCTGCTGGAAAACGGCACCGTCAAATACGCCGACGGCATCGCCGAATCCCTTCAGGCCCTGGCCAAAGCCGATGTGATGGGATTTACGCTGCCTCACGAATACGGCGGACTGAATTTCCCCAATCTGGTGTACTCGGCGGCCATCGAAATCGTCTCGCGGGCCGATGCATCCCTGATGAACCTGTTCGGTCTGCAGGGCATCGCCGAGACCATCAACTTCTTTGCGGATGAAGAAATCAAACGGCAGTATCTGCCGCAGTTCGCCGCCGGCAAAGTGACCGGCGCCATGGTCCTGACTGAGCCCGATGCGGGCTCCGACCTGCAGGCCTGCAAACTGCGGGCCTTTCAGGATGCTCAGGGCAACTGGTACCTGCACGGCGTCAAGCGGTTTATCACCAACGGCTGCGGTGAAGTGCTGCTGGTGCTGGCCCGCTCCGAACCGGACCGCAGCGGCGGGCTGGGCCTGAGTCTGTTCCTTTGCGAACGAGGCCCCACCGTGCGGGTTCGCCGGCTGGAGGACAAGCTCGGCATCCACGGTTCGCCCACCTGCGAGCTGTTCTTTGACAATACCCCCTGCCGGCTTATCGGAGAACGCCAGCGCGGGCTGGTGACGTATGTGATGAGCCTGATGAACGGCGCCCGCATCGGCATCGCCGCCCAGTCAATGGGCATTGCCGAAGCGGCCTACCGCATCGCCCGCGACTACGCCCACAGCCGCAAACAGTTTGGCGGCCCCATCGAAAAACTCCCCGCCGTGCGGGATATGGTTATCGAGATGAAAACTCAAATTGAGGCGGGTCGAGCCCTGCTCTATGAAACCAGCCGCATCGTGGATCACGAGGTCGGCCTGACCAAAATCAGCGAGGACCCGACCGAATCGCCCGAAGCCCAGAAAGAAGCCAAGCAGCGGCTGCGCACTATCAAGCGGGTGGCGGCCATGCTGACGCCGATGAGCAAATATTACTGCTCCGAGATGTGCAACCGCGTCGCGTATGACACCATTCAGGTCCTCGGCGGAAGCGGGTACATGCGCGATTACGCCTGCGAACGGCTGGCCCGCGACGCCCGCATCACCACCATTTATGAAGGCACCAGCCAGCTGCAGATTGTTGCGGCGGTTCGCGGTGTGTGCGGCGGGGCCTGCGAAAAGTATCTGGCGGAACTGGCCGCTCTGCCCTACGCGGATTCCGTCAGGGACCTGCTGGACCTGCTGGCGGAAGGTACGCAGCAGCTGTTCAAGGCTGTTGCCTTCGTCAAGGAAGCCGGCGTCGATTATATGGATTTGTTCGGCAGACAGCTGGTGGATATCGCCATTGCCCTCATCAACGGCTACCTGCTGTGCGGACAGGCCTCCAGCCGCGTCCAGATGCAGGTGCCCATCGCCGATGACACCACCAACGGCTCCGGCAAAACCGTCCCGATGGCCGAACGCAAGCTGATGCTGGCACGGCGGTATATTACGCGCAATGCTCCCAAAATCCGCGCCTGGGCCGAAGAAGTCTGCTCCGGCGATAAATCCACGTTTAAAGAATACGAGGTTCTGGCCGGGCCGGTTCCTGAACTCGGATAACAGTGCCGGGGCGGGACGGCACAGTCAGCTCGACGGTGAACAGGGAGAAAACGGGACGATGCTCAGAGCCGTAATTTTTGACTTTGACGGCGTCATTGCTGACTCAGAGTTTCTGCATTATAAAGCCCTCAACCAGGTCTTTGAAAAATACGGTGTTTCTGTCCCTAAAGAAGTTCACTGGCAGAAATATCTCGGCTACACCGACATTGAAAACATTCAGGCCGTCTCCGAAGACTACAGGATGAACCTGACGCCGGAGCAGATATACCAGATGGCCCGCCAAAAGGCCGAATTGTTTAAGCAGCTGGCACGGGAGGAAACCGCTATCCTCGACGGGGTGGAAACGCTCATCGAAACCCTGAAAACGCACAACATCCGACGAGCCGTCTGCTCGGGGGCTCTGCGGGAGGATATCGAACAAATGCTGACCGGCAGCAGCCTGCTCCCTGCATTTGAAGTCATCGTGACGGCCGAAGACGTAAAAAAGGGCAAACCGGACCCCGAAGGATACCTGCTGGCCCTGAAAAAACTCAACCAAACGCAATCCCAACCGATTCAGCCCGGCGAATGTGTAGTCATTGAAGATTCCCATTGGGGTCTGGCCGCCGCTGCTGCCGCCGGAATGCATCGTGTCGCGGTTACCAATACCTATCCGGCCGAGCAGCTTAGGGAAAAAGCCGAACGGGTTGTCTCTTCTTTGGAAGAGCTGACCATCGACGACCTCCAAGATTTATGCAAATAAATATCCTCTTTATCTTTATTCTACAGCTATTTGTTTTTGGCCAATCTTTCTCTTTTGCCAGGTGTCCTATATAAAAATAACACAACTTATCACTATTGAAAAAAAGGACTTGAGACACCTTGACTTGACTTTTCCGCCGTCTTGACTATACTTATTTGTTCTCTTTTCGATGTCTCGTTCATTTCCGCTTCTCCGGAATTAAACGTTTTTGAAGAGAAAAAGCGGTATTTTTTTGTTTTTTACACAGAGAGTGAAATCTTTTTGGTGCATTGAAAGAACGTAAAGCAATTGGCCGGCTCTTTTGATTACAGTTTGATAAGCCGAATCCAGCAGGCCAACGACATTGTCGATGTGGTCTCTGAACACCTTCGCCTCGACAAAAAAGGCAAGGAACTTGTAGGATTATGTCCATTTCACAGCGATCACCGGCCGAGTCTTTATGTCAGCCCCGCCAAACAGATTTTTAAATGCTTTGCCTGCGGGGCGGGCGGCGATGTCCTGAAGTTTGTCCAGATGCGGGAAAATCTGACCTTTCCGCAGGCGGTGGAGCGCCTTGCCCAGCGGGCGGGGATTGCTTTGGATCCTTCCTGGGAAAAGCAGCCGTCCGCCGGGAATGAACCCAGCGCCGAAACCATTGCCAGAATAAATCGATGGGCGATGCAGGTCTGGCAGCAGAATCTCTGGCATCCGGAAAAAGGGGCAGCCGCTCGAGAATATCTGGAACAGCGAAAAATCGCCAAAGAAACCGCCCGACAATGGAATCTCGGTCTGGCTGTGGACGGCTGGGATGACCTGACCGCCAAGGCCGCCAACGCCAAAATAAAACCGGCTCTGCTTGTTCCCGCAGGCCTTTCTGTGCTCAAAGACACCGGCGGTGTGTATGACAAATTTCGCAACCGTCTGATGTTCCCCATTCTGGATGTCAGCGGACGTGTCATCGGCTTCGGCGGACGCACCTTGGCCAACGACCCCGCCAAATATATGAACTCGCCGAGCACCCTTCTTTTCGACAAAAGCCGCTGCATTTACGGGCTTTATCAGGCCCGCCATGCCATCGTCGAAAGCGGAACCGCCGTGGTCGTCGAGGGCTACACAGATGCTCTGATGGCACACCAGCACGGCATCCGGAACGTCGTCGCCACACTCGGCACCAGTTTTACGGAAGGACATGCCCATCTGCTCCGCCGGTTCGCCAAACGAATCATCCTTCTCTTTGACAGCGACACAGCCGGCCGAGCCGCGGCAGAGCGGGCTCTGGAAATCTGTCTTTCTGAAAAAATCGATATCCGGATAGCCTTTGTCCCGGAAGGCAAAGACCCCTGTGATTACATTCTCCAGGCCGGACCGGAGGCCTTCAAAAGGGTTCTGGACAACGCCCAGGATATTTTTGAGTATTCTTGGAAGCGTCTTCAGGAACAAATTGAACAAAGCGACACCTTGAGAGACCGTGCCGAGGCCGCCCGCATCTTTCTTCAGCATGTTGCCGCCGGCATCACCGCCGGCAAAATCGACACCATTTCTCGGACTATCCTGCTGAGCCGGCTGAGCAGTCTGCTGAATGTTCCGGTAAGCCGAATTGAGGCCGAACTGAAAAAAATCATCAAAAAAAGTGAAATTTCCAATCCGGATGAACCGAAAAATTCCTCTTCCGTTCATTATATTATAGAGGCACAGCGGGAAGTCCTTCGGGCCCTTCTGAATGAGCCGGGCCTGATGGCCGAAGAGGAGGGAAAAATTCTATCGGAACTCTTTACTGAGCCGATACTTAAAGAAATTGCGGACGTCCTTTTGGCCGCCCTTTGCGACGGGCTGGAACCCACGATTGCTCAGCTGTGCGGGCATTTTGAATCGCCCCAGACGGCCCGGACAATTGTGCAGTTATATGAAGAAGGACAGCAGAGCGGACACCTCCGCTCACGTCTTCACAAAGCCCTGGAGGTTTTGAGAGAAGACCTGCGGATTCGGGAAAAAGAGGCCTTCAAAGCCGCCGCCACAGGCAACAATGACCAGGCCCTGCGGAAAGTTGATGAAATAGCAAGAACCCAGAAAGGAAACCCGCGCTCCGGTATCTTGAAATTGTAAAATAGAACAACCGGACGCCGGACACTGAAAACGAACAGGAGTTCCATGCAGCCTAAGAAATACAGACACGAGGAGAACCCGGACGAGATTTTTGACCTGACGGACGACTTCGGGGATGAAGACCCCGAAATCGACGAGGCGCTCGACGCTATTCCGGACACGGATGATGTTCTGCCCGAAGCCGATGCGGACGGTCCGCTCGACGATGCGGAGCCGAACCCGCCTTCTCTGCCGATTCCGCAGGGAAACGGCCGGGAAAGCGACCAGCCTGACCGGATTCGTCTGATTGAAGAGCGCATCGCCGCCATCATTCGAAAAGGAAAAGAAAAAGGGTACTTAACCTATGAAGAAATCAATGATGACCTGCCCGATGAAGTCATCAGCCCGGCCCGGCTGGACAATCTGCTGATGACGCTTGATGAAGCCGGTGTGCAGCTCATTGACGAGACAGACCTGCCGCGTCACCGGAAAGAAGCCCGGGAGGAAACCGACGAAGAGTTTGCTAAAGAAGCGGAAATCGAAGAAGACCTGCTCCTGGAGGACCATCTCGAGGAAGGGGAGGGCCGCCGCATCGACGACCCGGTACGGATGTATTTGACCCAGATGGGCGAAATCCCCCTGCTGACGCGGGAGGAAGAAATCAGTCTGGCCCGGAAAATCGAGTTCACCCGGCTGGCCTTTCGCCGCAAGGTTCTTGAGTGCGACTACTGCGCCCAGCACGCCGTCGAAATCCTCCAGCAGGTTGATGACGGCTCTCTGCCCTTTGACCGGACGATGAAAATGGGCAGCGGCGAATCCGAAGTCCGTGCCTTCGTGAAAAACCGGATGCCGCAGAATCTCGAGACCGTCACCAAGCTGCTGAACCGCAATCAGGAGCTTTTTGCCGCCTCGATGGTCTGTTCATCCCTCGATGAAGCCAAAAAATACATCCGGCAGATTCACCGCAACCGCCGCAAAATTGCCACGCTGCTGGAGGAACTTTCGCTGCGGACCAGCCGCATCCAGCCGATGATGAAAAAACTGGAGGGCATTCACTCCAAGATGCTCCAGCTGCAGGCCGCCATCGAAGCCGGTCCCAACCGCGACCACAGCGAAGAAGACATCCGCGCGATGAAGCAGGAGCTGCAGGGGCTGCAGGAACTTGTGCTGGAGACGCCGCGGCAGCTGTCCAAGCGTCTGCGGGCCATTCGGGCGGTCTTCTCCCAGTATGAAGACGCCAAGCGTCGGCTGGCCGGCGGCAACCTGCGTCTGGTTGTCTCCATCGCCAAGAAGTACCGCAACCGCGGCTTGAGTTTCCTGGACATCATTCAGGAAGGCAACACGGGCCTGATGCGGGCCGTGGACAAATACGAGTATCGGCGCGGCTACAAGTTCAGCACCTACGCCACCTGGTGGATTCGTCAGGCCATCACCCGCGCCATCGCCGACCATGCCCGCACCATCCGCATCCCCGTCCATATGATTGAGACGATGAGCAAACTGCGCACCATCAGCAAGAATCTGCTGCAGAAGCTCGGACGCGAACCTACTATCGAAGAAATCGCCGAAGAAGCCAAAATGTCCATCGCCGAGACGCGCCGCGTGATGAAAATCAGCAAGCATCCGTTCAGTCTTGACCGGCCCATCGGCGAAAGCGAAGACAGCTATTTCGGCGACTTCATCGAAGATGAAAGCGTCGAATCGCCCGTCCAGTCCGCTGCGCAGGAAATGCTCAAGGAACGAATTGACGAGGTCCTCAAAACCCTCACGTACCGGGAGCGGGAAATCATCAAGCTCCGCTACGGTATCGGAGACGGCTATACCTATACCCTCGAGGAAGTCGGACGCATTTTCAAGGTCACTCGCGAGCGTGTCCGTCAGGTGGAAGCCAAGGCCATCCGGAAACTCCAGCACCCGGTCCGATCCAGACGGCTGGAAGGATTTCTGGACGGCAAACCTTTGCTGCCGCCGGACCCGTCCGCCTGAGTCGGCTTGCGGTCTGCGGACACTGTCTTCGGACCGGATGACCCCCGAAAACTATGCAGAACCAAAAGCGGCTCGTATCCATTCATCTGACCCTGCTGCTGGCAGCAGGTCTAACCAGATTTGCTTGCGCAGGGACGACCGATGACTGCAATTGCCCATCCCGTCAGACCGCCGAGCCTTTTTCGCTTTTGCAGGCCGAACGAACTCTTCTGATGGGGTATGTGGACAAGGGCGATTTTGAAACCGCCCTGTCGCTGCTCGAACGGTCCATCCGGCGGGAGGATAACTTCCATCGGAACCTTCGCTCCCTCCTGGCCCGCTATAAGACTTATCAGGAGAACTGGCAGCGGCAGAATCAGCAGGCCCTCGAGAAGCTGCACCAGAGAATCGAACAGATCCGGAGCGACCCCAATCAGCTCTCCGCGCGTCCGGAGGAAATTCTTTCTCTGCTGATTCAGAGCCGAAAGGACAACCCGAACAGGGCCGACTTTTCGTCCGACCCCTTTGTCGTCTCACTGACCGAACAAATCCGCCGAAATATCCGATACTGGCAGTCGCAGGGGGAGTATGAAAAGGCCTGGCGGGCCGGCCTGCGGGTGCTTTTGGCCGCCGACCCGAACAACCCGGCTCTTCAGCAGGAAAAAACTGACCTGCTGTCCAAAATCGGCATTGAGAAAAAACTCACAGCCCCCCTTTGTCCCGGCCAGAATGACCCTTATGCCTCCGTCCAGGCCGAAATTTTCTTTGAAGCCCTCCGGCGGCTCGACCAAAAATATTTCATCCCTCTGAACCATTCAGTCCTGAAACGTCGTGCTCTCACCTGTGCCGGGCACATCGGAGAAGTGCTCGCCTGCGGACGAAAAGACTTTCTTTATACTGCAGACCCAAACGCACTGGCCGCCTGGAATCAGCGGCTGAAAAATCTGCAGGAATCGGCGGCTTCAGCCCCGCAGGCCCAAACAGATGTTCCGGCCCTGCTCGAACAAATCCGCACCCTGCTGGACCTGAACCGAACAACCCTTCGCCTGCCGGAAGGTCTGCTCGTGCAGCTGCTCGCCGAAGCCGTCCTTGATGAACTGGACCCCTATACCGAAATTGTCTGGCCGTCTCGAAGCGAAGAATTCGACAAACAGATGAGCGGCGAATTCGCCGGCGTAGGCATTCGGATTGCCCGGCAGGACAATCGGCTGAACATTGTTGAAATCATTCCCGATTCTCCCGCGGAGGAATCCGGACTGCTTCAGGTCGGTGATTCCATCCTCGCAATTGACGGAAATCCCACGGAAAATCTGACTCTGGACTGCGCTGTTCGTCTGATTTCCGGTCCGGCGGATACCCCCGTCACTCTGACCCTTCGGCGGCATGAGGAAGAACAGACTGTCACGCTTCTTCGCCGCAAAATCATCCTGCCTTCGCTGCACGGCAATACGTCGCCGCTGGAGCCGCCCCTGAAAACCAACGGCGGTCTGAGCACCTATCGGATTGACGCCGATCCCGGCATCGCCTATATTCGGTTGAGCAGCTTCCGAAAAGACACGGCACAGACCCTTCGAAAAATTCTCGAAAACCTTCAGGCCGGTGGTCTGCGGGGTCTGATTCTGGACCTTCGCTCCAACAGCGGCGGGCTGCTCGATGCGGCCGTGGGTGTTGCAGACCTGTTCCTCGAAAACGGCATTATCGCCAGAACCTGTACCCGAGAAGGCATCGAGCAGGAAATCACCGCCGCCGCCGGTGCGCTTCCGCCGGACATTCCAATGGCCGTTCTCGTGGATGAAGGCACCGCCAGCGGCGCAGAAATTCTGGCCGGGGCTCTGGCTGACCCGCACGCCCGGCGCGCCATCCTGGTCGGAACCCGAACCTACGGCAAAGGCACAGTTCAGGAAGTCGAACCTCTTCCGAACGGCTGCCGGCTCAAATATACCCGGGGCATTTATCAGCTGTCCGGCAGCCGAGAAGTCCCCAATCGATATCAGCGCCTCAAACAAAACCGAACTGATTGGGGGCTGCTGCCGGATGTCCTTGTGGAAACCGGTGAACCGCAGCTCGAAAAGGCCCGCCAGGCACGCCGCAATCTCGAAAAATTTTTCCGCGAAAGCCAAGACAAAAATCCTTCGCAGCTCCGGCAGGACCTTTTGCCGCTGCTGGAAGCGCTCGTCAGCTCCGACCCGCCGCTGGCTGCCGGTCTGACGATCATCAAAGCCAAAATCCTTGCCTCGGAACTTCCCCTTTCAGCATCGGCAGACCCCAATGTGCCTGCGCCCGCCGCCGACCCGAATTTGTGAAACATTCCGGGTCTGCAGACGTAGAAGACAGAGACAATTAAAAAGAGAAAGTCGCCGTATGACGGATTTTATACAGGCATTTTGGTCCACCCTGGCCCAGATGTCTCCCTATCTGCTGTTCGGCTTTTTTGCGGCGGGTTTGCTGAGCATCTGGATTTCGCCCGCACTGGTGGAACGGCATCTGGGCGGGCACGGCTTCGGCGCGGTAGTAAAGGCCTCGCTGTTCGGCGTTCCCCTGCCGCTGTGCTCGTGCGGTGTCATTCCGGTCACGATATCGCTGTACAAACACGGCGCCGGGCGCGGAGCAGCCGTGTCGTTTCTTTTGTCCACGCCGCAAACCGGCATCGACAGCATCTTTGTGACCTACTCCCTGCTGGGACCTTTTTTCGCTGTTCTGCGTCCTATCGCGGCGTTCCTGACCGGCCTGTTCGGCGGCGGACTGGTCAATCTCTTTGACCCGGCCGACCGCGGCATCGCAAATTCTTCAAGAGCATGTTCGGACGACTGCTGCTCCAAAAATGAAAAGAAACCGCCCCGCTGGCAGCGGATGCTCCGCCACGGCTTTGTGACCCTGCCGACCGATATCGGACTGCCGATGCTCGTCGGCCTGTTCATCGCCGCCGCCATTTCCGTCTGGGTGCCGGATGACCTGTTTGCCGTTCATTTGGCCGCCGGCAGCAATCTGCTGGCGATGGTTGTGATGATGTTCGTCGGCATCCCGATTTACGTCTGCGCCACCGCCTCTGTGCCGATTGCCGCCGCCCTGATTGCCAAGGGCCTTTCGCCCGGCGCGGCACTGGTCTTCTTAATGACCGGTCCGGCCACCAACGCCGCAGGACTCTCTACACTCTGGGGAGTTCTCGGCCCTCGCTCCGCCCTGTTGTATCTCTTTTCCGCCGCCTTCTGCGCTCTGGCAAGCGGACTGATTGTCGATGCCTTCCTGCCCCGCCAAAAAGCCGTTGAAATGATGCACCAACACAGTGTCGCCCTTCCGGAATGGGCGGGGCATCTGTCCGCCCTCATTCTGCTGGCCATTCTTCTGTTCGGAGTCGCACGAAAATACGCCCGAAAAGCCGAATAAGCCCGCCGGATTATTCCTCCTCCAGCATCTTCTTTCGGCGCAGGATATGATGATAATGCTGCGCGAACCGATGCGCCTCATCGCGGACGTACTGAAGCAGCTTTCGCACCGGTGAAACCGCCGACAGCCGCACCGGCTCCGCCCGGCCCGGCAGATAAATCAGCTCCTGGCGCTTGGCAATCGCCGCCAGATTCGGCATCGGCGCCCCCATCGTCCGCAGGGCCTCTTCGGCCGCGTGCAGCTGGCCGAGCCCGCCGTCAATCAGCACCAAATCCGGCCAGAGCTCCTCGCCCGCCAGCGCATGTTTGTACCGCCGGCTGATAACCTCCGCAATCGACGCAAAGTCATCCGAAAAGCCCGCAGACTTGATGCGGAACCGCCGATACCCCTCCTTAAACGGCTTGCCGTCGATGAACTGCACCATCGCCCCGACCGTCTCCCTGCCGGCCAGATGCGCAATATCAAACCCCTCGATAATCCGGATCGGATGCGGGCTCTTGAGCAGATGCTGAAGTTTCTCCAGCGCCTCCGTCGGGTTCTGAAAGAACACCTCCGGCTGCACGTGCTCCTCCACAGTGCCGCGTTTGTCCAGATTTTCCAAAAGCCGAATCCGGTCCCGCAGCCTCGCCGCCTCTTCGAAATCCTGCCGCCGCGAGGCTTCCTGCATCCGCCTGCGGAGCCCCTCGATGTACGACGAGCGCTTGGAGCCCAGAAACCGAATCAAATCGCGTATCTGCCGACGGTAGTCCTCGCGGCTGACCTTGTCCGCACACGGTGCGGTGCACTGGCGGATATGATACAAAAGACACGGCCGGAAAAAACGCCGCTTCGGGTCCTCCGAGCGAATCTCCAGCGTGCAGGTGCGAAACAGAAAAATCTTCTGCAGAATCCCCAGCACCTGCCGCAGGTCGCGCACGGCCGTAAACGGCCCGAACAGCCGGCTGCGGGGGTTGGGACTGCGCGTGATATACACCCCCGGAAAATCTTCGCGCGTCGTAATTTCCAGATAGGGAAAGGTCTTGGAATCTTTTAAATCCGTATTGTACGGCGGGTGAATATCCTTAATCAGGCGGGCCTCCTGGAGAATCGCTTCCGCCTCGCCGGCCGTTTCCAGATAATCCACATCCGCGACACGGCTGAGCATCTCGGCAATCCACGGACCGCGGGTTTCGGCCAGATTGGCCCCGGGCTGAAAGTAGCTGCTGACCCGCGCGCGGAGATTCTTGCCCTTGCCGATATAGAGCACCTTCTCCTCGGCATCCTTCATAAAATACAGCCCCGGCCCCGTCGGGAAGGAACGGATCTTCTCCCGCAGGGCCTGCAGTTTCTCTTCAGACAGCGCCATCAGGGGCCATTATACCAGACCGCAGGCCTCAAAGGGAGTCGGAGGAAACAGAAATCCGAAGCACGAAATCCGAAACTTGAACATCGAAACAAGTTTTTAACCCCAGATTTCACGGGCTGCACAGATTGGGGAAAGAAAAGAAGAAGAAGAAGAAGAAGAAGAAAGGACACAGCGAAAAAGGAAGCCCGCACAGGCGGGCGCTATAGACAGCCCCGCCCGCCAAGGCGGGGAAAAAGAGTTATCCGCTCATCAGTTTTCAGGCATCAGTCAACAGCGATCGGTTTTCAGTCAAGAAGAGGAAGACGCATTCGCTCGCTGGAAACCAGCCGCTGGACACTGGACGCTGGATGCTGGACGCCGGCCGGTTTCAATCCCTTATTCATCAGGGAAAAAATGCAAGACCGGCCTTTGTAAGTCCTTTGCTTTCAAGGGGTTGCAAGGGCAAAAACTGTAACCCCCTTTTTGAGAGCTTTTTTCGGCGGATTTTTGCCGGCCTCTGAAAGATCAAAATCGCTATAAACTTTTGAAAGACCTAAACTTACAAATTTTCTGTAATCGGATTTTCTCAGATTATAAAGAACGTTTCTTGCTGTGTCAAGTACCCTTGTCCCTGAAATTGTGTTTTTTCCAGACAATTTTGGCAAATATGGTATATCCGCACGGAATCCTCCTGCGGATTGATAATCTGAGCCAGCCGCTGCATCATTTCTTTTAAAAGAGCCCCGTCCAGGTCCGCTTCAAATACACTGTATTGAACCCGGTCACCGTAGTCAAGCAGGGTTTTGGCGACCCTCAGACGTCTTTTATCATCTGTACAGTCGTATGCAATCACGATAAACACGAGAGTGATACTCTACAATGGCAGTTGATAAAAACGGTACATTCGGCCGGTTTGAATTGATTGCTGCAGTTCTTCGGCCTTTTCAAAAATCAGCGAAAATGGACTTATCGGCTCCCGTTTTTCTATCAGCCGCTGGGGGGTATGCAGATACCTTTCCCATTCGGCAATCAGCCGTTTTCGGGCCGCATCGGACAAAAGAACCGGCGCCGGTTGCCCCTTGCCGATCTGAAAGTCCGCTTTTTGAAGGATTTTTTTGTTGAACAGAAGCATCACAAACCGATCCGCTATGGGCTGTCGGAACTGTTCTACAAAATCAAATGTCAGCGCCGGAGCGTTCCGAATCGAAGCATGCATGATCCCGCAGTAAATATCCAAATCTGCTGCTTGAAGGGCATTCTGCGCCAGCGCAGTCAGGAGCATATACCCATAAGACAGACAGGCGTTGACCGGGTCAGCCGGCGGGCGGCGAACCCGACCGCCGAAATCCATCTCCAGTGAACGAAAGATTTCAACAAGGGCCTGAAAATACGTCCGGCTGAGCAGACCCTCGATGCCCCGTACCGCATCAATAGCAGGCTGTTCGTCCACGCGTGCGGCAGTCTGGAGAATGTCCTCCGACGCTTTCGTCAGATCTGAATTGCGATGATTGTAGGCATAGCGTCTGACAACATTTGCCGCAGAAACGGCCTTGGCCCGGACGAGCTCCCGACAGAACAGAAGGGTTTGAGCCGGGTTGACGGCCAGCGCATACTGCCGGCGCCGCAGCTCTGTACGAGGACTGTCCGGCGGGAGCAATGTCCCCCGAACCTGGCCCCGAGCGGTCAGCAAAACCACAGAAACACCCCGGTCCAGCAGCAGCGCCAGCGCCGAAGCCGTCAGCTGGATTCGTCCGATAATCACCAGTCGCTGGAGCCGGTGTACAGGAATTGACAGCAACGGCTGGTCATCCTTGGAAACCAGCAGCCGACGCCCCTGTTTGGAGACTTTGGCCCCCTGTTCCTGCAGATAGACTGTACCCATCCAACATCCCGTTTCCGCTCATTCTGCTTCCATGCCTATCGGCAAATCAGGCAGAAGAGTTCACGGGATCGCCGCAGTCGGGCGGGGTCAGACGCGGTGCATCATTTTGAAGATGTTTTCGTGCTGGAGGGTGATGGTCAGGTCCATCTGGCGGGCGATTTTGTTCAGCTGAGCCTGGAGTTTTTCCAGTTCGATGGCGGCCTCCGTGATGTCGATGGCCATCGTCATCACGAAGTAATCCTCCATAATCCGCTGGCTGACATCGATAATATTGATATTGCCTTTGGCCATTGTATTGGCAATCCGGGCAATGATGCCGACTTTGTCCTTGCCGGTGACGGTGACGATGCAGATTTGTGAAACCTTCTTCTTCTCGCTTTTTCGAGACACCATAAAGAATCCTTATCCAGATAATTCCTGCTTTCATCGGTCTATTATCGTCGATTTTTTCTTTTTTTCCACAAAAATGCCGCTGGAAAAGCCGCAACAGGCGGCCCTTGCTCTTTGGACAGTTTTCTGGTATACTTGTTTTCTTTGAAGAGAAATGAAAGGACCTATGGAACATACAGATAATCTCAATATACGCTGTTTTAAGCCGCTGATTACGCCCGGTCAGCTCAAAGAGGAAATTCCTCAGACGGAATCCCAGGCGCATGTGGTGGCGGTGTCCCGCCGGGCCGTCGAGTCGATTTTGACCGGACGAGACCGGCGGCGGATTGTCATTACAGGTCCCTGCAGCCTGCACGATGTGGAGGCCTCGCTGGAATATGCCCGTCGGCTGCGCCGGCTTCAGGACGAGGTAGCCGACAAACTGCTGCTGATTATGCGAACTTACTTCGAAAAACCCCGCACGACGCTCGGCTGGAAGGGGATGCTGTATGACCCGCATCTGGACGGCTCTTATGATATTGAAAACGGGATTCGCCAGTCGCGTCGGATTTTGTCGGAGATAACCTCGATGGGGCTGCCGGCGGCGACGGAATTTCTGGACCCGATTGTGCCGCAATACCTTGCCGAGTTTATTACCTGGGCGGCTATTGGAGCCCGTACGTCCGAATCGCAGATTCATCGTCAGATGGCCAGCGGTCTGTCGATGCCGATCGGCTTTAAGAACGCCACAGACGGCAATCTGGAAATCGCTCTGGATGCGATTCGTGCGGCGATGAGTGCCCATTCGTTCCTCGGAATTGACCGCAACGGGCAAGTGATTATTGCGGAGACCCGCGGGAACAAATACGGACACCTCGTGATGCGGGGCGGCTCGAGCGGCCCCAATTATACGAGTGAATATGTCGCCTTTGCAGAGGTGCTCCTCAAAAAAGCTCAGATCCCCAACGGAATCATCATCGACTGCAGCCATGCCAACTCGCACAAAAACCACAAACGCCAGCGGGAAGCCCTGTTTGATATTGCTGACCAGATTCGAACGGGCAACAAGAGCATCGCTGGGATTATGCTCGAAAGCTTCCTTAAGGAAGGAAAGCAGAGCATCGGAGCCCCCGGCGGGCTGAAATTCGGCGTTTCTCTCACGGACAGCTGCATTGGATGGGAAGAAACAGAAGAATTAATAAAATTTTTTGCTGAAGCCGTCTAAAAGTTATCTAACCCCTCTTCCAGAAAGCAGTTAACAACTGTCTTTTTTTTGTTTTTTTCGAAAATTTTCGAAAAAGCCTTGACTTTTTCGTTAATTTTCGGTAGTTTACCCATTATGACACAGAAACGGGTCAATCAGAAAGATATCGCGGAGAAATTAAACATTTCTGTAGCGACCGTTTCGAAAGCCCTCCGCGGCGACTATTCCGACATCAATGAAGAAACCCGCCAGCGCGTCCTGAATATGGCCACCAAGCTGGGCTATGATACAGGCACTCATATCCGGCAGGCCATCGAAGAAGAAACCAAACCCTGCATGGTTGGGGTGCTGATTCTCCGCAAACATCACGAATGGCAGCATACGCATTATTTTGCCGGGATGAGCGAAAAGTGCGCCAAGATGAATGTATCCCTGATTGTACACTATATTGAGGAGGAAGACAGCCGACAGATTCTCTATCCGGAAAATCAGCCGCCGGCGATGCGAGACGGTCAGATTCAGGGGCTGATTTTGGCCAATCACTGGCCGATGGATGTGGTTCGCACCCTGTCGGAAACCTTTCCTTGTGTCTCCATTTTGTACGATTATTCTCCCCTGCCGATTGACGTCATCAGCGTGGATGAAAATCAGGGGATTTCAATGCTGATGGACCATCTGATTACGCTCGGACATACCCAAATCGGCTTTTTCGGCAACTGCGGTCAGGTGGTTTTTGCACGAAATCGTTTTGCAATGTACGTCAACTCCCTGTGCCGGGTGGGTCTGCCTTTTGTTCCCGAGAACGTCTGTCAACTGGGCCCCGGGACGCTCGAGGACAAGGAACTGGACCTGAACGGACAATTGGACCGAGTGCTCGAACGTGTGAAAAAGGGGGTACGTGCGTGGGTTTGTGCCAATGACTGGGTGGGTTATTTGCTTTGCCGAGGACTGTTTGATCGGGGGCTTCGCGTTCCGGGGGATGTTTCGATAGCGGGCTTTGACAACAGTGAAGACAACACGCTCGGGTGTCCGCGATTAACCAGCATATCCGTCCCAGCGCTTCGGTTGGGGGCCGAATCGCTGCGGCGGCTGCTGAATCGCATCCGCTATCCGAAAAGTCCGCCCCTGAAGGTACTGTTGCCGGTGCAGTTTTTTGAGGCCCAGACCACCGGCCCGGTGCCGAACGTGTGAGCTTTCCTGCGGGTGGGTGTGTGCGGGCCGGTTGAAACGGCCTGCAAACGAAAACAAAAAGACGCTCTGTTCCGGGGGGAGCGTTTTTTTGTTTTTTATAAGCATTTCTTTCTTTTTATATCTGATCTGCCTTCAATCCATCTCGATAGTTCAGCCAGAATAAAACTCCAAGAAAAACTTGACAACCAAGGAAGGATTGCTGCTATAAATAAGAACATCCGGAGGCAATCATTCATTTTTACGTCTTTTCTTTGAGGAGGAACGAATATGAACAAAATACTTCTGACCTATTTGTTGACCGCCGTGCTCGGGGCGGGAATTTATCCAGCGCTCACAGGAGCCGCCATTATTGCACCGGGGGAGGATATCTTTGTTCAGGCACCGTTGCCTATGGAAGAAGTCAGCGGTGCTCGGATTTATAATCCTCCGGTCAACACATTCAATTTCAAGGTAGAAATTGAAGGGGTCACTACCGGCACCGCACCGAGGGTTCTCCCATTTTTGAGCTGGGCCACTACGGCAACGATGAAGCGAATGAATATGTCTGGGCGGTGATGGATATGCCGGGAACGTATGCACTGGGAATTCCGGAGCCGGCATCGCTGCTGCTGGCCGCAGGCGGAGCAGGACTGCTTGTGAGAAGACGACGGTCATCCTTCAACAACCGTTCCCTTCCAAATGAAAAACAAACACCTGCGCAGAGTGCAAAAAGGCACGGCGTACGGTTTGATTGTTTGCGCAGCTGTGCTTTGGTTTTGGCCAAACCGAAGCGATTATGCCCTTCTTCCAGATACGGGCGGTTCGATTCAAAAAGTAGTTTGCAGCGTCAACAGTGCACGCCGAGCTCTGCTGGCCAATGCCCAACTGGCCAACCACATTATCAATCACCTACCGGCCTATACAGAAGTGATACTGGCCGTGAATGCCCCGTCGGCTTTTCGGGTGGCATATAACCCGTTTCCGGGGCGGGTCAGATTCTTTACGGTTCCTTCCGATGCAGAAATGACGATATGGCCGCAGGACCCTTTTTTGGTGCTTTGTCATCCATCCGGACGAAAAAAACTGCTTCTGTCAGCAATGTTTGAACGAGCTGATGACCTTCGGGTCGCCCAATTGCTGAGAGAATACCTCGGCTGGCCCGTCCGCCAGAGCCGCTTTATCTTTGAAGGGGGAAACATCGTTTCAGATGAAGAGTTCGTCTATATCGGCAGCGACACAATTGTGCTGAACGCCGCACAACGCGGTCAAGACGCCGCCCAGACGGTCCGGCAATTTGAAAAAGAACTCGGTCGGCGGATTTGGGTCGTTGGTCCCAGCCCGCAGCCGATTGGGCATCTGGATATGATGCTGGCTCCGCTGGGGCAGAAGCGAATAATCCTGGCAGACCCCAACTGGGGGGCGGAACTGGCCCAACATCAACTGGAACAATCCGCTCAGGAAGTATCAGATTTTGAAGAACGGTGCAGGCAGATGTTTTTCGGTGATGGACGTTCCGCCGTTTTGTACGCTCAACAAGGCCAAATCCTCAATCCGCCTAAAATCGAAGGGCTGACAGGGGAAGCCGTAAAGCACTGTCGCAACATAGCTCCCGTGATAGATCGAATTGCAGCGGAATTCGTTCGGAACGGTTTTGAAGTCATCCGAATCCCCTACCTCACCGTTCGCCGTCAAACGGAAAACGCCGAGCCCCCTTCCGAATCCAAAAGAATCCTCCCAAGTGTTCGTTATCCGGAAATTACCTACACGAATGTTCTTCAGGAAAGCGAACCTGAGGGCCGCCGGGTGTATCTGCCTTTGTACGGCTGGACTCTTTTCGACAAAACCGCCGCCAGTGTTTGGGAAAAGACAGGATTCCAAGTCATTGGCATTGATGGATTTACCATCAGTACGATGTACGGGGGATCTCTTCGCTACTGCACAAAAGTTCTCGAACGTTCCTACTGAGTCTTTCGTAGGCATCCTTACTTTCTCAACACGGACTTGATTTTCGGGGTCAACTGGCCGATATAGATAGGGAACTTTGTAAATTGTGGAGATTGTAGATGACAGAATACAGCAAATTGCCCGCCGAAGAGCCTTGGCGAATTTTTCGGATTATGGCCGAATTCGTGGAAGGTTTCGAAGAACTGGCTAATATCGGACCAGCGGTGTCTATTTTTGGCTCGGCCCGCGAAGAACGAGGAAGCCGTTATTACAACATGGCCGAAGAAACTGCTTACCTGATCGGTAAGGCCGGATTTGCTGTCATCACCGGCGGGGGCGGCGGAATTATGGAAGCCGCCAACAAAGGCGCCCGTCGGGCCGGTGTAAAAAGTATTGGGCTGAATATTGAATTGCCTAACGAGCAGATTCCCAACCAATATCAGAATCTGTCACTTCATTTTCGCTACTTCTTCTGCCGAAAGGTAATGTTTCTCAAATATGCGCATGGGTTTGTGGTCATGCCGGGCGGATTCGGCACGATGGATGAATACTTTGAGGCCCTTGTGCTGATTCAAACCCTCAAACAGGCCTATTTCCCGGTTATCTGCATGGGCAGCGATTTCTGGAACGGTCTGGTGGAGTGGCTGAAAGAAGTGATGCAGAAACAACATCAATTCATCGACCCGGAAGATCTGAACGTCTTTACCATCTGTGATGATCCGCAGAAAGCCGCGGATATTATCCGGGATTTTCATCTTTCCAACGGTCGCGGCGGCATCAAACAGCCACCGGGCATTCGCAAATGGACAGACGGCCCGTAGCGCTGCTGCAATCCTTTTTTGTGCCTCCCTGCTTTTCAGCGCCGAACGCCGGCTACTCTATTCGAAACCAGTCGGCATCGAGATAGCCGCCTGCCCGTGAGCCGGCCTGCGAAACACAGTACAAGCCGACCTTCGCTCCGACCCACCGGCCCGCTTTGGCCGGAAACGGCCGCCCGACCGAAACAAACTCTTTGCCGTCGAGACTGTAGCTGAACTGACAGAGGGCATTGGGAGCAGTCACCTGAACCCGCAGGAACACCGTATCCGTCTGAAGGGGAATTTCGGCGGCCAGTCCTTCCCGTCCGCCCTGTTCGGCCTGCATACAGACCACCAGCCGCAGTACCAGCGAACGCTCCTTTCCAGCCAGTTCGAGGGCGGAATAGTCATCCCCAAAGACCACAAGCCCGCCGCGGACGACTTGTTGTTCCGGGATGAGCCGAACCTTCGCGGAAGCAGTAAACGACGGAGCCGGAAACTTCTGCAACAGCAGATTCGGCACCTGCCAGAAATTCGCTTCCGGTGAAGGCAGCGGAATCGCAAACAACCGCAAATAATCCGTCCCGCGGATTTTCGCTGACCAAACCGGGTTGGGATTAGCCTGCCACTGCCACTGAAGGCCGAGGGTATCGGCGTCAAACTCATCGCTGTCCGCCGGCGTCCTCCGGGGGAACACACCGTTAACCTGCGGCTTCTTCCAGCTTAGAACCGGTTCTCCGGTTCCGTCTCCGTCGGCATCCGTACCCATCGCCGGCCAGCCGTCTTTCCAGATCATCGGCTGCAGGTGCACAATCCGCCCATAGGAACCTGCATCCTGAAAATGCAGAAACCAGGACTGCCCGGAAGGGGTATCGACCCAGCCGCCCTGATGCGGACCATTGACAGACGTAGAACCCTGATGGAGTACAATGCGGTCCTCGTATGGACCGTAAATGTTCTTGGAGCGGAGCACCACCTGCCAGCCGCTGGTCACGCCGCCACCGGGCGCAAAGATGCAATAATAACCGTCGTGCTTGTAAAACTTAGGGCCTTCAATCGTCGGGTGTTTTTCATGCCCGTCAAAGATATGCCGGGCTTCCCGGCTGACGCGGGTTGCCTGCCAATCCATCTCTCGCAAAGTCAGCAAACTCTTCACCCCCGCCCGGCTCCCTGCCCAGGCATGAACCAGCCATGCCCGCCCATCATCATCCCACAGCGGACACGGGTCGATCAGCCCCTTGCCCGGCAAAATCAAAAGCGGCTCCTCCCACGGACCTTCCGGACGAGAAGCCCGCACCCGATAGATTCCATAGTCCGGGTCGCCCCAGAAAATAAAAAACATCCCCTCGTGAAAACGTATGCTCGGCGCCCAGATTCCCTTGCCGTGCTGAGGCCTGTCAAACGCAGACTCGGGATACCGCTGAACCGCATGCCCAATGAGCGTCCAGTTGACCAAGTCTTTCGAGTGCAGGATGGGAAGGCCCGGAAAACAGGTGAAACTGGAGGCCGTCATATAATAATCCTCCCCCACACGGATGACATCCGGGTCCGAATAATCCGCATACAAAACCGGGTTTTTGTAGGTTCCGTCCCCCTGGTCAGAGACCCAGACTTTGGAAACAAACGGCGAAGGAGCCGAACTCGGCTCTGTCTGCCGGTTCCCGGCGCCCCAAACACAGCCCCACTCGGCCCCCAGAAAAACCGCCGCCGCAAGAACGGATTTCAGAACAGATTTCATCATATGCAATTCTACATCGCTCCTTTCTTTTTTCCATCCAGATAAACCTTTTTCTGCCATTTTTCCTGCCTTTCGTCCAGTCAAAATTGGGTGGAAACATCCCCGCCTTCCGGATACAATAGCCGGAGAAACGCGTTTTTCGATTCGAAAACAAGAGAAGAGGGTTTGATGGAACTGTTCGGTTTTCATCCGATAGACTTGCTGATTCTTCTCTTCTATCTGCTGGCCATCACGTACATCGGCCAAAAAGTGTACGGAAAAATCCGTTCCGAAGAAGATTTCTTCCTGGCTGGACGGTCTTTCAACAAACTCCTGCAGTATTTCCTGAATATGGGCACGCTCAGCGATGCCAACAGTGCCATCCGCACCGCCAGTTTTGCCTTTGAAAAAGGGCTGGGCGGGGTATGGCTGATGCTCATCGGCATCTTCACGGGCCCGTATTACTGGTTCATGGCCGGATGGTTCCGACGCGTACGCCTGGTCACCATGGCGGAATTGTTCGAAGAACGTTTTCAGAGCAAAATCCTGCCGACCATTTACGCACTCGTCGGAATCTGGCTGAGCGTCCTGATTATGGGAATCGGCTACAAGGCCTCGCTGCGGACATTTCAGGCCATGACCATCAAGCCCCCGGAAAAATATACTGCGGCGGAGGCGGAAAGCGTTCATCTGTATGATCGCTACCGCCAGCTTTCGCAGATCCGGAAAACCGCATCTCTGAATCCGCAGGAGGCCGCCGAATACGAACGGCTCGACACCCTCTATAAAAAAGGACAAATCAGCGCGTTTGTTTCCTATACCCATCCGTTCTGGTTTTATCTGATTTACACGGTGTTTATCGGCTTCTATGTGACAATGGGCGGTTTCCGGGCGGCCGCTGTAACTGACATCCTGCAGGGGTTTCTCATCCTTTTGTTTTCCTTCCTTCTGATTCCGCTGGCTCTGGTAGCCCTGGGCGGCTGGACGGAATTTACGCACCGCATTCCGGACCATATGCTTTTTGTGTTCGGCTACGCCGGCGACGAATTCGCCTGGAACTCGATTGCCGCCCTGGTCCTGGTCACCATCATCGGCATCACGGGGCATCAGGGCAATATGGCCCTGAACGGCTCTGCACGCGACGAACTGACCGCCCGAATCGCCAATATCGGCGGGGCCTACACCAAGCGGATTCTGACGATTATCTGGGCGCTTTGCGGCCTGTTCGCCTACGCCCTCTGTGCCGAGATGGTTTCGGACCCGGATACAGCCTGGGGAATCCTCAGCCACCAGCTGCTCGGCCCCGGTCTGCGAGGACTGATGGTGGCCGGCATCCTCGGTGCCAACATGTCCACACTGGATGCCGTCTGCGTCTATCTGTCCGCCCTTTTCGTTCGTCATCTTTACAAGCCCTTCGTTCCCGGCAAAAGCCCCCGTCATTACATCAACGTCTCGCGCCTGGCTATCATCGGCTTTCTGCTCCTGAGCATTTACGTATCCGTAACCACATTCAGCATCATCCATCTGGTCAAGGCTCTGCCTTCCCTGAACATCATTTTCGGTGCGCCGGTTCTGCTGCTGCTGTTCTGGAAACGTCTGACCCGGACGGCCGTCTATGTCGAGGTAATCGCCTGCTCCATTATTCTGGCCGTCCTTCCGCATCTGTCGCCCTGTTTCGAGTCCGTCCGGCATTCCCCCTGGCTGTCGCAGCAGACGCGCGAACAGACAGTCATCCGTTCCGTGCATGCCTGCGAAAGCGATGTCCAAAACGGACTGGCGGAGGAAGTCGGCCAGCTCATTCGAAAACCGGTTCGAATCCCGCCGGTCAGCATTTTTTACGACAACATCGCCCGGATGGACCCCGATGATCCCGATTCCCCTTATGAAGGCATTGGCCGTCTGCATACCGAACTGATTCTCGCCCATTTTCTCGGCATCGACCTGGCTTCTTTGACCCCTTCGGCTCTGCTGACAATCCGCTATTTGATTGCCTCCATTCTTCCGTTTGTCTTTCTGATTCCCATCAGCCTGTTTACCCGAGATAAAGGACTTCAGACAACCATCGATCGGTTTTACGCCCGGCTGAAAACTCCGGTGCATCCGGACCCGCAGAAAGACGCCGAAGAGGTCCAAAAAAGCTATGCCGACCCGTCCCGCTTCGACCATCTGAAACTGTTCCCCCGCTCCAGCTGGGAGTTCTGCAAATGGACCCGCACAGACACACTCGGTTTTCTGGCTAGCACCGCCGTGACCATCGGAATCCTCGTCTTCTTCTGGGGATTAATCCGGCTGATTGCCGACTAATTATTTACGGACAAACCGACGGTCGAACCTCCGTTCCTGAAATCATCAGATAATCAATGTTGGCCAGCCCGCTGCTTGTGGTCGGCTCCAGCCGAATCAGATGCGTTCCCGCCCCCAAAACAATGCTGCGGGACACCTCGCTCCAGCTTGTCCAGCTGCCGGTGGGGCCGAATGCAATTCCCGAAACAGCAATGGCGCCGTTAATCAGCAGATTGGCCGGCCGATTGGAGGTCGTGCCGTTGGCAAACCGCCAGACCATCTGATAAGTCCCCGGCTGCCCGATAGACACGCTCCAGTGGATTCCCTTTCCAACAGCGTTATCGCCGTTGGCAAAACCGTAGCCGGTGAAGCCGGCGTTGTTTCGGTCAATCGTCCCTTCGACTCCGCAGAAGCCCGCTGTCTGCTCCTGAATCAGCAGACTGATGTCATTCGATTCCGCTGGACGAGCGGACACTTCATAACTTCGTTGGGATTCATTAAAAGATTCGTCCACAGCAGTCAGAACATAATGATAGAGCGTACCGTTGGAAACCGATGCATCAGTAAAGTTTGATGCGTCAATCAGTGTGTCGTTCAATCGGGTATAATTCCCGCCCGAAATCGTTGTCCGATAGACATTGTAGCCCGCCAAGTCGGTCTCCGTATTATCATTCCAATCCAAAACAACCCGCCCGTTGGAAGCTGAAGCCCATTGTCCAACAGGTGCGGCCGGGGAGACAGAATCCACAGACCCCCGATACAGGACACTGTTCGAAATCAGCTGCTTCCCGAAGCCCGGCCCAGCCCAGCGTACCTCCAGACGCTGATTGCCGTCCTTCTCAAAATAACTCACTCGAATGGAATGGAACCCTGCCAGCAGGGCTGCGCTGCCTTCGGCCTCCAGAGTACCGTGGACGCCGTCATTGCTGACCACAATGCCGCCGTCAATGTAAAGCTTGCTGCCGTCGTCCGAGTTCAGATAAAATGTGTACAGCCCGTCCGCCGGAATCTCAATAAATCCCTCAAAAACATACGCAAAATAGTCCGCCGCTGGTGCCCCCGTAATGTCAAAATTCGCCGCCGTTCCTTGCTGGGCCGCCGTCAAAAGGGCAAAGTCCGGCAAATACTCGAATGTCCCAGTATAATACTTGTAATTCAATCCTTGCGTCAAATTCGTGGGATACTTCGGACCCAGCGGATGTCCGCCGTACTCCGAAACCAAAAGCAGAACTGTATCCGTATAAACTTGTCCATCGTTGACCGTATAACAGAAACGAGCCGGACCGATATAGTTTGCGTTCGGCGTAAAGCGAGCGGTAAATCCGTCCGCCAGCAGTTGAACCGTTCCGTTCACCGCATCAAACACTGTATAGACCGCACCGGCATCAAACCCGGAGCTAAACAGCCGCAGATTGATGTCCCGAGGTCTGTTTTTCTGCACATGAGCATGCGGCACCGCCAGGAAGTTCAGATAATCCTCCAGATTGGTATAGCCGTTTCCGTCCGCATCTCCGTTATGGTCAGCTCCATATGGATTCAGCCCCGGCACAGACTGCTCCCAATAATCCGGCATGCCATCCTGATCGGAATCGGTCGGGCAAATTCCCCCGTCGAGGATTCCGACACCGTACATCGGAGAGGCATTCTCATCCGAAATCAGCTGTCCGCTGGTCCCCAGTGATTTGAGTTCCTTAATGAGGCGGCTGTCGATTCGGTCTCGTATCGGATAGACAGCCCCGGCCTGCGAAGCCGCAACCTTATAAGCTGTGGGTGCACCGAGCATCGTTTTGACACCCGGATAGCTGTACGGTACCGTCTGCCAGTCCACGGTCCCGTAGGCCGCTCGTTCCAGAATGGCTCCGTCCAGCGTCCCGTTTTTGTTGGAATCGTGCCAGTTATTCAGGGCGTAAATGTGAAAATTCAGATTGCCCCTTGTAAAGGCCGCCGCCCCTGTATTCGGACCGCTGATGAAATAATTGCGGATGACATTCGCATAGGAATCCGCTTCAGAATCGCCCAAGATATACGCGGCATCATCCCAGTTATAAACCACATTATTGATA
>CALEDR010000021.1 GCA_937949545.1 uncultured Phycisphaerae bacterium
ATCAAATCGCCCAGAGCGGACAGATTCGGCTGACCATTGAACGGCCGACGGGAATGAGCGGGTACGCAGAAGGCACCCTGGAACTCGATGGCGCCGGCCAGAAGAAAACCATCTATCTGATCGCCCCGCCGCTGCAGCCATAACAAAGCCCGGGACTGACAGAACTTTGCAAAGAAGGAATTTACGGCAGGACACTGTAGCGGGGATCGCGGGTTTTCCAAAGACCGGCCAGGATTTTCAAATCTCCCAAATCAATGAAATTATCGGCCAGCAAATCGAGCCGCTCGCAGCCGTCAAAGGGAATCCCGCAGGGGTTCTGAAGCCAAGCCTGCAGGAGAATTTCCAAGTCGGCCTTATCCACAACGGAATCGAGATTCAAATCCGCCGCAAGGGGATCGAGGATTTCATAAGCCAGTGCATATTCGGCTGATTCCGTCGAAGACTGATTGCGGATGCGGATGCGGTACAGCCCTGTCTGAGCAATCAGCAGGTCGGCTTTTTTGAGGTTGTCGAGCGTGCCTGTATCTGAAAAAACGGTCCGGCCGGCGGAATCTTCCAAGAGCAAATCGAGGTTGGCCAGATAGCCGGTCAATTCCCCATTGTCGATGAGATTGTTGCGGGGCGGTTTATCCTGCCAGCGTACGCGCCGCTTCCACGTGAGAGCAAGAACCAGCCGGCTGCCAAAGGGGATGGACGTGAGCGTGTAGATATGGGTCTGGCCTGGTGAAAGGGACTGAAAAGCCCAGCCGCGGGGCTGAGACGTCTCCTGGCCGACTGTGATTTTGGGGCTGCTCAAAATCGAAAAGGCGCGGGCGGCATCCAGCCGACCATAGCCGCGTTGCGGATGCCAGAGCTGTCCGGTGGTTTCCCCGCCGGTTTTGTCCTGAACATTCGGAAAGGCGGAATTGACCAAAACAGCCTTGAGGACGACGCTGCGGCCGTCATCCGGTTCGGGTGTGGTATCCGCATATTCCAACAGGACGGCGGCGGCACCGGCGGTATGGGGAGCCGCCCAGCTGGTTTGGCCGCGTTCTGTACCCTCACTCCTCCAGGCGGTATCGCTTCCGTCCGTCGGAACCCATAAGTTCTGTGCGGGGGCGGTGGTTTCGGGTTTGCGCCGGCCGTCCAGCGTCGGGCCGGGATTGCTTGCTGAGCCGATGCGCCGATAGACGTCCGGTTCGGTCGTAATCAGACCCGCCGTCGTCAGACCGTTAAAGGCCGTGCCGAAAATCGTAATCGAGGAACTGTCATTGCCCGCGGCATTGGCAAAAAAGAGATCATAAGTATAAGCATAATAATCATACAGCAGTGTCAAGGGGAATACCTGGTCATAATCCGTCCCCAGCTGGATGCCGGTAACGACGATTCGGCACTGGTTGGAGCGGAAATAATCCAGCGATTTCTGAAACCACTGAAAATTCGTTGTGCGGTTAGGGTCGGTTTCGGAAACACGGCGGGTAACTTTGGCGCTGTAAATGTCCGCATCCGGTGCCATGCCTTTATGCTCAGGGAAATTTTTGCCGCCTCGGGAAGCGATGATGCCCGCCAGCGACGTGTCATGCCAGTAAGGTTCATAGGGCTGGAGGGCGTCCGAGGTCGGGTCATACCAAAAAGCGTGAGAATTGCCAATGGGATTGCCCTGCGGGTCTTTGTCAAAGAAGGCCTCGTGAGTTGTTCGGCAGTGCATTTGGGAAAGCACCCCCACTCGCACCCCTTTGCCCGTATAGCCCATTTGGCGGAGGACTTTGATATTGATTCCGTTGGGATCAGCGGATTCGGCCAAAGGATAAACGATTCGGCAGGCAAACAAGAAATAAAAGACACAAACTCCTGTAAAACTCCTTACTGTGTGCATCCCGCTCATTCTCCTCCGCCATCCATTGTTCAGACCGAGACAACAGCATTATAGCAGAAAAAGCGGAAAAATCAATGCCGTTTACGAGACCGGCCAGCCGGCATAAACAATCAGGATTCCGAGCAAAACTGCCGCCACCGCCCAGAGGCGGTAAAACCAGAGGGGGCGGCTGCGACACCATTGAAACCAGACCCGAATTCGGGTAATCGGCAAGGAGGCAAAAAGGATGCTGCCGACCACGGTAAGAACTCCCAGAAGAATTACCACCAAGGGAATGCGGCATTCTCTGGCAAAAATCAAGAAAAGCACACCGACAATGATTTTCAAGACAACCGCTGCATAGGCCCGGCGCCCTTCGGCCAGAAAGCCCACAAGCGTCTTGTGCCAGAGCGGCTGAATCACAACAACAAGACCCCAGACCGCTGTCAGAAGACCGATGATGCTAACGCTGTATTCCATCAGGCACCTCCTTTCAGAAGGTCAGCAAAAAACACCGAATCCAGTTTACTCGATTCGTTCGACCATATCCATATCAATTTCGACACTGGCGGCCTGGCCGAGCATTTGGACCTGAAGAACCAGTTTGGCCTTGCGCGGGGTCTGGACAATCAGCCCCTCGACCCCCATTAACGGCCCTGCAATGACCCGACAGCGCTGCCCGACCTGCAGATATTCGTGCGGAACAACCGTCTGGCCGGCCTTCAGCACCTTTTCAATCGGCAGCAGCTCCTGAATCAGCTGCATCTGATTGCGCACCGTGAGAATATGGGCGGCGCGGTTGGTTTTGAGAACCTCCAGGCGGTCCTGGTCTGTTCCGCAGAAAAACAGATAGCCCGGAAAGACCGGCATCAGCGACCGCACCGTCCGACCGGTTCTTCGGCTGACTTTCCAGGACATCGGCAGAAAATAGGAAATCTCTTTCTGAATCAGCTGCCAGGCAAGGGCCTTTTCGTTGCGGCTTTTGGTGTGGGCTACCCACCAGACGCCGTCAAAGGAACTGATAGGCTGTCCCTCCGGCCAGACAATCGGGGGATTTTCGCTTTCCTTCAGCATGGGTGTTTTCTCCCTCTTTTTTACACAGAGGCTGTCAGATACTCCGTTTCCTCCCGAAACAGGACAAACCCTTCGACGCCGGCGGGAATCAAAACCGTATCTCCTTTTCGGAAAGCAACGGGGTCAAAATGAGGCCCCTGAATAACCCCGGAACCACTTAAAAACAGGACGGCTTTGGGAATGGGGGATTCGAGAAGGAGCTCGCCTTTGGGCATTTGATGCCCTTTATCGAGTTTAAATTCAGGGGCATCGACCAGGCGGCCGACCGTAGTTACGGGAAGCTTGTCGGCGGACACCCCAAAATGAATGCTTTCGAGCGCCTGTTCGATATGCAGGGCTCTGGGTTTTCCGGTCGATGGGTCGAGGCGGTTCCAGTCAAAGACACGATAGGTGGTATCGGAGGGCTGTTGGATTTCGGCGATGACCAGACCGGCGCCGATGGCGTGCGGGGTTCCGCCGGGCAGAAAATGGCACTGGCCGGGTTTAACCGGAACAGCCGCCAGATACTCCGCACAGGTGCCCTCAGCAATGGCCCGGGCGAACTGCTCTCGGGTCGTGCCGGGTTTGAGTCCCTTGTAAATAATGCCGTCCGACGCGGCATCCAGTATATACCAGCATTCGGTTTTGGGCTGTCCTGTCCCCATACGGCGGCACGTCAGCTCATCCGGGTGGACTTGAACGCTGAGAACCTCACGGGCATCCAGCAGTTTTATCAGCAGCGGAAACGGACCGGGACGTCCTGTCTTGAGGGCCCGCCCAAATGAATGAATGGCCCGGTCGATAGTCTGTCCGGCCAGCGGACCGTTGGCAATCACGGACTTCTCCTCCGGCAAATCCGTCAATTCCCAGCTTTCCCCAATGAGCTTTCCGGCAGGCAGGTCTTTGCCGAACAAGTCCCGCAGACGCTGACCGCCCCAGATGCGTTCTTTAAAAATCGGTTTCAATTTTAATGGATAGAGATTCATAAGAATTGACTGTACAATAAATCCTTTCTATTGTCCAGTTAGATGCAGAATCTTTTCGGCCGGTTTATGCCCGGCCGCTGCGTCCGCAGCAAGTCCTATAAACGGCCGTTTGGGACCGTTCCGTCAAAGACCGAAGGCTTTTTCAGTACAAAATCAACAGCTTTATCGGACAAGACAAATTGCCCTCTTTTTTTGATGAATTGAGGGGACGCTCCGGTCGAAAAGCCAAAAGCGGATACAGTGCCCAATGACGAAAAAAGGACTACAATCCGGTTTTCGACGGAGTGTCTATTCCCGCCGCACACTTGCGGTCGTGTTCCTGTTTTTTGCGCTGACCCTGTTGGGGATAGCCGCCGGAACCGGTGTCGTTTGGACGGTAAGCCGCTCGTTCGGACATTCTTTCTCACTGGACCGGCTTCCGCCGGCCTCGCTGATTCCGTGGCTTTTGTTGGCTAATTCCACCGGGATTGTCCTCTTTTGGCTCATCGCCCTGAGCGTCATCTATCTCATCCACCGGAAAAAGCGACCTCTGCTGCTGTCGGTCCAACAGGACCTGCCGAGCCGAATCATCGATGATTTGTCCGTCCCGATGTTTGTGGTGAACCAGAACCACGTTGTGACGCACTGGAACCGGGCCTGTGAAAAACTGACCGGCATCCACGCCGGCAGGATTCTCGGCACGCAGCGGCATGGACAATACCTCGGCGATGAAAAGGGCTGGACTCTGGCGGACTGGATTCTTCGGGAAGCTTCTGCGGAAGAAATCCAGGCTGTCTATGGCCCCTCATTCAAAAGCAGCAATGTGCTGAAAGGAGCTTATGAAGCGGAGCGGTTTTTCCCGCATCTGGGCCCTTCCGGCAAGTGGCTGTCTATGACGGCCGGACCGCTTCGCGACCCGCAGGGCGCCCTGACGGGCGCCGTCCAGACCCTTCAGGACATCACCCGGGCCAAACAGCACGAGCAGCATCTGGAAGACACCCTGCATACGGTGGAAAAACTTTTCCAGCGGGCTCCGGTCGGTCTGTTCGTCGTGGACAAGACCCGCACCATTCGGCGCGCCAACAGCGCCGCTCTTCAGATTTTGGGAAAGAAAGCCGAGGAAATCATCGGCGGGACCTGCTGCGGAATTCTCTGCGGTCAAAATCATACGTCCTGCCCTATTCTTCACGAGGGGCATACCTTCGAAGAAGAAAAAGTATCGTTGCCCGGTCCCGGGGGCAGGACGATTACCATTCTGAAAAATGCGTTTCCCATCACCCTCGAAGGCCAGGAGGTACTGATTGAGGCCTTCATTGACATCACGGAAATCGAAAAGGCCCAGGATGCCATTCGGCGGGAATCAGCCAAGCTGTCTGCCATGATTGCCGGGATGCAGGAAGGCGTTGTTTTCGCCGATGCCGAGGACACCATCGTGGAAGTCAATCCGTACTTCCTGAAACTGGTCAACAAGAACCGGGAGGACCTGCTCGGCAAAAAATTAGCGGATGTTCACCCGCTTCAGATTCAGGCCCGAATCAAGCAGATGATTCGCACATTTCGGGACAATCCCCACAGCGAGCCGGTGATGATTCGCCGGGAGTTATTCGGGCGAATGATCGAAATGCGGATTCAGCCGATTTACTGCCGCGACGGGCTTTATATGGGCATTCTGGCCAACCTGATTGACGTAACCGAGCTGGTCCGCGCCAAAGAAGCGGCCGAAAGCGCCAACAAAATCAAAAGCCAGTTTCTGGCGAATATGAGCCACGAAATCCGCACCCCGATGAATGCTGTTCTGGGCTTTTGTGAACTGCTGGCCGCCACAAATCTGGACGAAGAACAGAAAGATTATGTGAACGTCATCAGCAGCAGCGGGCGAAATCTCCTGCAGATAATCAATGACATTCTCGATTTTACGAAAATCGAAGCCGGCAAGCTGACCATCGATAAAACCCAGTTTGCGCTCGAGCCGTTCCTCTGTCATATCGAGCAGATGATGAGGCCGATTGCGGCCAAAAAGGGACTCGATTTTGAATTCCTCAAGGGCGACAATCTGCCCGAAATTGTTGAAACAGACCCCATTCGGCTCAATCAGTGTCTGATTAATCTGATTGGAAATGCCATCAAATTTACGGAATCCGGATATGTCCATGTAACCGTCAGCTGGGAGGAGCGTCCCGGGGAAGACGGACGTTTGTGCATCGACATCGAAGACACCGGCATCGGGATTCCCAAGGAAAAGCAGAAACTGATTTTTGAGTCGTTTACGCAGGCCGACGCCTCCACCACACGCAAATTCGGCGGAACAGGCCTGGGTCTGTCCATCACGCAAAAACTGATTCATCTGATGGGCGGCGAACTTTTCCTCCACAGCCAGCCGGGTCAGGGGTCTGTCTTTACCGTCGTTCTGCCGGTCCGTTTGACCAATGCACCCTTCCAGAAAGAGCTGGACTTCAGCGCCGATACCCGGATGCCGGAGTATTCCGCCGGGATTCGCAGCGATCAGGTCTGGAGCAGTCAAGGCGAAGACGTCGTCCAGCCGGCGCGGATTCTTGTAGCCGAAGACAGCCGGGCCAATCAGACACTTCTGAAAAAACTGCTCGAGCGATACGGGTTTGAGGTCACCCTGACCGCCAACGGCAAGGAAACGGTCCGGATGGCAATGCGAAAAGAATACGATTTAATCCTGATGGATATGGAAATGCCGGTGATGACGGGGTATCAGGCCGCGGGCATCCTGCGCAAACAGCAGATTAAGACACCGATTGTGGCTCTGACCGCCAATGCGCTCCAGGGCGATCGCGAAAAATGCCTGGCCGCCGGGTGCGACGATTACCTCTCCAAACCCGTCAAAGCGGAAGAATTAGCCCGGATTCTCGAAAGATATCTGTCCCGCCGTGTTAAGGAACTGAAAGAGCAGACGGACAGCCTTCGCAGCCAGGCCGAAGATTTGGCTCGGCAGGCAGACCCGTCTGTCCGGAAAGACCGGCCGTCCTCCTCCCCCGCTTCTCCGCAAAGCAGTCAGGACTGAGCCGGGCAGAAAAACCCATCCAGTTTTTTTAAGGGCAATCCCTATCAGAAAGCCGCCGGAAGGGAAACGGCATTGCTCTTACAACGCCTCGAGAATGGCCTGGGCAATGGCTGAAGCAAGGCGGCTCTGGAATTCGCCGTCATACAGAATCGCCGCCTCCGACGGATTCGAGATATAGCCGCATTCAATCAAGACCGCCGGGCCGTTGGTCCGAACCAGAACGCGGTAATCGTTGGTTCGCAGGCCGTTGCTGGTCAAGCCCGTCTGAGTCAGGTACCGTTCAATCAGCCGCCCGGCACGCCGTGATTTCTCCGAAGCATTGGGAGAAATATAAACAGTAAACCCTCGATGGGCCCGGTTGGTGTGGGAGTTGTGGTGAATGCTGACAAACAAATCGGCCCCGGCTCGATTGGCAATCTCAGGCCGCTCATTCAATTCAATGAAGGTGTCGTTATTGCGGGTCATAATCACATTGACCCCCTGCTTCTTCAGCAGCCAGGCAACTTTCTGAGCCACCTTCAGATTAACTTCCTTTTCATAGTATCCCAGATAGCTGGTTGCCCCCGGGTCTTTTCCGCCGTGGCCGGGGTCAATCACAACAGTCTGCCCGCCGCTCGGCCGTGAAGGAGTCGAGGGATATTGCGGCCGCGGCTTGACCGGGGCCGCCGTCTTCAGATACGCGCGAATCTGGGGCATGAGCATCTGAGAGACATAAATCGTCTGGCCCTCGTAAATCACTGTGCCGGTCTGGCCGATATTCTGCCCATTGACATAAATACTGCCGCCGGGATGCGTAAAGATCACAACGCGGTTGGCGGCGTTGGTCAATTCGACATAGCGGCCGGCGGTAAATGACACCTGCAGGCCCAGCCGAGCGGCCAGCTGCTCGACGGAAATCATATAAGGCGGCGTCGAAGGGGCTGCCCGTTCCGGGGGCGCCTGACAGCCGCTCAGAATGAGTCCCAAGACACAAAAACCAACGATTCCAACCCAAATTCTCGGCATAGCGAGTCCGTTTTATGACTGTTTCCAGAAAATCACTTACGAATCTAATCGGTTGACCCCGTCATCCGGCTTCAAATATTCGGTTGTGTATCGGTCAGGCAAGAAGATGTCAATGAAAAACAAAAGAAAAAAGGCCGCTGACACAGCGGCCTTTTTGGAACTTGCAAATGAAAACCCCCTATCGTTTCCGCGCGGCCGTCAGGGCGCCGACTGTCAAAAGCAGCATCGAAGCCGGTTCGGGAACCACTCGAAAAGCAAAGACTGCTGAAGCGGATATGGGGGTTTGGTCTGCCAAAAATGCCTCCGCCGTCCATTCGATTTCATAAAGCCCCGGAGCCGAAAAGCCCCAATTGTAATGGCCGTGCAGACCCGCCCGCACAACCAGTTCATAGGCCGATGCCGGGTCAAACGTGGAGACGTACACTACCGGCATCCCGAAGGCATCCATCTGCCACAAGCTGAAATGTCCAGGACCGTTCACGACAGCCGCCCTGATGGCGACAGTGTCATTCAGCAGCAGCTCCAGCGGAATCTCCTCCGTGCCCAATCCGAGGAGGGGAATCTCCTCGTGACCGCCGTCTCCATGATGGTGATGCTGAGGAAGAACCCAAAGAGGCATACCGGCGCCTGTGCCAACAAAGTTCCATTCGGAACCGTCGGGCCGGAGTAACACCGCATGATCCGGCACAACAATCAAAACGGCATCCGGCTCGAATTCTCCCGATACGTCGGGAACCCCTCCGATGCAAGCATCTTCGGCGTGAAAATGAAACTCCGGTCCGCCGTCGTGAAATCCCAGCCCGATATCCGCATGACCGGACGTGTATAGGAGGGCTCCCTGTGCATTTGAAAAAACCAACATCATTCCTGCATACAAGAAACAATACATCCAACATTTCATGGTTTGTTCCTTTTCTGTGAGTAGGGTTTTTTGTTTTTTTTACACATACAACTTTTTTTACAGACACTCAGACGGAAAAGGGCTCCCGCAGAAAAGCCACTGGTCGGCCAAGCTAGAAAGGTCGGCCGGATCGACCCGTCCGGACTGATTCAAATCGGCCCCGCCGCAACTGTTGGGGTCTGTACAGCCGCTTTGCAGCCAATAGGCGGCAATGACGGCGGCATCCGAGAGATTGACCCGACAGTCGCCGGTCATATCCGCCGTCAAAGCCGAGGAGCACTGATAAAAGGTGCTCAGCTGCAAATCAACTTCGTAAAGACCGGGTTTTGTAAATCCCCAGTTCAGATGAGTATGGGCACCGGCCTGATAATAATACACATCCTGCTCGGTAATCCCGCCGTCATACGTGGAGAAAAAAACCCGCGGCTGTCCGAAGGAGCCGGTCTGCCAAAGAGAAAAATGGCCCCCCTGCGGCCCGCGGACATCCAGCAGCCGGACCCGAAGCCAGCGGGCGGGCGTATCAGCCCTTCCGGCATCCTGCGGATTCCACAGACAAAGCCCGCTGAGCACATCCGCGGTCATCTGTCCGGAATTGAACCCCAGCCAGAGCACGCCGCTCAGATAGTTCTGCGGGAGGACCCAGATGGTTTGACCGGGGGAGGCGCCGAGAAAGGCAAAAGCCGGCGAGGAGGGCATCGTCATCCGAGCCAGCGGATTTACAAAAAGCACAGCCCGCTGCGGCGGGATTCGGCGTGCTCCGCCGCCCGGCAGGTCATTCGGCGAAACGGCGAAATCCCATCTGCACAGGCCTTCGCCGCACAGGTACGGTGTGCTCAAATCCGTATGGAAGCCGTCGATGACCTCCATCTGGTTGGGGTCCGGAAAGGCCGTTTCCACTCCGAAATAAAACGTAACAACCGGGCTGTCCATCCGCACGCAGTGCGTCCCGGCCGCCTGGACCGCCAGACTCAGCCACCCGGCAATCATCAGACCTGTATGACTGTTCATACGTGCTATCCTTTCCTGATTCAAAAACAATCCGTCACCCTATTCCGGCGGTTTGGCAAAATCGACGCCAGCCTGCGCCTTTTGATGAAGCTGTGCGGCCGAAATCGTCTCTACATGGGCATCTGCAAACAGATAATTGGCTGAACCCCGTGTCTGGTCAGGCACTGAAAAGCCGGTTCGATGACGGTCGGGCTGAATATCCCGACAGATGCGGTCCCACGCCCGCCCGTCCTGTACGGAAAACCACTGCCGACTGTGCGTATGATCGGAGGTGATGCTGACGGCGGCCTGGTCAGAGATTTCAAAGGCCGTCATCGTTTTGGAGGCCAGTTTGAGCTGATACAGATTCGTGTAGGACTTCAGCGGACGCCCGAAAGGGTCCGCATGGTCCACAGCCACGTACTCATTGAGGATGTAGGAACTGAGCTGCTCACGTAGGCGCTCCGTCCGTTTGGCATCCGCCGGACAAATTCGCACGGCATCGACCTCCTGAAGAAAGCCGGCCAGCGTGTAAATCCAGCTTTTGTCCGCCGTCTGACCATGCGTCGTTTCCGGGAAACGTCCCCGATTGGCCTGCGCGTAAAGAATGACGGCCGTTCCAATCTGGTGCAGATTCGAAGCGCAGGACAATCGCCCCGCCAGCATCCGGGCGGCACGCAGCCCCGGTAAAAGCAGAGAAATCAGCAAGGCCAACACCGCCATTACCGCCAGCAGTTCAAGCAGCGTAAAGGCGCTCCGGCATTGTTCGCGCATATGGGAATCATCCGCCGAAACAAATTCTTTTAGATTCCGACAGAACAGAAAAGCCCTTAAACACTCCCCTGCCGCAGAGAGTTCACGGATTTCCGGCTTCACGAGCAGCAAAGATCCGGCACGGTCGGTTTGGCGAACGGCGGCAGGGTTTGTTAAAAGGCCCTAAAATGCGAAGGGGTCACAAGCCGGCGGACCGCGTCGGGTTAGACAGGACGGAACCGTTTGAAAAAAGAACCCGTCGTTTGCAAGAAGAAAAATATTCTGCAGAAATCGGATTCCGGAGAAAGCGGAGCTGCTCTCCGCCAAGCAGGAAGCCAAATTGCAAAAAAGAATCTGACAAGTCCGGCAGGAGCGGCTTTCATGTTTCTGATTGGAAGGGTCGGACGGCCCGGACTCCTCGGCCGAACAGACATTGTGGGAACACTGCCAGCGATGAAGGGCCATCAGTCCGCCGGACACAAGACCGATGTGAATCACCAGACAAAGCCGGACCAGGCGGGTTCTATTCATCCCCAAATCCCTCCGTTCGGCAGTTCGGGCAAATGCCCTCCAAACGAGTCTGCCGATGCAGCACAAGATATCCGGCCGGCAGATTCTGGACAGCCGGCACAACGGCCTGATAAAGACAGACCGTCCGGCCGCAATCCCGACACGTAAAATGAGGATGGCAATGATCGGGCTTGCAGTGATGGGCAAGTTCAAAATGCCGGATGCGGTTTCGCAGATAGGCATGGTGGACAATATCGTGCCGGAGCAAGAGCAGCAAAGTCCGATAGACCGTGGCCTTATCCACAGATGCCGGCGTTATCCGGTCAAAAATCTGCTCCCCCGTCAGCGGACTGTCCGCTGCCAGAAGAACACACAGAATCTCCAGACGAGGCCGGGTCTTCCGCAGCCTGCTTTGCTCAAGCAGCTGTTCAGCTTTTTGGAGGTGTTCTTCCGTCATCCCAGAGTCCGTTCCGGTGAATCCGAGGAAATCGGATTTTCTTTGCGGCCGCAGAGAATACACTGATGCCCGAGATGAGCCCCGTCGGCCCGGACAAACAAAAGCGGAAACACAATGTCGCTGATGCAGCAGGGAATCCAGACAGCAATAAAAAGAGCCAGAAACATCCCGACCAGCAGCGTAACGCTCCAGTCGGCGTGTGTGTTCATCAGCATATGACTGGACGAGGCCCAGGTGCTGACCAGGACATGAAGAGCATGCGGGTATTTGGTCTTGGGGACAAAATACGCAATCACAATCCCCAGAATGGCGGCGGGATTGACCAGCCACCATTCCTCGATAAAGCCCAGATGTAGCCGGGGCTTGTGGTCATGGTCCTGATGGTCTTCACAGACGCCCTCTTCGTGAATATGTGCATGAACAGCGGCTTCCGTCGGAACCGCAACCCCAAGAATGCTTTCCCCGAAAAACGGAATCACACTGTCGCTGATGGTGGCCACTCCAATAGACCCAAGATAGCCGATCAGCAGAATCAGAAGGAAATTTTCGGCTTTTCGATGCAGCTGAAAAAGGGCCGCCGTGACCATCGCACTCAGGAACACATGCAGCGGATGAAAAATCGAGAAAAGGACATGCCCTCCCTCCACCCCAAACCGGCGAAACAGAAGCATAAAGACAATCCCGGTGAGGGCACCGAAAATGGTAAAAGGAGAATGCTCCCTGAGTTCCCGAACGATTAAACGCAGTTTTTCGTACCTCATAAGAACGTTCTCCTCGAAAAGACCCCATTAAACAACCGAAAGCAGAAGGATACTCTTTTTGCAAATGATTTGCAAGAAGAATTTCCGTTTTTTGTTACTTGAAAGCGATATATTTTGTCGTATAATAACGATGGACAACAAGAGGGAAAAAAAGGAGCAGTTATGACTTCTATTCGTATGGGTTTACTTTGCTTCTGCTTTTGTGCCGCGGGGTGCGGGTTCGTCAAAGATATGCGGCAGCAGATTGCCGACAGTTCAGCCGCCGTCCAGGAGAATATTCAAGCCATACAGGCCAGCACCCAGGTGGTGGAAAAGAATCGGGCGGTTCTTGAGGAAACCACCTTCGCTCTTCGAGAAGCATCCGAGGCAATGGAAGAAATATCCCGGGCGCTGCGTCAAAGTGCTGAGGCTCTGCGCGCGGCCAATGAGGCCATCCTGGCCAACCAAAAAACGATTGAGGACAGCACACAGGCCATACAAGCCAATTGGGAAGCCGTAGAACAAAGCACAAAAGCGATTGAACAGACCCGGCAGAAACTGCACGCCGTCCTGACGCCGCTCAAATCGATAAAGGTCCCGCAGACACTCTTTGCCGCGGCAGGAGGTTTTCTGCTCGTTGTGCTCGTTTTGCCCTCTATTCTCCTGCTGCTTTTGGTTCTTCGGACAGGCCGAACATCACCGCCCCCCGCAGCTTCATCCAGTCAAAAAAGCTGAGTCTTGGTCCGCTTAATTGAGCAGGCTTTTGGCCAAATCGACGGCGGAGGCGGCATCAGGAGCATAGCCGTCAGCGCCGATTTTGTCGGCAAAGTTTTGGGTGACGGGCGCTCCGCCGACCATTACCTTGCAGGACAATCCCGCTTCGCGAATGGCCTGAATGGTTTTGTCCATGGCGGTCATCGTTGTGGTTAAAAGGGCGCTGAGGCCGACAATCTGGGCATTGGTGCTTTTGGCCTTTTCGACAAAGGTTTCCGGGTCCACATCGACGCCGAGGTCCTCCACTTTAAATCCGGCGCCTTTGAGCATCATGGCCACAAGGTTTTTGCCGATGTCATGCAAATCCCCCTGGACCGTTCCGATCACGGCCTTGCCGATGGGGGCCACGCCGGCGGCAGCCAGTTTGGGCTCGAGCAGCTCCATCGCCATTTTCATCGCCCGTCCGGCAATCACCACCTGCGGGATGTAGATTTCATTGGCTTTGAAGCGGACTCCGACCACATCCATTCCGGCGATCAGTCCTTCATTCAGGATAGTCTTCGGAGAAAGGCCCTCCTCGAGGGCTTCTTTTGTCAGACGAACCGATTCCGTCGGATTGCCGTCAATGACGGCCTGCGCCAGTGCCTTCAAATCTGCCATAGCTGACTCCTGAAAGAACGCTGTAAAGAAGGTATTATATCTCCTGCAGGTCTGCTTTTCAATGCATCATTTTCGGTTTTTTGAAGGATTCTGCCGCCAGCAGCGGGCTGTTTCCATAAAAGCAAGAAGATTCTCCAGAGGGACCGTCGGCGGCAAATCGCAGCCGGTGCCCAGGATAAAATTCGGATAATCCTGCATCTGTTCGAGCAGTTCCAGACAAGCCGTACGCACCTGGTCCGGGGTTCCATCCTGCATCACGGCTACCGGATTGATATTGCCGATGACGAGCACATCCGGGCCGGCTTTCTGGGCCGCCAGCGGAAGATTGACACCGATTTGCGGGGAATCGAGGTTGAGCGCGGATACGCCGGAGCGGGCCATGGCTTCAATCAGATGCATGGAATTGCCGCAAATATGGTAAATGGTATCTGCACCGGTATGGCGGACCGAGTCGATGATTTGCCGGACATAAGCGGCACTGAACCGCTCGAATTCAGCGGGGCCGATAATCGCCGCTGTCGGTTCAAGAATGCACAGCAGATCCGCCCCGGCATGAACCAGCGCTCTGGCGTAGGGCTGGATGACACCGGTTGAAAACTGACAAAGGGTTTCCACCTTCTCGGGGTCCAGAATGGTATCGGCGGCAATCGATTCGGCTCCGGCCAGCAATCCCGACAGCGTAAAGGGTCCGATGACATAGGCCCCGACCAGCACCTCCTCCGGAAGACCCGTGCGAAGCATCTCAATGGTCTTAATATAAGAACAGATGCGGGAGTCCTGCAGGATATTGATTGGGCGGAAGGGGCGGAGGTCTTCAATCGTTTGAACCGGGTGATATTCGACGGTGCTCGAATCGTGAACGGGAAATCGAACCGGAAGACCGAGGGCGTTGGCCTCTACGGACAGGTCCATCATCATAAAGGCGGCATCGGGACGAAGTTTTTCAACCATGGCGGCAATGCATTTGTAGTGGATGCCGTAATTCTGCTGGGCTACTTTGATGGACACGCTCATCCAGCTGCAGGCCGGAAAGCCCACCAGCGGAGCGGCCAGCCGACGGCCCTGCTGATAAGCCTGCCGCACCCGCCGCCGCAGAGCCCCCTCTGCAGAAGGGGCTCTTTGCGGCTCTTTGGACAAAACAGATGTCGCCATTAAACCTCCTGAATATTCACAGTCACCTTGGGATTAAATCGCTCAGGTATTCAATCAAATTCAGAAACACAATGCTTTGCTTATTTTCTTATTTATTTGTACTATATTGCTGTTTCTTATTTCGAAATAACGTGTTATAACCGAAGAATACATATTTTCGATTTATAATTATATTATCTTGCTATGACCGAAAACAAGACAATCGATGTCTGCAAAATATCTTCCTTCATCCGACGGGACCTGTTTGATTCCATTCACGAACGGTTTCGGAGGCATTACGGCCTCAGCATCGAAACAATCGGGACAGACGGCAGACGAATCCCTGGATTGTGTTCGGACTCTTGCGAGCCGACTTTTTGCTCTTATATCCGGAAAAATCCCGCGGCGCGAAAACGCTGTCTGCAGGAGCGGCTGCGCAGTCTGCATATGGCTTTTGAGACGGGTCAATCCTATACAGCGCTGTGCCATGCCGGGATTTTATTCAGCTGTATCCCGATTATGCATCGAGAGACCCCATTGGGCGGGATGCTGACGGGCAAATGCCTTTCCGAACCGTTCAATGAAACCATCGGGCAGGATATGCTCAAACGGCTGGCCGGACTTCGCTTTTCCGCCGAGCGGCTCTTCGAAGAGGCCCGGTCTCTGCCGATTACCAGCGGACGGCTCCTCCATGAGGCGGTCGAGTTTCTTTTTATCCTGGTCTATGAAACGGCAAAACTGGACCCGCATGTGATCGAATGGAGACAGCGGCAGACCGCCCAGCAGGCCCACATCGGGGAACTCATTCAGGAACACAAACAGGCCGGCTTGGAGCAGGGGTACCCTTTTGAACTGGAAAAGCGGCTGATTGCCAAGGTCCAACTTGCCGACAAATCCGCCGACGACCTCTTGAACACGCTTTTGGCAGGCATACTCTTCCACTCTCCCGGGCAGGTCAACATTCTGAAGATTCGTCTGACGGAGCTGCTGGGGATTTTGAGCCGGGCGGCGGCAGAGGCCGGAGCGGACGCCGAAACGCTGCTGGAAAAAAACGCTTCCTATATCAGCAAAGTCATCTCCCTGCAGAGCCAGGAGGAAATCTGTCTTTGGTTCAGCGTGGCGGTTCGGGAGCTGATTGACTGTGTTTCGGCCGCCAAAAAACCGAGCCGCCTGGAACGGCTGCAGCCGGCCCTGGAGTTTCTCCAGCAGCACTTTCGCGAACGAATCACGCTGGAGCAGATTGCCCGCTCGGCCCATTTGAGCGTATCCCGACTGTGTCATCTGTTTCAGGAACGTTTGCAGACAACCGCCGTCGCCTATCTGAATGAGCTTCGCATCAACTGGGCCAAGCGGCTGCTTTCAACCACAGAGAAAACCTGTCTGGAGATTTGTTATGAATCAGGATTTGAGAATCTGAGTTATTTTAACCGAACTTTTAAAAAACTGACTGGGCTTACGCCCAGCCAGTTTCGCAAACAATATCATCCGGCTGCCTCAATGCCGGCGCGGGCATAAAACACCGTCCTAATCAATTTCCGCCGGCGTCAGGAAGTCGTAGCATTCAAACGGAATATTCATCTCTTCCGCCAGGGCCTTCAAATCCGCCAGATAATCACCGAAGACGGTCATCGGATGGTTCGTGTTGACCTTCCATTCGATCCGTCCGCACAGTTTGAGATACCACTGCGGCCAGTCGCGGCTGCACCGCTCGGTGCGCCGGAGCCATTCTTCCTCCGACGGAACATCCGTCTTGCCGCGCCCGGCGCACAGATACAGCTGATGATTGCGATAGCTGAACCGGGCCCAGGTGACCACGCCGGGCTTGCGGACTACGACGGAACAGGTGCCGCCGCCGGCTTTGAAGTACATCGGGGTCTGGCGCTCGGACCAGGCGCCTTCGAGCGAATCGTCGCGTCCGTAAGCAAAATAGGGAGCCAAGGCGCCGGAGTTGACAAACCAGTAAAGCATTGTATCGGGCTGCCAGTACCGCAGGTCGTTAAAGCCGACGGGTTTTCCGCCGGTGAGCAGTTTGAGCACCTGCATAGTCAGAGCGGCCCCGTCATCGGCCTCGGTGGCGGCGACAAAGGTCGTGCCGTCCCCTTCCGGACGAAGGCGGTTGTTCAGGATACCCAGCGTTAAATCGGTCGTCGGATAATGTTCAATCCAGTCCAGCTGGTCCTGCACCCCGATAAAATCCAGTCCAAACTGCTTTTTAAGCTCCAGCAGGGCACAGTACACCTTCATCTGAAACAGAACCATCTCTTTGGTCAATTCAGTTTCGGGATTGGTGCCGAGGACAAAACGCATTTTATTCTGCACGAGAAAATCGAAGGCCTGCTGCGCCCGCTCATCGGGGATGCGTTCGGCCATCTTCAGCAGACGCAGGCCGTCAAAGCCGAGTTTGGCAATGCCGAAATAGCGGAGGAAATCGGCCTCGGATATCTTGTTCCACATCTCCATCGAGCGGGGACCGACGGTTCCGTACACCATACCGGACAGCTGTTTTTTGACTTTTTGGGCCTTTTTGCGGCTGGCATCGGTGACCTTGATTTCGATAGACTTGGGATACTTAGGGGCATATCGGCCCTTGGTCAGAAAGATATCGAGGGCCTCTCGATAGGTATCGTACTCCTCAAACTTCTCCACAAACAGCCGGCTGGTTTTGATGCCGACATGCTCGGTGCCGCCTGCGGCCGCCAAAAGCCCCACAGCGCCGGGAAAATCCGGAATGGCACTGCCCAAAAGGAGCTTGGGGGTGTCTTTGGGGAGCTGCCACATTGGACTGACGGAAAAATCCGGATAGGCCCAGCCGGCCATAAAATTGATAAAGCGGCTGCCTTTGGCCTTTCGGATCACCCGCAGCCCTTCGGCTACACTCGAAACCGGCTTGTCAGGATTAAGGATATTCGGCTGCCAGCCCAAACTGCGAATGACCTTTTTCAGATGCTCCAGCTGAGGTTTGGCAACCGCCATGACGACTTCGTTGGGTTTTTCCCGTGCATCCAGAGGAATGTAGATATCCACTACCTTTTTCATCGCCGCTTCCTTTCTGCTTCTATCGATGTTCGTACAAAAGGCCTGTGCCCCCCTTGCGGAGGCGCTGCCGGACTGAAAGCTATTTTCTGCGACGAGCAGCGGCCCGTCCAGAGTTTTTTTTTCTGACCTGCTGTTCAACAAATCAAGGACTGTATCGGCCTTTGAGATTGATAAACTTCCCTTCGCCGGTCTATACTGCGGAGCAAATAAAAACACAAAGGAGACCAAAGAAAATGGGACACAGTTTATTCTGCTGTTTGGGAGTGCTTGGAACCATGCTTTCAGCCCAGTGGACTATCCGGACGGAAAACGTCGCAATTCCAACTTCTTTTGAAGACTCCTGGTCGCTGGTCATTCTGCCGGACGTACAGTATTACAACGAAACATATCCAGGGCTTTTTGAGCTCCAGACCCAGTGGGTCCGCAATCAGGCCCGTTCGCTCCGGATTCAATATGTGCTGCTGCCGGGCGATATTACGAATACCAACAGCAAAAAAGAATGGGAGAACGCCTCCAGTGCACTGGGAATCCTCGACGGCTGCGTCCCGTATGCCCTGTGTACAGGCAATCACGACTGCGGTCCCGGCGGCAATGCGGCCGAGCGAAGCACCAGGCTGGATGCCTTCTTTCCGTATGAACGGCTGTCCGGCTGGACCGGCTTGGCGGGCGTGAAAACCGCCGGCCAAACGGCAAATTCCTATCACCTTTTTGAAGCGCCAGGCCCCAGCCGCTGGCTGATTCTGACCCTCGAATGGGCCCCGACGGATGAAACCCTGCAGTGGGCCTCGGAGATTCTCGCACGATATCCGGAGCGAAACGCCATCATTCTGGTACACGCCTATTTGTACCACGATGACAGCCGGTATGACTGGAAAACCAAAGGCGACAAACAGAACTGGAATCCTCACGTTTACCCGACTCAGCCGGCGGGCAATGACGGGCAGGAAATCTGGGACAAACTGGTCCGCAAACACGACAATGTCTTTCTGGTTGTCAGCGGACACGTCATAGGCGACGGGACGGGGCTTTTGATTTCCCAAACCGACGGCGGACAACCCGTCATCCAAATGCTGGTCAATTACCAAACCCCGATTCATGATATAGGCGGTCAGGCGTGGCTGCGGGTGATGACGTTTCGCAGCGATTTGAAAAAGATTCTCTGCTGGTCCTACAGCCCCCTTTTGAAGCAATACCGTTCAGAGCCGGACCAGCTGTTTGAGCTGAGCCGCCGTGAATCCTCCTCCGTCTCGACCGAGAGAAAAAACGGAAAAGAAGACAAACCGCGTTAGTCGTTTTCTGTTTGGGTTCTATTTTTTCGGAGGCTGACAACGGATTTCCTGGACAAGGTCGAGGGTCTGGCGGACGGCCTTTGTAATGCCGACAAAATTTTTGGCCTCCACGAGGGCCTTGGTAATCAGGTTGGATCCCATTCCTACGCAGACGGTTCCGGCATTGAACCAGGCAGACAGGCTTTCCTTCGTCGGGGAGACACCGCCGGTGGGCATCAGTTCGGCCCAGGGGCAGGGACCGCGAACGGCCTTGACAAATTCGGGTCCGCCGACCTGACCGCCCGGGAAGATTTTGCAGATTTCTACGCCCAACTGATGGGCCCGGTGAATCTCCGTGACGGAACCGCAGCCGGGCATATAGGGGATCTTGCGGCTGTTGCACAGTTTGGCTGTGTCCTCATCGAGCAGCGGTCCGACAACAAAATCCGCTCCGGCCGCGATGTACAGGGCGGCGGTGGGCGCATCTACGATAGAACCAACCCCCAAAATGACGTCCGGTTTCTGCTCATCCCGCCAGCGCGTCAATTCCTCAAAGACTCTGACGGCCCGATCGCCGCGGTTGGTAAACTCAATACAGCGAGCCCCGCCCTCCGCACAGGCCTGCGCTATCTGAACCGCCGTTTCAGCATCGCCCTGATAAAAAACGGGTATCAGACCGATTTCTTTTATCGCACAAAGCACATCCAGCCGCGAATGACGAGCCATCGAAATCCCCTTTCTCTGCCGAAAGTCTCTCGTTTGTCTGTCCTGATTCGGCTATTATACCGGCACCGTCCGGTTTGAAAAGATGTTTTCTTGAAAGCCCAAAGACGGTCGGGTAGGATAGATTCACCGTGAATTCGAAAAAAATAACGAGGAGGTCTCTGAATGAAACCCGCACTTTTTTTGCTGCTGTGCTTCAGCCTGCCACTGGGAGCTGAAGAATTAACGCTGTGGTATTCCCAGCCCGCGGAGGAATGGACGGAAGCCCTGCCGGTGGGCAACGGCCGGCTGGGGGCGATGGTCTTCGGCGGGACGGTTGAGGAACGGCTTCAGCTCAATGAAGAAACTGTCTGGGCAGGTCCTCCGGTACCGCAGGCCAAAGAGGGCTTTCGGGAAGCGGTGGAAAAGGCCCGGGCTCTCTGGTTTGAAGGCCGATACGCCGAAGCCCAGCGTGTCGTTCAGTCTGTGATGGGCGACCCGATTGAACCGCGAAGCTACCAGACGCTCGGAGATCTCTGGCTGCGAATGAACAGCACGCCGCAGCCGACAGTGCCTCCTTTGTCTATCAAGGGCTGGAAGCGGGGACCGGTGCTGGACGGAGTTGATTCCTCCCAATTAGCCGAAACGTTTGACGACAGCAGCTGGCCGGCGGCTTCGTCGCCGGAGGTGCCGGAGGGAAAAACCGTTGTCTTCCGCACCCGCTTTTCTCTGACGGCTGATCAGCTCGAAAAAGGGCTGACTCGTCTGGAGCTGGAGCCGATTGACGACCGAGGTCTCCTTTACCTGAACGGCAAAGAGCTGGGCCGCACCAGCCAATGGAACAAACCGTATGCGTTCGATGCCGGCCGTCTGCTTCGGGAGGGAGAGAATGTTCTGGCGGCAGCCGTAACCAACTACTACGGCCCCGGACAGATGGCCCAGGAGGTTCGTCTGGCCCAGCAGCGGCGAATCCCGGTGGAGAACTACCGCCGGCAACTGTGCCTGGATACCGCCGCGGCGACAACCCGTTTTATGTATGAAGGCGTAGGCTACACGCGAGAGGTTTTTTCATCGCCTGCCGCCGATGTACTGGTCATTCGAATATCGGCTGACCGGCCCGGACGACTGAATCTGAAAGCGGCTCTGGAACGACCCGCCGACTTTACCACCGCCGCCGCAGGACCGGATGCAATCGAAATGTATGGACAGGCCCAACACGGAGGCCGGCAGTTGGGGGTCAAGTGGCATTGTCTGCTGAAAGGACGGACGGAAGGAGGACGCATCCGCACGGAAAACAACCAGCTGGTGATTGAAGAGGCGGATGCGGCGACCTTGTATCTTGCCGCCGCCACGGACTACAATCCGAAAAACCCCGCCAGGCCGCTGACACGAGACCGCCGGCAGGTCTGCCGACAACAGATTGAGGCTGCCTGCAGGAAACCCTATGAACAGCTCAAGGCCGAGCATATCACCGAACACCAGCGGCTTTTCCGACGGTGTCTCCTCGATTTGGCCGGACCGGATTCTTCCGACAAGCCGACGGATGTGCGGCTTCAGGCGGTCCGAGACGGGGCTGATGACCCCGGTCTGGCAACTCTGTATTTTCATTTCGGCAGGTATTTGTTGATCAGCTCATCCCGCCCGGGCTGTATGCCCGCCAATCTGCAGGGAATCTGGAACGACAACATTCGAGCCCCGTGGAACAGCGATTATCATATCAACATCAATATCCAAATGAATTACTGGCCTGCGGAGGTGACGAACCTGTCGGAGTGTCATATTCCCTTTTTGGATTTCATTGAGCGGCTGGTGCCGAACGGACGCCGGACAGCGCAACGGCTTTATGGAGCCCGAGGTTTCTGTGCATCGTTTACGACGGACGCCTGGCTGTACACCGACCCGTTCGGAAATGTCCAGTACGGGCTGTGGCCGCATGGAGGCGGCTGGGCCGGCCAGCATTTTATGGAGCATTACCGGTTCACGCAGGATAAGGATTTTCTGCGGAAACGCGCCTATCCGCTTTTGAAGGAGGCGGCACTGTTTTATCTGGACTATCTGACGCTGCATCCGCAAACGGGGCTTTTGACGGCCGGGCCGGATACCTCTCCGGAAAATCTGTACCTGAGCCCCGACAAACAGAAAATCGCTGTTTCTATGGGCGCTGCGATGAGTCAGCAGATTATCTGGGACGTGTTCAGCAACACTCTGGAGGCGGCAGAGATTCTGGGCATTCAGGATGAATTCACACAGCAGGTTCAAGCAACTCTGGGAAAACTGGCCCCGACGCAAATCGGCTCGGACGGACGCCTGATGGAGTGGGCCCTGCCGTTTGAAGAGGCCGAGCCGGGCCATCGGCATATGTCGCACTTGTTTGCGCTGCATCCGGGCCGCCAGTACAATGTCTATGACCATCCGGACTTCACGCAGGCGGCCCAAAAAACGATTGAAACCCGGCTGTCACACGGCGGCGGACACACGGGCTGGTCGCGGGCCTGGATGATTCTTTTCTGGGCGCGTCTCCATGAGCCGCAAAAGGCCTATGAAAACTTTCAGACTCTCCTGGCCAAAAGCACCCTGGCAAATCTGTTCGACACCCATCCGCCGTTTCAAATTGACGGCAATTTCGGAGGAACGGCGGCCATTGCCGAGATGCTGCTGCAGTCTCATGTCCGCACACCGGACGGGGCGGTTCTCCTTGAGCTGCTGCCGGCCCTGCCCGCTGAATGGCCGCAGGGGCGCATTCAAGGGCTGCGGGCACGGGGCGGTTTTGAAATTGACCTTGCCTGGAAAGAAAACCGTCTCGAAAAGGCCGTCATTCGGGCGGGGGCGGACAATGCCTGCCGAATTCGATACCGGAATCAAACACTGAACAGAACATTCAAATCCGGGGAATCTCTGACTTTGACCGCCAAAGAGTTTGAATAAAACATGAAAACAGAACTGTGCATCATCGGAGCCGGGCCGGCGGGCCTGACAGCGGCGATTTTTGCCGCTCAGCAAAACGCTCAAGTCCTGCTGGTCGAGCGCAACACCACGGCCGGACGGAAACTGCTGAAAACCGGACGGGGACGGTGCAATCTGACACATACGGGAAGCATCGAAGAGTTTGTGCGGGCTTACGGCTCCTGCGGGCGCTTTCTGAAACCGGCTTTGTATGCTTTTTCGCCGCAGCAGGTTCGGGAGTTTTTTCACAGCCGAAATGTGCCGACGCAGGAGGAAAAAGACGGCTGCGTGTTTCCGGTCAGCAGCAAAGCTTCGGATATCTGCCAATGCCTGCTGGAAACGGCCCGCAAGCTGGGGGTTTCATTTCTATACGGGCGCCGGGCCGAACATATGGCCGCCAACCATCAGAGGTTTGAGGTTCGCATCGACAAAGAGACGATTATCAGCCGGGCGGTCATTTTGGCCACAGGCGGAGCCAGCTGGCCTATGACCGGCTCCACCGGCGACGGATACCGTCTGGCGGCGAACTTCGGCCATTCCATCATCGCCCCCAAACCGGCCCTCTGTCCGCTGGTTACAGAGGAAAAGTGGCCCGGCTGCTTACAGGGGGTGGGAATCCCGCACGTTCGGATTCGGGCCGCCGCCGAAGGACGCCGGTGGGAATCAGAAGGGCCTTTGATGTTCACCGCAGACGGAATCGGCGGTCCGGCCGTCTTCGACCTGAGCCGCCATCTGACGGATATCCTCTCGCCCAACGAAAAACCGGTTCCGGCCCACATAGACTGGCTGCCGGACCTGGACTTTCAAACGCTCGAAAACCGACTGCTGGCAGAAATGACCGCTCACCCCAAAAAAGAGCCGGCCGGAATCCTGTCTGCCTTCCTGCCGCGCCAGCTGGCCCAGCAGATGCAGTCTCTGCTGTGGGGGAATGAAAAGGTTCCAGCTTCTCATATCAGCCGTTCGCAGCGAAAAGACCTCCTGAATCTCCTCAAATCCTGTTCCTTAACTATCGTGAAGACAGCACCAATCGAACAGGCCACGATTACGCGGGGCGGTGTGAGCCGAAATGAAATCGATCCTTCGACAATGGAATCTCGCCTTCGCGCGAATCTGTTTTTCGCCGGAGAGGTGATTGATGCCGACGGCCCCTGCGGCGGATATAATCTGCAAATTGCCTGGTCCACCGGTGCATTGGCCGGTTTGTCTGCCGCCCAGAAAAACAGACAAAAATGGTCTTGTTAATAAGACCCGATAATACCGCTCTTTAGGCCATTGTTTTGCCCATCTTAATTTTTGGTCCAGTTTGATTTGTGAACTTTTGAGGAAATTGCCGATAATAAAAGAATGAGCAGGGGCTCAAAATATCCCTTGCTTGTCCTGAATCAAGTCAAAAAGCCTTTGACAGGCCGTATCTATAGTGATAAGGTGAAAAACAAGATAATGGAATAAAAACCTCCGGTTTTTAGAGACAAAGGATTGGTTTTGGACGGAGACAAAACTATGGTCATCGGAACAAATTCGATTGTTTATATGATTGGGCTTTTGTGGAGTCTGTCAGCCGCTGCGGCCGCAACGGAACCGGCGGTTCAGCCGTCCGGCGGAACTCTGTTGGAAAAACTGGCCCAAATGGAATTTCCGCAAATTGCGGAGGTAACAGGCACCGATGTCAATATTCGTTCCGGCCCGGGAACCAGTTATTATCGATGCGGAAAATTAAACCCCGGAGACAAAATCACTGTTGTGGATATTCTACACAATACGTGGGCCAAGATCGTCCCTCCGGAGGGAAGTTATTCGTGGATTTCCAAGACCTATGTGCAGCTGAACCCGAACAATCCCAAAATCGGCGTGCTGACCGGCGACGATGTGCGCGTCTGGGCGGGATCCGACTTTGTCGAACCTCTTCATTCCCATTCTCAACAGACAAAGCTGTACAAAGGAGATATTGTAGAATTGGCGGGACCTGCGGATTTGGATGCGGACTATTATAAGATTAAACCGCCGGCGGATGCCTATCTGTGGGTGAGCATGGACTATCTGAAACTGCTGGGCCCGGTTTCCGCCCTCAAATCCGCTCAGCCGACTCCGGCGGCTCCGCAAGAAGCCCCGACCGCACCGCAGCCCAGCCCTGCGGCTCTTACTCCGCCGACTGTCCCGCCGAGCACCCCGGCAGCCCCTGCCGCAGAGCCGCCCGCGGCTCCTGCCCCGGAGGCGGTACAGCCTCAGCCAACCCCTCCGGTTCCGGCGGCTCCGTCTGCGGACAGTTTGGCTTTGCAAAAATGCTCCCAGCTGCGGACGGAAATCGAAGAACAGCTGAAAAAGCCGCTTCCGGAGCAGGATTACAGATCTGTCAAAGATGAGTTAAACAAAATCCTTCAGTCCCCGGATGTTGACCGGGCGAAAATCTATGCCGAATCGCTCCTCAAGCAGATTGCCAGCTATGAATTGGCCGTGGAAGCCCATAAACAAATCCAGCTTCAGGACAAAATGCTGGAAGAAACCAAGGCCAAAATCGCCGCCGCCCATCAGGCCCAGCTCCAGCAGGCCATTCCGGCGGAGGCCCAATATCTGTTCGTGGGAGTCCTGAAGCCCTCGTATATCTACACCGGACGTGTGGGGCCCCGACGGTTTATCATCATGGATCAGAATACCCGCATTCTCTGCTACCTGATGACCCGAGACCCCGCTCAGCAGTCAAAAATGGAAACTCTGACGGACAAAATCGTCGGCGTCAAGGGCACAATTCTGGACGCTCCGAACGCACTGATTCCGGTGGTCATGGTTGATGAGGTTGTGGGAATATTTGAACAGAAATAGCCGTCGGAACGAGCCCAAAAACTGCTGCTGAAAATTCTGGATTCCCGCTTTCGCGGGAATGAAGGGGAAACGGCAGGGAATAACCTGTCGATTCGTGTTTGCGGAAAGTAACGGGGGATGGAAGATTGGCCCGACAGACTAAAAAGGCCTCGGCAGCAGCGGAAGCGGGATTTGGGTAATCACAGGGTGAGCGAGTGTGCCGCTGATTTCAACCCGGGCCAGGGCTGCACCGAGATTTTCCGCCAGTCCCGTCAAAAGACCGGGTTCCTGGCTTCGGCGTCTTCCGAATGCCGTCAAAGCCATCTGAACAGTTCCATCGGCTAAATTCAGGCGCCCCTGTCCCTGATAGACATCATTTCTCCCGGCCAGAAGAATCCGCTCACAGAGGACTGTGCGCCCCTTCAGGACAGCCTCTGCAAACAGCTGATTAAAAAGATATTCCTCCGCCTGGCGCAGCTGCATCACCATCAGCGCCTTGCCCAGCAGAGACTCCCGTCCAATCTTCATCTGGTCGGCTTCCAGTGTGATTCGCCCCTCACTTTCTTCGAGGGCGCCGACTTTCCCCCGAATGCCTGCCGCCCCGCGAATCCATCCGGAGGTTTCCTGCCGGTTTTCTGAAGGCGCCTTCAAAAGCCAGGACAGAGGCACCTCTTCAAAAACCGCCTCTGTTTCAAACGGCAGCCGGGAATCCAGCAGATTCAGACGCAGGCCGCCTGCAAAACGGCCCTCCTGACCGCATCGTCCCCGAACCTCCTGTATCTGCAGGAACCCGCTGTTGGGGTCTGCCGCCCAGAGACCTTCCAGCTCGAACAAAGAACGGCCGAGCACATCGGCTGAATCAAACCGAAAGCGTCCGCCGCCCTGCGGCAGGCGGGCCTGCGGCGGCCAGTTCAGCACACCTTCCAGAAACCCGTGCGCCCCGGAGGCGGCCAGGCCGGTTATTCCGCTCTGATGAAACTGCACCCGCCCTGCTATCTGCCGCAGCGGAGGAGACAGATGCGGATTCCACTGAAGCGAATCGATGTGTACATCCGCCAGCCCAAACGGCTTCAGGTCGGTCAGCGTTTTGAGAGCCTGCCAGCGAGGAGCAGACAGGACTTCATGAATAGGCACAGCCGAAATGCGCCAGTCGTCGAGGGTCAAACGACCGTTCTCAAAAATCAGAGTGCCCGAGGCCGAGCCGCTTCGCCATCGGCCGTCGGGTCGGCACAGCACCCCTTCCTTCAGACGCAGGGTCAGAAAACTGTGTTCGCAAGCTGCGGTACGGTCATTCGGCTCCGGCGCATTGAAGGAAAAACGTCCGTCCGCCTGGCTGATTCCCTCCGCCTGCACTTCCGAAAGCAGTTCCCGGTACAGCCCGGTCTGTTCCATCGCCTTCCAGACCGCCGCAGAGAGCGCAACGCCGTCCGCTGCAAAGGCGATTTGAAGCCCCGGCTGATTGGGTTCTCTGCCGCTCCCCCAAAAGCAGCCTTTCAGCCGACCGCTTCCGCCGTCCGGAAAAAGGGCCGCCGCCTGCCATTCGGCGCTTCCATTCTCCGCCGTGCCCTGAACGGAAACGCTTTGAAAATCAAGTGGAAACGGCTTCCATCGCAAACGCCCCGCTCTTCCGGCAAACGAGGCTCGATACGGCAGCGGTTTATCCTCCTCATAGATTCCCTGCACCCGAATCTGCAAATCCACAACGCCGTCTGTGTCAAACTCGGATAAAATGCGCCGAGTTCGGGCAGGAAAAACGCGGCGAAATGCCGCATCCAGAGGAAGATTTCGTGCACGGATGCTCAAATCGCAGAACGGAGAAGCCGTCCGCAGATTTCTGACGGTCCCGTCGATTCGAATCTCCTCCCCCCGATCCGATCGAGCGGCGATGTCCTGCAAAGTCAGACTGTCGGGCTCAACCACTGCGGTTCCGGTCAGATTGTTCAGCGGATACGGAAAGCGGTCATACAGGCAGCTGAGTCCATCAAGCCGGATTACCGATTTATAGAAACGCTCTGCATTCGGGTATCGCGTAAACTGATAATCGAATCCGCAGGTTCCGGCGGGGGCAAACTCAAACCATTTCCGCTGCAGGGACTCCGGCAGAGCCTGTTTAATTTCTTCCGTCAGAAACACTTTTTCAGAGGCGACTTGAACCTGAATCTCGGCATCCGGCCCGAAATTTGTGATTTGTCCGCGGATGGTAAATTGCGAAAAACCGTTCTGCGCCTGCAAATCCTTTAGATGCAGATTCCGGCCCGTTAATTCAATATCACCCCGGATATGTTCAAGCCGATAGGGAAACTGCCGGTCCAGAATTGCAATATCCCGGCAGACAATCTTTCCCTCGAGCCGGCTTTGAGCCAAATCCGAAAGCGGTCCGGTGATTCGGACAAACGCATCCGCCGTCCCTTCAGGCTGATAGCGCCGCAGAAACCGCTCCAGCCCGCCTGCCATCATCCGAAGGATCGGTTCAGAATAAACAATTCGGTCCGGATGAGACGCTGCAGATAAATACAAATTTTCCAGCTCCGTCTCCAAAGACAGATTCCGGCGGCCTGCCTGCCTGCTGATCTGACCGCGAAGAAGAATCCGACCGTCCCCCAGTCCGCAGGAAAATTGCTCCATCCGGAATTGCTCCCGGTCATACCTGCATGCAAAGCGGATATTGTTCAGATTCCATGCATTTCCCCAGATATAAATCAGCGGCATCCGAATCTGTCCGCTTCCTTCAAAACGGCCCTGACTGCCTTCGGGCTGCCAAATCCCCTCCAGGCGGCTTCCGGCAAATAGTCCGGTCGGCAAAGCCTCCAGAAGCACCCGATATTCTCCTGCATCCTGCTTCATCTGACCCTGGAAATCGACAGATGCCAGCGTCTGCCGTCTTCCGTTTTCGATTCGCTGAACGGCCAGTCGGCCTGTTTGTATAATGATGCCAGGAATCCGAACAGGCCGCTTCCTTTTTCCGGCAGGTTTCAGGCGGTTCAGATTCCACTGTCTGGAATCGGCGTCGTACCGCAGTTCCGCCGCCGCCCTTTTGATTCGAATCAGCTCGGGCTGAACATCCAGCCGCAGCAGCCGCTTCCAGGACAAGACACAATCCGCCTGGTCCGCCCAGAAAAGCAGTGCTTCCCGAGGATGAGCGGCGTCTTCCGCCAGGATCAACCCGGTCAGCCGCAGAGTGAATGGGCTCTGCCATCGAACATGCTCCAGACAGACCGTCATACCGGTCCCGGATTCCAACATCTGCTTCAGTTTCGGGGTTAGAATCCGGTCGGAAGTCAAATAAAACAAAAACAGAAAACCGATTCCCAGTCCCCCTATCCATGCAATTCGTTCGGCCAATCGGCTGACCCGCCGCGGGTGAAGCCATCGGATATAGGTCTTGACCTTCATCGGAAACCGGCTCTCTGCTTTGCTGCAGCCCACCCTACCGCAGGGCCTTATCGGCAATATCTCTGCGGTAATAAGCCCCCTCAAAATGAATCAAAGACACGGCCTGATAGGCACGCTTTTTGGCTTCGGCAATGGTCTGCCCCACCGCCGTCACCCCTAGTACCCGCCCGCCGGCCGTGACGATTTGCCCATCGCGTTTGGCCGTACCCGCGTGAAAGACCTTGACATCTTTCAGCCGAGACGCCTCCTCCAGACCGGTAATCACCTTGCCTTTTTCATAGGCATCCGGGTACCCCCCAGAGGCCATCACAACACACACAGCCGGCCGTGGATCCCACTCTATCGTAACGTCTGACAGACGGCCCCGGCAGACAGCCTCCATCACCTCCAGAAGGTCGCTTTTCATCCGCATCAGAATGGGCTGGGTCTCCGGGTCGCCGAAACGTGCGTTGAATTCGAGCACGCGCGGTCCGCCCGGAGTAATCATCAGCCCCGCATAAAGCACCCCCTTATAGGGCGTTTCGTTGCGATTCATTCCGTCGACGAGGGGCACAAGAATTTCCCGGATAATCTGGTCCATCAGCGCATCCGTGACAATCGGGGCCGGACTGTAGGCCCCCATGCCGCCGGTATTGGGACCGGTATCCTGCTCTCCGATGGGTTTGTGGTCCTGCGCGCTTTCCATCACGTAAATCGTCCGCCCGTCCACGAAAGCCAGAATCGAGGCCTCCTGCCCAAGCAGCTTATCTTCCACCACAATGGTATTTCCGGCATCGCCGAAGATTTTATTGACCATAATCTTCTCAGCGGCCAGGATTCCGTCGGCGGGGTCATCGCAGACAAAAACTCCCTTGCCTTTGGCCAGACCCGCCGCTTTGACGACGACGGGTTCATCCCGGCTGGCAATATACACTTTGGCGTCTTCAAAATGCGTAAAGATTCTGGCTTCGGCGGTCGGAATGCTGTTGGCCCGCATAATCTGTTTAGCAAACGCCTTATCGGACTCCAGCCGTGCGGCTTCCTGAGTGGGTCCAAAAGCCAAAATGCCTTCTGCTTCCAGTCGGTTCACAAGTCCGGCAGCCAGCGGGTCCTCCGGTCCAACCACCGCCAGGTCTATCCGCTTGTCCTTGGCAAAGGAAACCAAGCCGTCAAGATTGGTGTCGGCAATGTCTACATTGGTACCGACTTCCGCTGTGCCGGGATTGCCAGGGGCGATATACAGCTGCTTGAGCTGTTTGGATTGACTGAGTTTCCAGGCGATTGCGTGTTCCCGTCCCCCGCTGCCGACCAGCAAAACTTTCATAAAATCCCTCAATTCCGGACCTTGTTTTTTTCTGTACTCTGCCAGCCGGCAATCTACCAAAAAAGACCTTGTTCGACAAGGTTTTCTGAAACAAATGCCGATATAAAAAAAGAGGTTCCTTGCTGCAAGAAACTTCTTTCCCGGACGAATCCCTGCCTGAAACGTTTATTTTTTACGCCCGACCATTCAAAGTCCCAGTCCAATCAAGCCGAGACCGGCAGGTTCGGGAATCGGGAACATATCAATGTGATACCTGTCCGGATTCGAGGGATTATTCGGCGACCAATACGGATACTCATCCATATTGGCTCCAACCTGGAATCTGATGTTGGTTACAGATGTGACTTTCTATGACTTCCGTCCATTCCAAAAGAACAAAAGACCGCTTTGACGGTTCCTCCTCAACCGGATTCAAAAGGGGATTTTCGACTGCGGAAACTTTTCCTTCCGGGCACGCCGCTGACAAAATTGACCTGGGTCGCGTATAGGTTCTCCTCTCCGATCTCTTCGGTGATATCTTCTGCCAAAAGAACCCTTGGGAGGTGAATTTTCCAATGAAGCATCCTTCTTTATTGCAAAAAACCAAGCCCAAAACGTCAACCCCAATTATAACAGGGTGAGAATTTCTTGAGGGTGATTTAAAATCCTCGCAGCCCCGGCTTCTTTGAGCCGTTCAACAGGACGAAACCCCCAGCTGACGCCGACTGGCTCTATGCCGGCGGCATGAGCCGTCAGGATGTCCATATCGCTGTCCCCGACAAGGAGGGTCTGCGGCGGGGTTAACGAGAGGGCCTTCAGGACCGCCAGAGCCATATCCGGGGCGGGTTTGGGACGAAAGCCATCCGACATCCCGCAGATAAAATCAAAGGTATTCGGGCCGAAATAATACTCGACAATCTTGACCGTTTGCGGATGGTTTTTATTGGAGATGACCGCCAACCGCACCCCCTCCTGTTTCAAACGAGACAAAACCTCGTGCAATCCGTCGTATGGACGAGTCTTCTCCAGACAATGATGGTGATAATACTTCAGCATCCAGGACTGGAGCCGTTCGGTCAAATGTTCCTGCCCGGCCGGCAAAGCCCTGCGTGCGAATTCGCGTGTACCGTAGCCGATCATCTCTCGGCACGCCTGCGGCGCATGCGTCGGAAGACCGAGCTGCCGGAGCGCCCAATTCATCGCATCCGTCAAATCCTCGAGCGTATCGACCAGGGTACCGTCCAAATCAAACAGGATTCCTTTGTATTTCATGGCCGCAAATTGAACGGCACCGCTGCCAAAAAGTCAATCTTCCTTTTTTGGCGGAACCTGATTGGGCTCTGCAGGGAGCCTTTTCTTCATTTCTTCGATAACAGGAACCGGGAAGGGAATATGGCAATAACCTGCCGGATTTTTTTCCAGATAACGCTGATGTGATTCGGGGCCGGGCCAGAATGTGCCGGCCGGAACGATTTCTGTGACAATCGGCCGGCGGTACCGGCCGCTTTTGTTTAAATCGGCGGCGGCTGTCCGGGCGGCTTTTTCCTGTTCCGGTGTATGGGTAAAAATGACCGAGCGATACTGCGTGCCGATGTCGCTGCCCTGCCGATTTTTCAGGGTGGGATTATGGATTTCGAAAAAGACCGTCAGCAGCTGCGTATAAGAAACCCTGTTGGGGTCATAGCGCAGCCGGACAACTTCTGCATGGCCGGTATCTCCGCAGCAGACCCGCTCATACGTCGGATTTTCGATTCGTCCGCCCATATACCCAACGGCTGTCGCCGTTACGCCGGGCACCTCGCGGAAGGCCTGTTCCACTCCCCAATAGCAGCCGGCCCCGAAAGTTGCCTCCGGCAGCGAAAGGAGCTGATTCGGATCCGTGAGTTTCAGGACTGTTTGTGCGTATTTTGTCAGCGAATAGGGAATCATTGGGGCCTCTCTGCGGGCGTGTGCCGACGCAGCCGTCGGCCAAACACAACACAACCATACAAACCATTCTTTTGTTTTCGCATTTTTCACAATATACTTTTACGATCCCTGTCCGGCCGCAGTTCTCGAAAAAAGCCGTCCGAAGCAGCCGATAAAAAAACTTGAAATTTTGTGGTTCGCCGGTACCATAAAAATCAAGATGGCCAAATCAGAAACAGCCATGAATGATGTTCAAGAACTGCTCCGGCTGGTGGAAGGCGGGGTCAGCAGCCTTTCGATTGTCACATACGAAGAACATCAGGCCCTTGAGCTCATTCGCAAGGCCGCTCAAATCCTGGATTGGAAAATGCGGATTTGGTCCGCCGGACGCGGAAGCCGAGATGGGCTGCATCCGGTGCTGGGGGGAAAAACGGAAAACCCGTCTCCGGAAGAGGGACTCAAAGAGTTCTGCAATCTGCCCTCCCGGACCTTTTGTGTCGCACTCGATTTGGGCAAATACCTCCAGTCCTTTCTGATCCTGAGGATGCTTCGCGATACCATTCACCGGATTGAACTGAATCAAAATGTGCTGGTGCTGATTGACAGCGAAGATTGTCTGCCGGAATGTATCCGCACCTGCTGCCGACGGTTTGACCTGTCGCTGCCCAGCGAAGAAGAACTGGAAAATGTCTTTCGGAACACCCTGCGACAAATTCATAACAAAACCCCGCTGGAAATCGGCTTAAGCAAAGAAGGGCTAAAGGCCATCATTCGGAATCTGCGGGGGCTTTCCATCCGCCAGGCCCGCCGGGTACTGGAGGAGGCCGTGGCGGGCGACCGTCGGCTGGATGATGAGGATGTCAACCGGATTATCGCAGGCAAACGCCGCCTGCTGGAGGCCGATGCTCTGCTTGAATACGTCGAAGCCCCCCTGACCCTGGACGAAATCGGAGGGATGAAAAACTTAAAACAGTGGCTGGCAACCCGAGAAAAGGCCTTCAGCCCTCAGGCGGCTGAATTTGGGCTTCCTCCGCCGCGGGGGGTTCTTATCCTCGGTGTGCAGGGAGCAGGGAAAAGTTTGTGTGCCAAAGCCATCGCGGCAGCCTGGCGTCAGCCGCTCTTTCGGCTCGACTGCGGAACCCTTTACAACAAGTATATCGGGGAATCGGAAAACAACCTGCGAAAGGCGCTGCGTCAGATTGAGGCGATGTCGCCGGCGATTCTGTGGATTGATGAGATTGAAAAGGCGTTTGCCTCCGCCGCCAGCCAAAGTACGGACGGCGGACTGAGCAAACGGATGTTTGCGACGCTGCTGACCTGGATGCAGGAACACAAGCAGCCGGTGTTTCTGGTGGCTACGGCCAATGATATTGAGGCCCTGCCGCCGGAACTGCTGCGAAAGGGTCGCTTTGATGAAATCTTCTTTGTCGGCCTGCCCGGCAAGGAGGTGCGGCAGGAGATTTTTGCGATTCATCTGAAAAAACGCAAACGGAAGCCGGAAGAGTTTGAGCTGGAGGCCCTGGCGGACGCGGCCGAAGGATTCACCGGCTCAGAGATTGAGCAGGCTGTCCTGTCCGCTCTGTACAAGGCCTTTCACCAGAAAAAAGATGTGGATACAGACCTCCTCCTCGAATCGGTACGCAATACAGTTCCGCTGTCGGTCACGATGCGGGAGCGGATGGAAGCCCTTTATCAATGGGCGCAGGGGCGTGTGATTTGGGCGGATTGAGATGGAACCGATTGCCGAACATGTGATCTTCTCCGGACGGGTGCAGGGAGTCGGGTTTCGCTATACCACCCGTCGGATTGCCGAGCGGTACAACCTGACCGGCTGGGTGAGAAACCTGCCCGACGGAACGGTGGAAGCGGTCTTTCAGGGCTCCCCTGAAGCTGTTCAGGGCTGTCTGGATGAAATCAGCGAGCATTTCGGGGGTTATCTGCGGGACAAGCAAATCAGCCCGATGGTTTACAATCCGAACTGGAAAGATTTTCGCATCACATACTGAAATCAAAAAAGCCGGCGGCTGTCCAGCAGAATCGTCACCGGCCCATCCTGAATGCAGTCGATTTCCATCATGGCCGCAAAGACGCCGGTCTGAACCGTCAGGCCTTTCGCCCGAAGCCGTTCGATGAATTGTTCATATCTCTGCCGGGCCTTCTCCGGACCCGCGGCGGCGGTAAAATCCGGCCGGCGGCCTTTCCGACAGTCGCCGTACAGCGTAAACTGACTGATCAGAAGCACGCCGCCGCCGACCTGCTGCACATCCCGATTCATCCGTCCGTCAGCATCTTCAAACACGCGAAGATGTGCAATCTTGTCGGCCAGATAAACGGCATCCGCCTCGGCATCCTCCGCCCCGATGCCGACAAAGACCAAAAGCCCCCGCTGAATCTGTCCGGTGATTTGCCCGTCCACCCGGCAGACGGCCCGCTGAACACGCTGAACAACCGCACGCATTGTCTTCTCCTGAAAAGAACGAACGGACAGATTATCCGCTTTGGAGAAAAGAAACAAGAGAGGAAAAAACATATCAGGCCTGCGGCTGCAGACCGCTCAAGAGGACATAAATGCGAAGGGAGGGGTCCTGGTCCTCATAAATGCCTCGATGGACACGGGCTCGTCCGAGCAGAGCTGTCAGGACATCGAAACCATACAGCAGCACATTGGGCAGCCCCGGCGTCTCGGCCGTCATCTCCTGTCCGCCGACCATCAGACAGGCCGCCGCCTGCGTCTGCTTCAGGGGGAATCGGCCGCCGAGCGTGCATTGTTCGAGTGCCTGCCGAACCGCTCGGGAAATGCCGGCTCGGTCAGGCGGTTCAGACAGCCGGCTTTCCCCCATCACCGTCCAGCCGCCCGCCGTCAGGACATCCAGATAATCCATCGAATCAAATGTCAGATAAGGCGTCGGCTCAGCGCTGAGCCGATTGAACAGGGCAAACAGTTCCGCACAGCGCCGGAGAAAATCCTCATTCGCCTGTCTGCGTCCGCCGCCGACTTGCGAACCGGCCGCTACCATAGGCCGGATTATTCCCTGAAGGCTGTTTCGAAGATGCTGCGATTCGAGTAAAAAAATACCCGCGGTCCGACCCGGACGTCGGAAACTGAGCAAACGAGCATAACTGTTCACCACATCCATCAGGGAAGAAACCAAACCGCCCTTTTCCGATTCCTCCTCTGAGAGGCACAGCATCAGAAAATCCGCATCTTCCCCAAAAACCTCTTCCATTCTCCCGAATAAATCCCGCCCGATGGTGCGGCAGGATTCCTTCGGACTGCTGAAACGAAGGTGTTTGGGAAGAGCGGCGGGCCACAGACATTTTTGGCCGTCCGGAAGGTCGAGTGTTCTGAGATGCTTTTCATCCGCGCTGACGGCAATCGTCTTAAGATAGCCGAGCCGATAAAACCATTCGGCCAGACGGCAGCCGGCCTCCCCGGCCCCCACCCATCCAAATTGAACGGAGCCGACCGGAAGGCGAACCGGACCAGCCTCCGAAACCGGCGGCTGAAAATGTTCCAGTTCCAGCTCCGGAATCAGAATCGGTCCTGTTCGAGATGAACGGCTTACGGCGGCCATATCCGAAATATCTTACTCCTCAAAACGATGTTCCGATAAAGTCCTTCAGCTTCGAAGTCTCTATCCATCCATCGGCACAAAAAGAATCCCGGATAATCTGTTTTCCCAGCCCTGCTCTCGAATAGCCGCCGGCAATCATTTCCGTCCGATAATGCTCTATTTTTCCGGCAGAATGACAGGTACACCCTTGCCTTTTAAATACTGTTTTAACTGGGGAATATCGATTATGTGAAAATGGAAGACGGAAGCCGCCAGAAGAATGTCGGCGCCGGCCTGGACGGCCTGGTAGAAATGTTCCATCGTGCCCGCTCCGCCGGAGGCAACGACTTCGGCGGAACAATTCTGTGCGATCGCTTCGATAAGCGGCAAATCATATCCGGTTTTGGCTCCGTCAGCGGCCTTGCTGGTCGGCAGGATGACAGATACGCCGAAGCCGTCCACACGTTTGGCCCATTCGAGCGCATCGGTTCCGGTGGCGGTGCGGCCGCCGTCAATATAGACCTCATAACCGGAAGGCAAAGCGGGATTTCGGTCCACGTCGATGGCTGCGGTGATGCGCTCGGGACCGAACTCTTTGACCATCTCCCCGATGACGGACGGCTTTCGGAAGGCCGCACTGCTGACGGAGATTTTGTCCGCCCCCGCCTCCAGAACCGCCTCCGCTGAAGCCGTATCCGTAATGCCGCCGCCAACCGTAAAAGGAACCGTCACCGCCTGTGCCGTGCGGCGGACAACCTCCAGCAGCGTGGGGCGGTTTTCCACCGTTGCGGTGATATCGAGCATGGCCAGCTCATCGGCCCCGGCCTCACAGTAGGCCCGTGCACAGGCGACCGGGTCGCCGGCATCGCGAATATTGACAAAATGCACACCTTTCACGACGCGTCCGTTCTGCATGTCCAGACAGGGCATAATTCGAACCGGCTTTTTCATGACTGCTCTCCTGCAACAAGATTCTGTGTGGGCAACTGCGATTTTCGGAACCACGGAAGCCAGAAGCCCCGCCGCAGATTGTAGGTTCCCAGCGACGAAGCAAAGAAGAAAACCAGCACCCACGTAAACGAAACGGTTCTACGAAACGGTTCATAGGCCAGCGACGGCCCGACTGCAAGAGCCGCCGCCAGATACTCAAACATCACCGCCCCAACCAGTCCGGCACCGAGCCGTTCGCGCAGATGAAGAAGTCGAGACGCCTGCGCCTCATCAAAATACTCCGACTGATTGAGCGCATTGTTCAGCATCCGCACATACAAAAGCACTTCCAGAAAAACCAGCCCGACCGAAATCAGCCGGGCCTCTTTCCCGACAAATCGACTTATCAGAAAGAAATCATAGACTCCGTGGAGGAAAGATGCCAGCAGAAAACAGAACAGAACATTGCGCCGGACAGCGCCTGTCCCTCCGTAGCGGGCCAAAACGACGCCATACATCACCAAAGAAGTATAGAACATATGCCCCACACAGCAAATCATCGCCCGTGCCTTGACGGCCGTCAGTCCGGATCGGTCAAAATAAAGAATATTCTCCAGAAAGGCAAACCCGAGGGCTCCCAGCGAGGCATAAATAAGATAGTCAATCGATTCATTGATTTCCTTGGTAAAACGCAGAATGACCAGCACCGGCAGCAGCTTAACGGCCTCCTCCGCCAGGCCGATCACCACGATACAATACAGCAAATCTCTTCCAGCACTGACATTCAGCTTGAGTGAAAACAGAATCTCAAGCAGATCTCTGATGGGAAATACCACTAAGGCGGCGGCCGTTCCCATCAGCACAGTCAGAATGACCCATTGAATTTTTTCCGGTTCAAACAAATCGAGACGCCGCAGAAAAGCAATCCAGAGCAGCAAAATGAAAAACGCGGCCAAGATTCCGAGCAGATGAGCCGCCTGCCGAAACGGCCTAAGGACAGCCGCAGCATAGACAAGGGGCTGTCCGCTGCGGAGGGCCAGACGGCGGACGGTGGGGACGGGCAGAAAAGCTCGGAAACGCGGATTCTCGCAAAGATGACGAAGGGAATGGATATCGCGGCTTTTCTCAAACAGGTCAGCCAGTTCTTTAACAGCCGCCGCTGTATTTCCTCCATTCAGAATTTCCGCTTCGAACGCTGCCTGGGCTTGCGGATAGTGTCCCTGCCCGGCCAGGGCCTGCCCCAGAAAAAGATGCACATACGGCCAATGCAGATTTTCAATCTGCTGCAGATATGCGGATGCCTGAACAAACTGACCGGTTTTTATATAAATCAAGGCATAAACCAGCCGTCCGATGTCGCGGCGGTTCGGCTCTGAATGCTCCAGCCAGCCGGCATATTCTTCGAAAAGCACCGAGGCAGGAGCGGACCTGCCCTCCTCCTGAAAAAATGTATTCGCATAAATCACATGATACGACAGCGAGGTCATGCTTTCCGTGCACAGCCGCTTGGCAGCCGCCCGGACGGCTTCCGGATTGTGCGTCTTCACGGCAGCGGCCAGCCGAGACGCGTCATCCGGCGGTTCCGGAACAAAGCGGTTGACCAGCCAAACCACTGCCAGAGGCGGCAGAACTACCATCAAAAGAAATACCGGCGAAACAGAATGGCGGGGCTGTACCGGATTGTCTGTCTGCGCCTCCATCAAGTCTGATTCATCCGTCAGGGCAGAATTCTCTGCCTATAGTTTTCGATCCAGTTTCCGATAGCCGACGGCTTCGGCAATATGGACCGGCTGAATAGTTTCCGTACCCTCCAAATCCGCAATGGTTCGGGCGACTTTGCAGATTTTATCGTGGGCTCGGGCCGAAAGGGCAAACTCGGTCATCGCCTGACGAAGCATCATCTCGGAGGTCGAATCGAGCGTGCAGAACTGCTCAACCTGCTTATGGCCCATCGCCGCATTGGTCATAAAGGGATGCCCGAACCGCCGCCGCTGAATCTGCCGAGCCTGCTGAACCTGAAGGCGGATTTGGGCAGAGCCGTCGCCGCTGCGGCGGGAGCGGAGTTTCCGAAACTCCACCGGCGGCACATCAATATGAATATCCATCCGGTCCATCAGGGGGCCGGAAATTTTCGCCATATACCGTTCAATCTGGGTCGGACTGCAGCGGCACCGCCGCATCGACGTGCCGAAATACCCGCACGGACAGGGATTCATCGCGGCAATCAGGATAAATCGAGCCGGAAACCGGAGCGTCCCCTTGGCACGCGAAACCGTTACCTGCCCTTCTTCAAGAGGCTGGCGAATCATTTCGAGCACATGACGGGGAAATTCGGCAAACTCATCGAGGAATAAAATGCCGTGATGAGCCAGCGACAGCTCGCCGGGCCGCGGATGGGTGCCGCCGCCCACCAGAGAAGGCCCGGAGGCGGTATGATGAGGAGCCCGCACAGGCCGGGCAGCAATCAGCGCCTTGTCTTTGGGCAGAAGGCCCACCGCCGAATAAATCTGCGTGGTCTCCAGCGACTCCGGCAGGGTCATCGACGGCAGAATGGTGGCCATTCGCTGGGCCAGCATGGTCTTGCCGGCCCCGGGCGGCCCAATCATCATCAGGTTATGTCCGCCCGCCGCGGCAATGGTCAGGGCCCGTTTGACCGATTCCTGCCCTTTGACATCGGCAAAATCCGTCTCATAGGTGCCACATTCTTCAAACAGGGCCTCCAAATCCACGGTCGTCGGCTCAACAGGAATCTGACCGCTCAGCAGGGCCGCTGTCTGGGCCAGCGAGCCGACCGGAAAGACCTCGATATCCTTGACTACAGCGGCCTCGCGGGCATTGTCCAGCGGCACAATCATTTTGGAAAACCCTCCGGCAACCGCCGTCATCGCCATACTCAAAACGCCGGTCACCGGACGCACACGCCCGTCGAGGGCCAGTTCCCCGATGACGACATAATCCCGCAGCGCATCCGGCGAAAGGGCTCCGCTACAGGCCAGTATACCCAGCGCAATCGGCAAATCAAAAGCTGGGCCGACCTTTTTGACATCCGCCGGCGCCAGGTTAATCAGAGACTGGGTATCCGGATAGCGAAAACCGGAGTTGATGACGGCACTGCGGACCCGCTCGATGCTCTCTTTGACCGCTGTATCGGGCAGCCCCACAATCACCGGCCGCTCAAAACCGCCGCGGGAGACATCCACCTCCACCTCACAAAGCACCCCCTCAATTCCCTCGACCGTCACCGAATACAATCGTGATAACATAGGCAAACTCCTCTCCAAGCCCCGATTCTTCCCTGAGACGCGAGAGCGAGTATAGCCGCGGGAAAAACAGAAAGCAAAAACTATTTTGACGGCTGAGCGGGCAGCCAGGACAAATCCATCTTCTCCGGCGCCACGAGGTCTTCATAGGTCTGGCGTCGGCGGATGACGGCGAATCGATCGCCGTCCACCAGCACTTCCGCACAGAGAGGACGGGCATTGTAGTTGCTGGCCATTGTGAAACCATAAGCACCTGCCGTGAAAATCGACAGATAATGGTCTCGCTCCACCGGCGGCAAAAATCGATCTTTGGCAAAGTAATCCGTGCCTTCGCAGATGGGGCCGACAACATCGACCTTTTCCATTCCGGGCATGGCGGGTTCTTTGACGCGGGCGGGCGGCACCAGACGTTCCGGCACCGATGTCGGCCAGATGAAATGAAACGCCTCATACAGACAGGGACGAATCAGGTCATTCATTCCCGCATCGACAATTACAAAGGTTTTCTGTCCGCCGACCTTCTTGTACAGCACCTTCGTCAGCAGGATCGCCGCATTGGCAATGATGCTCTTGCCCGGTTCCAGAATCAGCTTCAGGCCCGCTTTTTTCAGCAGCAGCACCAGACCAGCGGCATAATCCGCCGCCGAAGGCACCGTATCGCTTTCATAATCGGCCCCGTAGCCGCCGCCCAAATCGAGTGTGTCAATTCGAAACCCCTCCACGCGAAGCTGTTCAATCAGCGGCAGAATCTTCTGGACGGCAATCACATAGGGGTCGATGGTTTTACCGCCGGAACCCAAATGTACGTGAATGGCCGACAATTCCACCGCCCCATTGCGTCCGTACTCGGCGAAAACCTTCTTGGCCCGTTCAATATCGACGCCGAATTTGGTTTCCTTCACGCCGGTCGTAATATGCTTATGCGAATCATACTGGATATCGGGATTCACCCGCAGGGCGCCTTTGGCCTTTTTGCCGTGCTTTTTGCACAGGTCAATCAGGTTCTGCAGCTCCGCTTCCGATTCAATATTAAAATAAGCAATGCCCGCCTCGAGGGCCTCCAGAATTTCCCGATCGGTCTTGCCGACGCCGGCAAAAACGATTTTGGACGGGTCAGCCCCGGCCTGCCGGGCACGGTACAGTTCCCCGCCGGAGACAATGTCAAAGCCGCTGCCGGCCTGTGCCAGCAGGCGGAGAATATGAATATTCCCGCAGGCCTTAATCGAGTAGCAAATCAGGGTCTCCAGTCCTGCGTAGGCCTTCTGAATCTTGGTAAAATGGTCCAGAATCGTCGCTTTGCTGTAAATATAGACCGGTGTGCCGACGGCCTGAGCAACGACCTCCACGGGCACTTCTTCCGCAAATAAACGACCTTTTCTATATTGAAAACTGTCCATAACTGCCTTTCGAATAATTCTGCTTTCGTCTGAATGATAGTTCGGACGGGGTACTATAGCCCTACGGCTGCTTTTTTTCAAGATGCCGCCGGAGCCAGTCATACCAGGCGTCTATCCCTTCGCCGGTAGCGGCCGACAGCTGCAGAACCGGCGCCTGGGGATTGACGGTGTGAATATCCGCCAGCACACGCGAAAGGTCGAAGGGAACGTAGGGAAGCAAATCAATCTTGTTCAGGACAATTACAGAGGCACCGGCAAATGTTCCGGGGTATTTAGCGGGCTTGTCGTCCCCTTCCGGGACAGACAAAATAACCACCCGGCCGCTTTCGCCCAAATCAAAGGCGGACGGACAGACCAGATTGCCGACATTTTCGATGAATACAAGGTCCAGCGTCTGGGCGTCAATCATTTTGAGGGCATTCTGGACCTGTTCGGCGGACAAATGACAGGCCCCTTTGGTCTCGATTTGAAAGGCCCGGGCACCGGCAGCCTGAATCCGGCGGGCATCGTTATCCGTTTCAATATCCCCTTCGATTACGCCGATGGAAAATTGCTCTTTTAAATCCCGGATGGTTCGCTCAAGCAGTGCGGTCTTGCCGGCGCCGGGGGATGAGATGACATTCAGACAAAAAACCTTATGTTCAGCAAAAAACTGTCTGTTTTTGGCGGCCGCTTCCTCGTTGCGGCTTAAGATTTTCTGATTTAACGAGACCTTCATTGTTTGTCCTCAAACTCGATTTCTTCCAGCAGAAGCGGGGCATCCGGTTCAATGTCAAAATCCTCACTGCGGCACTGCGGACAAAGCGGGGTCATCAGGTTCAGCTCAAAAACCGTTCGACACGGCCGACAGACCGCCCGAAGCGGAATCTGACGGATTTGCAGGAGCATTCCCTGACAGACTGTGCCCGCCGCCGCCGTTTCGAACGCAAACTTCATCGCCTCTTCATTGAGGGCGTTAAACTGCCCGCAGGAAACCAGCGCCCGGACCGGTCTGGCCTTCAGTTTCTCAGCATGCTCAAGGATGGTGCGCAGGACATTTTCGGCGACAACCGTTTCGTGCATCAGCAAATCCTCGGCAAATCGCGTCCATAGGGCATCGGCACAATCCGCCGTCCGCCGATGCGGGTACACAGCTCCACCATCGGAGCCCCGTCGGATTTGCAGACTCGTCCAATCAGGGCCGCCCGTTTGCCCAGCGGATGCTTTCGGCAAACCTCGAGGGCCGCACCGGCCGCCTCTTCGGACACCACAACCGCCGCCTTGCCCTCATTAGCGATATGGAGGATGTCCAGCCCGAGCATCTCCGCGGCAGCACGAACCGCCGGCTCAACCGGCAGCGCCGCTTCCTCAATTTCGATCGACACCCCAGCGCCGGAGGCAATTTCATTCAAAACGGCCGCCAGCCCGCCGCGTGTCGGGTCGCGCAGAAACTTAATCTCTTGGCCGCAGGCTTCAATCAGCTGTTCAATCAGGCCGTTCAGACAGGCACAATCGCTTTGAAGACCGCCGTCAAACGGAATATCGCCGCGTTTGGACAGAATCGTCATTCCATGGTCGCCGAGCGTACCGTTAATCAAAATCCGATCGCCCTGGGCTATCCGCTCAAACCCCAGCCGGGCCTTCTCCCACGGCAGCCCGATGCCCGCGGTATTGATAAACAAGCCGTCGGCGGCTCCTTTTTCGACCACTTTGGTATCGCCGGTCACAATGGATACGCCCGCCTGCTGCGCCGCCTGAGCGACCCCGGCCAAAACGGCCTGCAAATCGGCCACAGGGAACCCCTCTTCGATAATCAGGGCCAAACTGAGAGCCAGCGGCCGTGCCCCGGATACGGCCAAATCATTGACAGTGCCGCAGACAGCCAGCTTGCCGATGTCGCCGCCCGGGAAAAACAGAGGCCGCACGACAAAACTGTCGGTCGTAAAGCAGAGCGGCTGGGTACCGGCCGACACTCGAGCCGCATCCAGAAGCGGCTTGTTCGGCTGTCCGAAATGGGGCACAATCACCCGCCGGATGAGGTCCTCCATCAGACGGCCGCCGCCGCCATGCGCCAGCAGAATGGTTACAGTTTCATCCATTCCGAAGATTGTAGCAGACACCGCCGGGCAATTCAATCCGAGAATCTCAGTTGCCGGACAGGTCAAATTCATCCGCCAGCTCGAACCGCTTGAGGATTTCCTCGAGGGCATCATACGGCCGGGCGCCGACATCAACCGTAAAGCGGTCGTCGGAATTGTCGGCGGAACGGACGGTCCCGTCCGCATAGAGCAAATTCACCGTTTTACGCAGATGACTGGTTCGTGTGAAGACTCCAAAAGCCTCCAGCGACGGATGCACCAGAAACTGTACATCCATCACCAGGGCCCGAATGCGGCGGCCGTTGCGGTTTTTCCCCAGGTCGCTGAGCCGAATGTAAAATGCATCCGGTTTGCCGCTCAGCAGGGCAGCCGAGGCGTGGCGGTAATAATAATCGCTCTGGGCCTGCCGGTGCCCGACATTGGCCAGCTGCCTGTCGGCCTCGGAGGGCTGGTCAGCTCCAGGACAGAACAGCACCTTGGGCTGCTCGGACAAATAGCCGTTCAGCAAAAGCCCCAGACCAACGGGACGGCCGTCCAGCAGCGACAGAAGACTGGTGACATTGCCGGTGGCCGTATAGAAATTATGGCCCATAATCGGCAGCCCTTCGGGGCCGAAAGGAATCGTGTCGTTATAATCGTGGGCATAGGCCCGTATCGCCAGCCCCACCTGGCGCAGATTGGACAGACACACCGTTTTTTGGGCTTTCTGACGAGCGGCGCGAAGCGAAGGCAGCAACATAGAAACCAGCAGAACCACGACCCCCACTACGGTCAGCAGTTCCAGCAGTGTAAAACCACACCTGCCCCGTTGAAGCCGCTGTCTTTTCATTCTGCATCCTGCTGCAGCCACAGATCCGTCAAAAGAATTAAGTCGTCCAAATCCACAAATCCGTCGCCGGTCAAGTCGCTCATCGACCAGGTTTGTTTGAGCCAGTCGGCCGAGAGCACGGCAAAGTCTTCCAGATTCACAAGTCCGTCCCCGGTCAGGTCCGGATGGTGAGGATATTCATAGACCCGTACGTTGTCCAAATCCCAGTATCCGCCGCCCTGCCCGACCGACCGCAACGCGATGCCGACGGCTTTGCCGGCCCAGGGGTCGCTTTCCTGAACCGTCGGCAGATACAGGGTAAACGTTCGCAGGTAGTTGGGGACAATCGCAGAGCCCGGAACCAGGACCGTATGAAAATCATTGGCATCGGCACCAGCATAGAAGCCGATGCTCAGATAATCCATCGGCTCTTCAGCCCGCGGCGGAAAACGCGTAGAAGGACAGACATCCACCAGCAGCCGATAGGACCGGCCGACCTGAAAAACCGAAGAAAGCGTCTGAAGAAATGCATTGCCGGAAGCCGTATTCAGAAAGGCCAGCTGAGCCCCGTGTGCATTGACGATATGGTCCCCCGCCGGACTGTTGGGTTCGGTGTTAAGAAAGGTTCCCGTATTGGAACTATAAAGAGGGTCCAAATCCAGTTCCACCCAAAATGGGGCCGCTGGGATGGCATAGAAAGGGTTTTGCACCGGGTCGATTGTCGGGATTTCAAACGAATGATTGGCCACAAAAAGCGAGGCCCCCTGAGCCGTCATTAAAAGTCCTGCAAGAATCCCCAGCCCTGTCAGACAACGAAGCGAAGTCATTTCACCATATCCTCCCAAACATATCCTTTTCTAATGAATCCGAACCCTGCGGAATCAACCCTTAACGAACGCTCTTTTTTGAGAATCTTGGCGGATAGAATACACCATCAGCGTATTGCCGCGCCGCACAAAAAGCCGCCCATGGCTGATGACCGGATGCGTCCAGTGCTGCTTGTCGCCGAGCGTGACGGTCATTTCGCTGACGGGCACAAATTCTTTCGGGTCGGCCTTGATCAGGCCGATGACGCCGGGTTTTTCCGCATAGGCATAAAAAAGCCCGTCCGCCCAGAGAATCGAGCCCTTGTTGTGCCACCGCTGGGCATACATCAGCTCGCCGGTTTTCCAATCCACACAGGCCCAAAGGCCGTCTTCGTTATTTTTCCAGGTCGAGCCGTACACAAAGCCGTCCTGCAAAACGACACCGCCGTGATGGCAGTCGAACTCCTGATTGGTCCATTCGCGCTGGAGCGACCAACCGTCCTGTGTAAACGTAAACTTAATCGAGCCCATATCATAGCCGCTGACAAACAGGAGCCCCCCTTCATAAAAAATCGGGGTATTGGGATGCACGCCCCAGTTGCGGCCTTTGATATAGTCTTTCATCGGATATTTCCAGAACATCTGTCCGGAGGCGGCCTCAACGGCAAAAAGAAAGTTTTCCGTCATTCCGGCCAGAATCGTTCGTCCGGCCCAGCGGAAAATCGCCGGCGTGCAGTACGATGCCGTATCATTCAAACTTTCCGTTGTCCAGACCACATGTCCCTTTTGGGCATCGACCGCCGCCATTGTGGTTTTCGGGCCGCCGATAGTCACAAAGACTTTTCCTTCCGCCACAACCGGCGCCATCGACACACCCCAGCGAGGCATCGGCCCCTGAAACTCGCTGTACAGCTCCGCCGCCCATTTTTCCCGGCCGCTCTCGGGGGAAAAACATGCAAGCCGACCCTGACCGCTGAGGACATAGAGCAGGCCATCGGCCGCAACAGGAGCCCCGCGTACACCCGGAAAAGAACCGGTCCACTCCGGGCCGTAGTCGGCGGTCCAGAGCCGATTGCCGTCCCAATCCAGACAAGTCAGAATGCCGCGTTTGTCTTTCAGTCCTGTAACAAAAATCTTCTGCTGAGCCACGCAGACCGATGAATACCCGTCGCCCAAATCGTCGGCTTTCCAGAGCAGCTGCGGACCTTCGGCGGGCCATTCCTTCAGCAAACCGGTTTCGGGACTTCGATTGTCCCGATTTGGGCCACGCCAGCAGGCCCAGTCGCTGCCCTCCTCCGGAGCGGCCATCTCGACGGCGGCAATGACCGGCGGCGAATCCAGCAGCAATGCAGCCGGTTTGCGGCGGACATCGATGCAGACCAAATCGCCCTTGGCGTTGCGGGCATAAATCAGACCGTTGGACAACACCGGCATTGTCCAGCAGCGGCCCTTAAGAATCGGGGCCGAGGCAATCACAGAAAACTCTTTCGGAGAGGCGGGAGCAATCATCAGACGGCCGTTTTCGCTCAAAACAATCAGCTTGCCCGCCGCCGCCTTCAGCGTGCCCTTGCCGACGCTTTTTTCTGTCCACTGCACCTGGCCGGTCTTCCAGTCCAGGCAAACCAGCTGATTGTCATCAATCCCGTACACATAGCCGTCCAGCAGAATCGGACCGGAAAGCTGCGAACGGAGGTTTTTGTTTTCCCAGATTTTTTTCGGCCCTTCCGGCGTCACCTTCAGAACCGAAGCCCCCCGATTGTAGCCGGAGGTAATCAGGATTTCATCGCCCCAGACAAGCGGGTCGGAGGCATTGACATCCCAGCTGGTCTTCCACGGATACGCCCACAAAATGCGCCCGTCCTCCGGGGCGACACTGTACAAATGGTCTTTGCTGAACAGGAGAACTTCAAACCGGTCCTGTCGGGGAAAAATCACGGCGGTCGCATATCCGCAGGGTTCCTTCTGGCTTTGCCAAAGGACGGCGCCGGTCTCTTTGTGCAGGGCTACACCCGTCGAACCGGCATTCAAAAAAATGCGGTCGCCTGCAATCAGCGGAGACCCCGCATAGCCCCACTCCGGCTTTTGGAGGTCGGCATTCTGCTGCCAAATCACCGCCCCGCTGTTGAGGTCCAGACAAAAAACTTTGCCGGTCTTGCTGATGGTATAGACCTTCCCCTGATGAATGGTCGGCGTCGCATTCGGTCCCCCCTCATACAGATTGGGAGTCAGAGGTTCATCATAGGTATGCTTCCAGAGGAGTGTGCCGGTTTGAGCATCGAAACACCAGACCACATCGGTGTTTTTATTGATATTCCCCATCGTCACAGCTTTGCCGTCAGCCACAGAAACCGCTGAAAACCCCGTACCTGCAGAAGCCGTCCAAAGGGGCTTTACAGAATCCCTGACAGCTGCAGGGTCCCACTCTGTTTCGGAAGAAATGCCGTCACGATTCGGCCCTCTCCAGCAGGGCCAGTCCGCCGCAAGTGCAGTCGAAATCATTCCAAGAGAAATACAGACTGCTGCAAAAAAAATCTTTCTTTCAACCTGCATCATAAAGCTGCACTCCATACGTTCTATCGATTTTTCAATGACCATGCACCGGTCGGACAAACCTGCACACACAGACGAGCTGCTTGACCCGCCGCTTTGTCGGGGGCTTCATCCAGAGCAGCGGCAATCTGCATCCCAAACCCCCTGCCTCGAAAGGTCAACCCTTCCGTGAAACCGTTTCTATTTAAAACCTGTACACAAAGTCCGCATTGGATACATTTGCCGGATTCAAACACAACCTGCGGATGGGAGTCAGCACGCGCATATTGTCTACGTTGGCCCTTATACGAACCGATAAGGGGCTTGAGTTCAGTAGAAAGTTGACGTAATTTGCAGTTTTTTTTCTTCCGGCAGTCGCAGTGAAGACACCGACGGGCCTCCTGGACCGTTTCCTCTTCCGAAAAACCCGTTTCGGGCTCAGCTGGTTCCACTCGCGGTATTAAATCAGCGGAAGAGACAAATATCCGCCATTCTTCCTCCGTTAAGGTTCCTAAACGGCTGTGAAACTCCAACGGCCCTCCTGTCGTCCTGCCTTCCGTAAGATACTGATGGATGGCCCTGGCAGCAAGCTTTCCGTCCGCAACGGCCTTGACACAAAGACGGCGGCTGCCGATAAGCCCCCCGCCTGCAAAGACCCCCCCTATCGAGGTTTGAAGGGTTGAATGGTCCGCTTCAACGTGTCCATCTTTCATTCGAAGCAGGGATGCCAAATGCTCATCCGCCGCCCCTTCCCCGAGAGCCAGAAAAACCGCATCAAAATCCCGTCGCAGATTCTCCAGGAAAATCTCTCGTCCCAATCTCTGGTTTGGGCGGAAAGAAATGCCCAAATCAAAAATCATCTCAATTTCCCGCTCGAGAACCTCTTCAGGCAGTTTCTCTCGTAAATCGCTGCACCGAAGCATTCCCCCGACCGTGTCTTTCTGTTCAAAAATCACGCAGGAATGCCCCTGCCGGGCCAGATAATACGCCGCGGAAAGTCCGCATGGACCGGCTCCGACAACGGCAACTTTCTTTCCGCTGGAGGGCCTGCAAATGGGTCGATATGGTGTCGGGGACTGCAAATCCCTGTCAGCGGCAAACCGCTTGAGCAGGCAAATGGAAACGGCCTGATCCTGACGAGCACGCCGGCAGACCTTTTCGCAGGGAGCCGGACAAATGCGGCCCAAGACAGCGGGCAAAGCAAGGTCTCTTTTGACAATCTCCGTCGCTTTTGTCCATTCTCCGGCAGCCAGATATCGAATCATCCGCGGGATATCCATCCCCGCCGGACAGCCTGAACGGCACGGCCCCTCGCAGTCCCCGATGTGATCGCTTAACAGCAATTCGAGTGCAGCCCGGCGAGCCGCCAGAATCTGCGGGGTATCCGTCCGCACCCGCATCCCCTCCTCCGCGACCAACGCGCAGGAAGGCATCAGGCCGCTGAAGCCCTCCACCTCCACCACACACACCATACAGCTGACTGACGGCTCAAAATCCCGGCGATAGCAAAGTGTGGGGATACGGATGCCGAGGGAATCGGCGGCCTGTAAAACCGTCGTCCCCGGCGGCACCTGAACCGTTCGATTGTCAATAGTCAGTGTAATCATCGTCCTGATTCCACACAAACAGCATCCGCCGGACAAACCGCTTTGCAGGTGCCGCAACGAACGCACTTCTCCGAGTCTATTTGATGCTGCTGATAGGGTTGCATTTCGATCGCCCCTGCCGGACAATGCTGGGCGCAGCGCGTACAGCCGATACAGCGGTCTGTAATGATATAATGGATTAATGCCCGACATCGCCCGGCCGGACAGCGGCCCTGCAGATGAGCATCATATTCATCTCGAAAATAACGAAGGGTCGAGAGCACCGGATTGGGAGCCGTTGAACCCAGTCCGCACAGACTGCCGGCTTGAATCCAATGCCCCAGCCTTTCCAGTTTGTCCAAATCCGCCCCCGTTCCCTCTCCGCGGCAAATCCGCTCGAGAATCTCGAGCATCCGTTTGGTTCCCACCCGACAGAACGTACACCGTCCGCAGGAATGCCGCTGGGTAAATTCGAGAAAATACCGGGCGATTTCCACCATACAGTCGCCATCCTCGAGCACGACCAGCCCGCCGGAGCCCATCATCGCCCCAGCCTGTGTGAGCGAATCATAGTCGATGGGAATATTCGCCATAGACGCCGGAATACATCCGCCGGAGGGCCCTCCGATTTGCACGGCCTTGAACGGTTTGCCGGAGGCCGTCCCGCCGCCGATTTCCTCGACAATCTGCCGAATGGTAATCCCCATTGGGACTTCCACCAGTCCGCCCCGCCTGACTTTTCCCGCCAGCGCAAAGACCTTGGTGCCGCGGCTTCCGGCCGTTCCGATGGAGGCCATCGATGCCGCGCCCTGCCGAACAATCGCCGGCACTAGGGAGAGAGTTTCGGCATTATGAATCAGAGTCGGCTTGCCCCAAAGGCCTTTTTCAGAAGGATACGGCGGACGAAGCCGCGGCATTGGACGCCGGCCTTCAATGCTGGCAATCAGCGCCGTTTCCTCACCGCAGACAAACGCCCCGGCGCCGGTGCAAATCTCCAGATGCAGGGAAAAATCCGTGCCGCCGATGTGCTCGCCCAGCCAGCCGTGCTGCGAAAAAATCTTCAGGGCCTCTTTCATCCGCTCTACCGCCAGCGGGTACTCATCCCGGATATACAGATATCCCTGCGAGGCCCCGACGGTCCAGGCGGCAATCGCCATCCCCTCTAAAATCCGAAACGGGTACGATTCCATCAGCATCCGATCCATGAAAGCGCCCGGGTCGCCTTCATCGCCGTTGCAGATGATGTATTTGGGCTTTTCGGGATTGTCCCGCACAGCCTGCCATTTGCAAAAGGCCGGATAGCCGCCTCCGCCCCGTCCCCGCAAACCGCTTTGCTCAATTTCTTTTAAAACATCCTGCGGGCTTCTTTCAAAGAGACACTTTCGCAGAGCCTCCAGGCCGCCTTGTTTTTGAAAATCCTCCCAATCCAGCGGGCCGGATCGCCCGGCCCCGTCGGTTGCCATCGGCACCTGGGGCTTTACATAGCCGCTTAAATCTTCATCCCGAATCGTCGTTTCGAATCGTACAGGCGGTTCTCCGATACGGTCTTCAATCAGCGTATCCAGGAACCGGCGGACCGCCGAACCGATTCGAGCTGTGAGGGTTTGCGGGCGAAAATGCCGATGCAGAATCGCTTCGGCATCGAAGGGCTTCACACAGCCGTAGCGATAAATTTGTCCCTGCGCATCTGTCAACTCCACAAGCGGGGCCAGATAGGAAGCCCCATGACAGGACACATCACGCAGCCGCACAGCCAGACGGTCGCGCCGAATAAGCTCCTCAAACGCTTCATAAACCCGATGGCTTCCCACCGCCCGACAGCTCGTATCCAGACAAATCCGCACTTCTCCGTCCCCGCCGGGAACCGCTTTTGGTTCAGCCTCGCCCGCGCCCGTCTGCGACTGGCTTAAAAAATCCCGCAGAACCGACGGGACTTTCTCCGGCGACAGATAGCCGTAAATCACATCATCAATCTGCACGGCCGGCGCCAGCATACAGCAGCCCAGACAGGCCACCTGTTCGACGGTAAACAGCCGCCGGGAATCGGTATCCTCCTCCCGCGGTATCTGCAGATGCCGCCGAAAGGCCTCAAACACCTCTCCGGCCCCCTTGACGTGACAAGCTGTCCCGACACAGACCCGAATGCGATGCCGTCCGGCGGGTTTGAATCGAAATTGGTCGTAAAAGGCCGCCACGCCCCACAGTTCAGCCAGCGAACGAGCCGTCCGTTTGCTGAGATGCCGCAGGGCCTCGGCGGGCAGATAGCCGTACTGCTTCTGAACGGCCTGAAGCAGCGGCAGTGTCTTGTCCGGGGTGCTGCCGATTTGCTCGACACACCGGTCCACAAACTCTCGGACTGAGGATTCCGTCAAAGCATTCATCGCCGATTCTCAATGCAGTACAGATGCCGGCTGCCCCGCAGGTAGATGCGTCCGGGCGCAAAGGCAGGCGAGGCGGTAAACGATTCCGGCAGCTCATTTTGTCCGATCTGTTCAAACGTGCGGGCAGCCTTGACCAGAATCATCCGCCCCTTGGTGCTCAACAGATAAAGGATATCGCCGACCAGAACAGGAGAGGCCTGGAACACGGCCTGAAGGTCCTGACTGTACAGCCGGCTGCCGTCCTGAACGTCGAAACATTCCAACACGCCTTCCGAATCAACCGTCCAGACTAATCGCCCGTCGCTGACAGGGCTGCAGATATCCGGGATGCTGCCTTCGGCTTTCCAAAGGAGCTCGGCCTGCATCTGCTCCGCAGGAGCCTGGGGCGGACGGACAGCAGCCAGATGAGTATAAGGATGAACAGCAAAGATTCGTCCGGCAGCGGCAATCTGCGTGGGTGCTACATCGCCGCCCAGACAATCCAGCCGCCACAATTCGCGGCCGTCCGTCGCATCATAAGCAATCAGCCAGGGAGAGCCGCTGGTTAAAATCTGCATCTGACCGCCCCACTCCACCACGGTGGGAGAGGTCCAGGAATTGGGCACCGGCCGCTCCCGCTCCCACAGTGTTTGACCGGTGGTTATATCCAGTGCGATCAGTTTGCTCCGGCCGGGCTCGTAATCCTGATCAAACTGAATAATCAGGCGGTTTTCATACACCGTCAAAGAAGAGGCGTATCCGTAGGCACTGGCGGGCACACCGAGAGAACGAACCCATTGTCTTCGCCCGTCAAAATCAAAACAGCCGACCTGGCCGTCGGCAAAAATCGCCGCTACAAATACGCCATTTACGGCCGCCGTCGAGGCTGCATAGCCGGTGTCCTCCATAATGGTCATTTCCTCCCGCTGAGCCGCCGGCGCCAAGGGCACCTGCCCGGTCCACAGCAGTGTACCGTCCTCCGCGTTAAAGCAGTACACCTCCTGCCGTTTTGCATCCGCACCGGTCAGAAAAATCCGATTTTCCCAGACTACCGGCGAATTGTGGCCGGGCAGTTCCACCGGCACCTTCCAGCGAATATTTTTCCCCGAGGCCCCGTCCCACTCTGTCGGGATATTGTCAAACGGACAAATGCCGGCTCCCTGCGGACCGCGGAAGACCGGCCAGTTTTGGTTCATCTGCTCCCAAGAGGCAAAGGCCGGCCGGCTCTCGGAGGAATCTTCCGCACCCGCAGACTCCTGCGGAGTTTGAGACCCCTGAAACGACCAGAAAAGAACCGCGGAAGCCAGAACAGCCGTTCCGGCGGAAACTGCCCAGCGTGTCCGGCGGGCGGCCTGAATCTGTGCGGTCGTTCGGTCTTCGAGCGGCTCCGGATGCGGGGGCTTCTGATGGAAAGACCGCACCCAGAGAATCGTCCCGACAAAAACGGCCCCAAACAAAACGAACAACCCGCTGCCTCGATACAGGAACTGAAGGCGGGCCAGATGGTCTCGACGATAGTGAACGTCGAGCTGACGAATCTCCTCTGCCAGCGATTCATCCGCCCCGCTGGTCTGGTACACATGCCGCAGGGCCTCCAGCTTTCGGCTGCGGCGTTCGTCCGTCACCTTCAAATGATAAAATTGAACGGCCAGCAAAAGGCCCACAACCGCCCAAAATACCGCCGAAACAATCAGTGAACTGACCGCCGCCTGATAGCGAGGATTCTGGGGAAGGAGATATTTGGACTCATCTCGACTGCTCATTGTTTTTCCCCGCTGCCGGTCTGTTTGCCGGCTTCCCAAATCCGCTGGCGCGGACAGAATGCAAAACATCGTCCGCAGGCCAGACAGCCCGCCCGGTCGGCTTCATAATCCGTCCGTTTGAAATGAATGCTCATCTGAATCAGCTTAACGCCGGCGACGAAGCCGACAAAGATCCCCGCCGCAATCCCGCCCCAGGCAAATCTCTGAAAGACAGCGGCTTCCTGGTTCCAGAGACTCTGCAGCGTTCTGCCGGAGACTTCAAAGGCACGGACCGTATCCGTCGGTTCCGTCATCAGTCCGGCCTGCCGAAGACGGACCTGCCGGGCCAATTCCACAGTCGGATGGCCGGCGGCAAGTCCGGCGTGTACGCGGTACCCAAGCCAGCCGCCCAGGCCCATCAGAACCAACAGCAGCCCTGACAGAAACACCAGGCGCCGCCGCTCGGCGGGCCGCATCGATTCCGGCCAGGGTGCCGTCGGCGGCTGGATGGCTCCAAACGGACAGGCATCCTCACACAAACGGCACTGAATGCACTCATCCGGCGTAATCCGCACATGCCAAAAAGACAGACGGCCCGCCTGCCGCAGCAGCAGCCCGTACGGACAGACAAACCGGCAGTACGGACGGGCGATAAACACCCCCAGCCCCAAAAACAAAAGCCCCAAAAGCCACAGCGGCGTATTGAACCCCAGCCGGAAAAAAGCAATAAAGGGATCATATCGGCAAATGAGCAGCCCGGCCCCGACTGCCGCAAACAGCACCGCGGCCGCCAGATACAGCCAGGCTCCGAGCCGGAAAGTTGTTTCCAGCCAGGCCGGAACGGCCAGCGGACGAAAGACCACCCAGTCCTGAATCGCCCCCAGCGGACAAACCGCCCCGCAGAAGACCCGCCCGAAAAACAGAGCGAATAGAATCGGCAGGAGGAAAAAGGCCGCGGCGGTCAGCGGCAGCACATAGGAAGAATCAAACAGAGACAGCACAACATTGCCCAGCGAACCGACCGAACAGATGCAGCCCTTTCGCCAAAAGCCGAAATACAGCAGACTAAAAATAGACAAGGCCGCAATCCCGTGCCGACTTCGCTTTCGAAAAATCAGCCAGGCAGCCAGTCCGAGGGCCGCCGCCAGCACGCCGACATCCACAAGCTCCCACACGGCGGCGCGCGGCGGCGGCGTGGTCAGCGTCGGCATCTGATAATCCGTCTCAAACTGCGGCGGCGGAAACCGCTGGGCCGCCTGCACCGCCGCAGCCGACAGAATCAACCCCATCCCAACTCCAGCCCGTCCCAAACGACTCATGGATTGCGAACCTTCAATAAATAAGGAGACGAGGCCGGCACCCGAACAATCGCTTCGGACGGACATACCCTCCCGATGGCGCACTCGTTGCAGTTCAGGCACCGGTCATGGCGAATCTGCAGAAACAGCGACCCATTGCCGAAGGCGGCACAGCCGACCACACATTTGCCGCAGCCGATGCAGCGGCTTTCGTCAATCGTAAACTCAAAATACGGCTCTTCAATAAACCGCCGCCGAATCGCTCCGGTCGGGCACAACTGATGTTCGGCACCGGTCTGAAGGGCTTTGGGGTCCGGACTGAAATAGCCCGTGCACAAATCGCAATAGCCGCACATTTCAAACGCATGCACACACTTGACCGCAGACTCGCTCAAGACACAATGCGTCGCACAGCGGCCGCAGCCGATGCATTTGTAGGGGTCAATCTGCCAGACCCATTCTTTCGCCCGGCTTCGCGAAGCCAAAGCCGCCACGGCCGCTCCTGCCGCAGCCAGCGAAACCGTCCAGAGGCCGTCTTTGAGAAAACGGCGGCGGCTGAGAAGTTCAGAAGGCGGAGGATTCATAGGATTTCTCCGAAGAGGGTTTTCTTTCCGCAGCTCGAACCAGGGAACAGGTTTGGAAAGAAGCGCACTGCCGACAATCTGCAGCCGCCGGATGGACGCATCCGGTCCGGTCGGCTCGCCGGATTCGGGCCATCCAGAAAGCGGACAATACCCCCAAAGCCGTCCACACGCCTGCCCGAACCATTTGTTTCAAAAAAAGGCGTCGGGTCATTTTTGTGCTGCTGTCTGAAAGGCGGAAATGATTCATCCGTTCTTCTCGAAAATCAAAATAGTGTTTCGAACCTGTTCCAGCACATAAATCCGCCCCTGCCCGTCTGCGGCCACATCGAGCCCCCGACTGCCGCATTCCTCCGGCGTTTCGCAAACTCGGACGGGCCCTTTCCAGCCCAGCTGCTGCGGCCCAGCCACAACGCCGAGCAGACGGCCATGGTCATCATAAACCTTCACGCGAACCAGCCCTTTCTCGCCGGTCACGAAGGTTCCGTCCGGCAGCTGAGCCAGGGCAATCGGATTGCAGCATCCGCTGAAGCCTTCCAGCTTCACAGACGGAATGCCCCAGTGCCATTCGAGATGCCCATCGAAGGTGTAGGCCTCGATGCGCTGACGTCCGGGATTGTTCACCCGCAAAAGGCCGTCGTGAGCAATCAGAACATCAAAATAGGGACTGGGAATCACAAACCCCTCGATGCCTCGTGACGGATTCTTTTGTCCCAGCCGTCCGAGGGCATTCCCCTGCTTGTCGAAGCGATGAATCACCTTGCCGACAGCATCTGCCGCAAAAACATCCTCCGGCCCAACCGCAATCGAAGTGAACAGCGCCGTCTGTACCGGTGCCCAGGCGGACAATCGCTCGCCGGCTGGAGAATAGGTTTCAATTTGGTCTGTCATCGCCACATAAAGCACTCCATCGGCCGCTTTGACCGCGGTCGGTTTGGAGGGCAGGGAAATCTCTGTGTCTTTTCGGCCGTCCGAGGCAAACCGCAATATCTTCCGGTCCCCTGCGGCCCAAACCGCTCCGTCCGAATCCACGTCCAAAGCAACGGCCTCGAGAAGACCGGTTTCAATAGGCGGCCTGCTTTGTCGATAAATCAGCAAAGACGGCTCAATTGTCGTCAATTCCTCTATGGAATACCGGTAGGCTCGCGGAACATTCTGTCGGACAAACCGGCGGTCCACAAACCAGTAAGCCAGAAAACCCGCCCCAAAGGCCGTCACGGCTAAAAACACGGCGACCAGCCCCCCATCGGCTTTGGCTGTCTGTTTGGGTAAATGTCGGCTCATTCAACCTCGTTATTGGGCTCTTGCGGATTGTTGTACTGTACTGTTAGTTCGTCTCAATCATTCCTGCCTTCGCAAATCCAGACATTTCATCGTGGTAAAATCCCGAACAATCAAACGCCCTCCGACCAAAGCAGGCGGTGCCCAGCTTTCATGCCCGTCAAGGACTTTGACCCTGGCCAGCAAAACAAACTCATCCGGCCGGGCCTCAATTAAAGACAAAACTCCATCATCATTCAGGGCAATAATCTTTCCGTCTGCTAGGATATAGGGACCCAGGCCGAATTTGTTCTGCGGTCCGCTGGACCATCGGACTGTGCCGTCTGTATCCAGACATACCATCTCTTTATTAGGCCTGACACCATACAGAAAACCCTGATAATAAATCGGTGTCTGCTGATCAGAGCCAAACACCTCCGGCGGAAGAGCAAACAAGACCTCCGGTACAATTGTGTCCTGCTGTTTGACAAGACGCATCATCATGCTGCCTTTATTGTAACCGGCGGAAAAAAACAATCGGCCGTCGCCGAGCCAAACCGGCGTCGGAACATGGATGCGGAGCGTCCAGGCATCCGTTTCCCACAGAAGCGAACCGTCATCGGCGGCAATGCCAACGACCCCGCCGACGGCACAATAGACATACATTCGCCGGCCCTCAAATGGGATTGGGAGAATAGATGAATGCGTCATCTGCCAGCGGCGCGGATTAGGGGTTTTCCAGACGACCTGCCCGCTTTCACAATCCACCGCCATCATCAGGACGTCTTTTCCAGCCGGGGCCAGAATGGCTTTTCCATCTTCAATTCGCGGGCACTGTCCGGCATACCAGAGCGGCTCCTGGGTCCCGTATTCCTTGACCAGGTCTATCGCCCAGCGAAACTGTCCTGTATCCGCATCCAGACAGGTTACGTCACAGCGCGGCCCAATCGTCACAACGTATCGGTCATCCACCGCCGGAATGGTTCGGCTCATTCCATGATTGCGCTTCACCGGAACGGGATAACTGTACCGCCAGATTTCCCGCCCATCCTCCAGAGAAAAACAGCGAATTGCATCGGCCTGACGGTCTATATCATAATCAATCAAGTAGACGCGTCCGTTTCGCACAGCGGGTCCTGCATATCCTTCCCCCAACGAAACCCGCCACAGTTCCTTCGGACCGCCGGGAGGAAACGAACGCATCAGGGGAACCGATTCGGTGCTGACGGCATCATAATGGATACCGCGAAAAGTCGGCCATACCCCAGCGGATTGGGAGGGAATCCCGTCGAATGTCTCCAGATGTCCCTGCTTGGTCGCGCCGGCAGCGGTTTGCGGTAAGGAAACATCCGGCCGCCCATCCTCTCCTGGCAGACGCATCGGAACCGACAGAGCATAATACGAATAAATCCAACCGGTCAGCAAGCCCGCTCCGGCGGCTGTCAGCATCAGGGGCACTAACCAAGACAGATAATATTTGCTCATCGGTCGCCTGTTCCTGTTTGGACCCGAACGGCTGCGGCGGTCTGTGACATCTCACCCCCAGGCCGTTTTTTCTGCCATCCGACAGAACAACCCCCTTCTGCGAAAGCCCTTTTCGCAAGCCCTGACCGGCAGATCGGACCGCTATTTGGCCGGAATCCGAATTTTGCTCCCAACTTCCAGAGGCTTATTGGAAGAAAGATGCGGATTTAACTGGAGAATTTCCTTATATCGGGTTCCATTGCCCAATTGGGTGGCAGCAATCTTCCAGAGACTATCCCCTTCTTTAATCACATATTCACGCGTACCCGCCGGTCCCGCCGAGGAGGACGAGGAAGAAGAGGGGCTCGGTGCCGCCGCCACAGGGGAACCTGCTGCAGAAACCGAAGCCGAGGGGGCTGTCGGGGAGGAGGCGGAGGCGGCGGTTTTGTCCGCTTCTGCAGCGGGCTGGGGAGCCGATCCCGAAGCCGCCATCTGTTCAAGGGCCATCTTCATCTGAGCCAAGTCTGTCCTGGCCTTGATTAAATCCGTATTGGCCCGCGTGAGGTCATTGCGGGTCCTCATTAATTCCGCCCTCAATTTGGCGATTTCATCGTCCGCCGCCCGCTGTTTTGCCTGGGACTGCAGCTCCAGATTCTGTAACTGTGTTCTGACTTCTTCTGTTTCCGCCCGAGCCGCATTGATTTTGGGTTTGGACGCCAGAAAACCGATCCCAAACCCCACTGCAGCGGCTGCTAATAACAGGATACCCATTATCGCTAATTGACGCATTTTCGTTCCCTTAAAAAATAAAACTCGAGTAATTTACCGTTTTAAAGTCTGCAATGCAAGCAAGATTCTCAAGGTGAACGGACCGGATTGAAGTTGCCGTGTTCAGAAGAATCCATTATAAAGGAATCAAAATATTACTGAGAAAGTGAACCGACAATATCAGGATATATGGTATGGCAATCACAAGTCTGAATCGATGGCTTCTGAAACTTTTCGGCTCCCGCAACGAACGTCTGGTACGGGCTTATATGCAGACGGCCAAAGCCGCCGGGGAATATGAACAGGCCGTTCAGACCCTTACGGATGAAGAATTGAAAAATAAAACTGCCGAATTCAAGCAGCGGCTCCAAAACGGTTCCCGTCCGGAAGAGATTCTGCCGGAGGCCTTTGCAGTGGTGCGGGAGGCCGCCCGACGGACCGTAAAGATGCGGCATTTTGATGTCCAGCTGGTCGGCGGAAACGTCCTTTATGAAGGGAAAATTGCTGAAATGGCCACCGGCGAAGGAAAAACACTTGTGGCTACGCTGGCGGCCTATCTGGTCCACCTGACCGGAAAACACGTTCACATTGTTACCGTCAATGATTACCTGGCCAAACGGGATGCGGAATGGATGGGCCCCATCTATCGAGCCCTGGGCCTGACAATCGGCGCCATTCAGGCCGATATGGACACCGTCGGCCCCGAACGGCGGAACCAGTACGCCTGCGATATCACCTACGGCACCAACAATGAATTCGGCTTTGACTACCTTCGCGACAATATGAAGCTGTCGCTGGAACAGATGGTGCAGGGGCCGCTCGAATATGCCGTCATTGACGAGGTTGACTCCATTCTGATTGATGAGGCCCGGACCCCTCTGATTATCTCCGGCCCGGCCTTCGACGATGTATCGCGTTATAAAAAAGCCGACTCGGTCGCCCGCCAGCTGGTCAGCAAACAAAAACAGATTTATTCCTCGATGCTCAGCCGGCTCGGAGACCAGGACTATCTGCGGCAGCGGGCGGCATCGGCCGGAAAATCCGAAAAAGACCTGTCCGAAATGCTCGCTAAGTTTCGCTATGACCCGTTTGACCTTGACGAAGAAGAGGCGGAACTTTTGGGCATTCCGCAGCTGTTTGTCGTCAAAAAAGATTCCAAATCCGTCCACCTGACCCACGAAGGCATCGGGACGGCGCAGGATTTGGCCGGCGTCGGCTCATTCTTTACCGGCTCCAATATGGACTGGCCCCACATGCTCGAGCAGGCCCTGCGGGCCCACGTGGTCTTTGAGCGGGAAAAGGACTATGTAGTTCTGGACGGCAAAGTCATTATCGTCGATGAGTTCACCGGGCGCCTGATGCACGGCCGGCAGTGGTCGGACGGGCTTCATCAGGCTGTCGAGGCCAAAGAAAACGTCCAGATTAAGGAAGAAACCCAAACACTGGCCACCATCACGCTGCAGAACTTTTTTAAATTGTACGAAAAAATCGCCGGAATGACCGGTACCGCCGCCACGGAAGCGGAGGAATTCCTGAAGATTTACAAACTGGAGGTGATTGTCATCCCGACCAACCGTCCCTGCATCCGTGAAGACCGCGATGACCTGATTTACAAGACCGAACGCGAGAAATTCAATGCCATCGTAGAGGAGATTTACCGAACGAGCACGGCGGGCCGTCCGGTTCTGGTCGGCACGGTCAGCATTGAAAAAAGCGAGGCCCTTTCGGCAGCGCTGTCCCGACGGCACGGTCTGGAGCACGAGGTCCTGAATGCCAAGCAGCACGCCCGCGAAGCAGCCATCGTCGAAAAAGCCGGCCAGCAGCATACCGCCCCGGACGGCTCCAAACGCGGCAACATCACCATCGCCACCAACATGGCCGGACGCGGCACCGACATCAAACTGGCTCCTGAAGTCCTTTGGGAAGTCCTTCGTTCCGAGCCGAGTTCTGAAGAAAAAGGCATTCAGATTTATACCCTTCGCCAGAACGGAACCGGCAAAACACTTACCGTCAAATCGAATGAGCCCTTAGCAGAGGTTTTCCAATTGCGCCGCGGCGACCGGTGGGTCGGCGGACTGCATATCATCGGCACCGAACGCCACGAGGCTCGCCGCATCGACAACCAGCTGCGGGGACGTGCCGGACGTCAGGGCGACCCGGGCTCAAGCGTCTTTTTCCTGAGTTTTGATGACGACCTGCTGCGGATTTTTTCTCCGGAATGGGTCATCAAGGCCCTCTCAATGCCGATTATGGGCTGGGAAGAGGGAATGCCGATTCAGCACCGGCGCATCAGCAAAGGTATTGAAAAGGCGCAAAAGAAGGTCGAGGAACGCAACTTTGAAATCCGCAAAAACCTGCTCGAATACGATGAGGTGATGGATTATCAGCGAAAGATTTTTTATGCCCGACGCCGCAGCCTGCTCAAAGGCGAAGACCTTCAGGGCATTATTGAGACCATGCTCGAAGCCGTCATCGACAAGGCGCTGCATATCATGCTCGACCCGCTGTATCCGTACCGATGTATCGCGGAATGGGCCAAAAATGAATTCTCCGTCGAGCTGGACGCTCGTCAAATCCAGGGGATGGAGGCAGAGGAAATCGAGGAGCGAATCAAAGAAGCCGCCTGCAAAAACCTCTCCAGCGAAATTTCCATCGCCTTGGGCGAATACCTCGAGGATTATACAGACCCGACCACCTGGAAACTGGATGCCCTGACCCGCTGGGCTATGAGCGCCTTTAAGGTCAATCTGTCGGCCTCCAAACTGCGGCAGATGTCCGCCGAAGAAATCGAAGAAACGCTGATTGACTCGGCCTGCCAGCTGGTTCGAAAGAAAGACGCCGCCCGCCTGGCCGATTTCCTCCGGGAGGATTTTGCCCCGCAGAGCCTGCGGATCTGGACCCGAAACAAGTTTGACATCGACCTGCCGGCCGAGGGGCTTGGAGAGAGGAAAAAAGAGCAGATTCGTTCGCTCCTGCTCGAGAAGGTTCGGGAAAAATACATCCGCCGCCAAATCGAATACCCGGTGGAATTTGCCATGAATATGGCCTTCGGACCGCAGGGGCCGAATGTATACGGGATGGAAGCCCTCGTCGAATGGGCCAACCGCCGATACCAAATCAGTCTGACCCTCGAAGAAGTCCAGGCTACCAAACCGCAGGACCTTTACCAGAAACTGCTGGCCTGCAGCGAGCGGTATCATCAGGGCGGTCTGGAGGAAGACATCGCCCGGATGACGGAACAGGCCGCCTCCCTCGAACAGCTGGCAAAGCAGGCCGCCGAGCGGTTCGCAGTTCCCTTTGACCCGAACCAGTGGTCTGACAAACAACAGGCCCAGGCGGACATCCTGACAGCTGCACGGGCTTTCCTTCGCCGCGAATTGACCGAGCTGGAAAAATATGTGCTGCTGCAGATTCACGATGCGGCTTGGAAAGACCACCTGTATGCGATGGATCGGCTGAAAGAAAGCATCATGCTGCGCGCTTACGCAGAGAAAGACCCCAAAATTGAATACAAACACGAGGGCTATCAGATGTTCGAGCAGATGCTCGAATCGATTGATGACAAGGTGACGGATGTGATTTTCCGGGTGCGGCTGGTCGAACCGGCGGCCCAGCGGCGCAGCGTCTGGACCATCAGCCAGGCCCAGCATGACCAGGTCGGCCAGTTCGAGATGGCCCAGCGTCAGCAGGCCGCCGCCCAGGCTCCGCAGGGGGAAGTCAAGGTCAAAACCATCCGTCTTGAACAGCCCAAAGTCGGACGCAACGACCCCTGCCCGTGCGGCAGCGGCAAAAAATACAAAAAATGCTGCGGACAGAATGTCTGACGCAATCCGGGGAACTCTTAGATTTCAGGAGCCAGATGAACACAAATCAGTCCAAAACAAAAACCGCTGCCCAACGGCTGTTTCTCTTTCTGCTGCCGTTCATTTCGTTCGGTCCTGAAAAGGCGAAAGCAGACGCATCGCCCCGAATCGTCCTGGACTTTGACTGGGAATGGAAATTTCTCCAGGAAGACGCCGCCGGGGCGCAGCAGACCGATTTTGACGACAGCGCCTGGCGGGCGGTCAACCTGCCCCACGACTGGAGCATTGAGGGTCCGTACAGCCAGCAATGGGCCAGCGGCACCGGCTATCTGCCCGGCGGCATCGGCTGGTACCGCAAGACCTTCACCGCCCCGTCGGACTGGAAAAACAAGACCATTCTGGTTGAATTTGACGGCGTCTATAAGAACTCGCAAGTCTGGCTGAACGGACAGTTTCTCGGCAAACGTCCCTTCGGCTATATCGGCTTTCAGTACGACCTAACGGGCCATCTGTTCTTTGATAAGCCCAATGTGCTGGCCGTCCGCGTCGATCATTCGGACTTTGCCGACTCACGCTGGTACACCGGCTCCGGCATTTACCGCCATGTGCGGTTGCTCATCACCGATAAACTCCGCATCCTGCCCTGGGGCGTTTTTATCCAGTCCAAACCGCTGGAGGGCGGAAAGGCCGCCGTGTCCATCGAAACCGCCCTGTTCAACGGCCGAGCGGAACCCGCCCGCATCCAAATCGTTTCTTCCATCTTTGATGCCAAAAATCAGCGCCTCACCCAGCAGCGAGACTCGGAAACCATTCAGCCCGGCAAGCAAATCATCCACCGCCGGCATTTCACCCTCGAAAACATCCGGCTCTGGTCGCCGGACAACCCGGTTCTGTATCGGCTGGAAACCGCTATCGAACTAGACGGCCAACTCGTTGACCAAATCGATACTCCCTTCGGTATTCGTTCGATTCGTTTTGACCCGAATGAAGGATTCTTCCTGAACGGTCAAAATCTGAAAATCAAAGGGGTTTGCGTGCACCACGACGGCGGCCCGATCGGGGCGGCTGTGCCGGAAAAACTCTGGCGGTTCCGCCTGGCACAGCTGAAGGAAATCGGCTGCAACGCCATCCGCACAAGCCACAATCCGCCGGCCCCGGAACTGCTGGACCTGTGCGACCAAATGGGATTTCTGGTGATGGATGAGGCCTTTGATGAATACACGCCGCCCAAGAAGAAATGGATAGAGGGCTGGAACAAAGGCACACCGGGCTTCGACGGCTACGGCAACGTTTTCGAAGAATGGGCCGTTCGCGATATTCAGGACATGGTTCGCCGCGACCGCAATCACCCGTCGATTATCCTCTGGAGCATCGGCAACGAGATTGATTTCGCCAATGACCCCTTCTCCCATCCGTCGATGGGAGCGGAGTATAAACCCGACCGGCCGCCGGCGGAAAACCTGACCAAGCTGGCCCGCCCGCTGGCAGACGCCGTCCGTGCCCTCGACAGCACCCGGCCCATTACAGCCGCCATGGCCAACGCCGCCGTATCCAACCTCGTCGGATTTGCCGACCTGCTGGATGTCGTCGGCTACAATTATCAGGAGCAGCGGTATGCCCAGGACCATCAGCAGTATCCCAGCCGCTGCATCATCGGCAGCGAAAACAGCCTGTCCTTTGCCGCCTGGAAAGCCGTGCTGGATAATCCTTATGTATCCGGGCAATTTCTCTGGATTGGTTATGATTATCTGGGCGAAGCCGCCGGTTGGCCCGTCCGCAGCTGGACACGGGGGCTCTTTGACCTGTGCAATCTGAAAAAACCCAGCGCCTGGCAGCGGCAGGCCTGGTGGACCGACAAGCCGATGGTCTATCTGGCCGCAATGCCCAGCGCAGACGGTTTTCGGCGGGGGTCGGAGCCGCAGAGCCACTGGAACTGGCCGGCCGGTTCAACCGTCACAGTGCTGATTTACTCGAACTGTCAGGAAGTGGATCTGTTTCTCAACGGCAAATCGCTGGGGGGGACCGCCCCCTTGAGTGTGCCCGACCGAACCATCCGCCGGCCGGTACCGTTTGAAAGCGGCACGCTGACCGCTGTCGGCAGAAACGGGGGAAAAGAAGTCTGCCGATATACCCTCACCACCGCCGGTGCCGCCGAACAAATCCGTCTGATTCCCGACTGCACCTCGCTCCGAGCTGACGGCAGAGACATCGCTCTGGTGGAGTTTCTTATCACGGACGCAAACGGAACCGTCGTGCCGACGGCTTCGGATTCCATATCCTTTGACATCCGCGGACCCGGCCGGATTCTGGCGGTCGGAAACGGTGACCCCGCCTGCCACGAAAATCACAAAGGAAACACTTATTCCGCCTATCGCGGACGCGGCCTGCTGATTGTCCAGTCGGAAAAACAGCCGGGAACCATCGAAATCAAAGCCCTCAGCACCGGTTTGAAACCCGCCGTCCTTACTCTCCAGTCGCAATAAAATCAGCTGTCAGAAAACGGAAAAATAACGGACGCCCGCGAACCCAAGAAAACGCTCGAAGAATTTGAACCATGAAACCTATTGGGAAGACACCTCCGGTGGACGGCACAGAAGCAGCTGACGGCCGTGCCGCAAGGAAATCTCCTCGCTCCTCCAGCCGGTCTTTAATAAAGAGGATTGGATGGCTGGAACATGCTCGGATTTGTCCAATAAAAACAAATGAACAAAACCGTCCTCCAGCATATCCCTGATTTCCTTCTCTACAGGTTCCGGAGGCATAAAAGCCGGATAAGGAGTGCCGTCTCGGTTTATAGTTTCAACTTCCATCGCTCCATAAAACCAAAGACCATCCACCCGTTTATCCACCGCAACAATCTCGTACTTACCATTCGGCAAATACGGTTTTAACTCCTTCCAAAGTGCCCGACAATCATTTCGAATCGGCACCATCCCCATCCCCGCCCGCACACCCAAGAGCAGAATGATCCAGACCACCACAAACCAAATCCCCTTCCTCCCATCCGAGGAAAGAACCCATTGGGCATCCTCAAACCAAGGCCGAACCAGTCCAGCAGACGCCAGAGCCAGGGCCGGAAACACCGGCAGAGCATAAAGCCCCAGTTTGGAGCTGGCCGCCGCCAGCACGGCCATCGGAACACAAATCCAGCAGGCCAAAAACAAAGAAGAAGGGCTTTCCGCCAGACGCTTCCAGCCCTCCCATCGCAAATACCGCCGAATCCCGTCTGAATGACGAAACCAGTCAATGCTCCACGGCAAGGTTCCCAGCAGCAAAACCGGCAAATAAATCAGCGCCCCCTTCAGGCCCGGATTTCTCTGATACACATCCGAAACCAGCCGTCCCCAAACCTGACTGACAAACAGATATTTTGCTGCGCCCGGAATCCGTAAACTCACAAAAAAATACCAGCTGAATCCCAAAAGCCCAAACACCAACATTCCCGCAAGCAGCCACCACCCCCGCAGATAAGCAATCACTTCCCGGCGGACCAGCAGATAAACAAGCATCGCCCCGCACGGAATCAAAGCTGCCGGCCCTTTGGTCAGGAATCCCAGCCCAACTGCCGCACACAGCAGGATTTTCCAAAGGGTCTTTCGGGTTTCCTCCGGCCGTGTGCTTTTCCAAAAAGCCGCCATCGATACTGTGGTAAACAGCGTCAGCGGGGTGTCCATCGTAATAAAATTGGCCGCCAGAAACGGAAGGATCATCGTGGCATACATCACGGCCGATAAAAAACCGTCCTGGGCTCGGCCCCTAAAAGACCGACCCAAAGCAAACACCGCCAAACAGGTCAACGCATAACATAGCCCCACAAAAAAACGAGCCGAAAATTCGCTCGACCCCAAACATTTCAGACCCGCCAAAATCCCCCAATACAGCAGAGGCGGTTTATCCAGAAAGATTTCTTCTCCGATTCGAGGAATCAGATAATCTCGATGCCTATCCATGCTGACAGACGCCCCGACATAATAGCCCTCATCCGGCTGCCAAATCCCCCGAATCCCCTGAAACCCAAAGGATAAAACCAAAAGAACCGCTCCCCATGCCCAAACAGCTGTCCTTGCTTTCATGGTCTCACCGCAGTTTCAGGGTTGCCAGCGCCAGAATCGCAAACGCAATCGACAGCAGCCAGAACCGCACCACCACCTGAGGTTCTGACCAGCCGCTCAGATGAAAATGGTGATGAATCGGTGCACATTTAAACAGCTTGCGTCCGGCGGCATATTTGTATCGGGTATATTTGAAATAGCCCACCTGCAGAATCACGCTGCCCAGCTCCATCACAAAGACCCCGCCAATCAGCAGCAGCAGAATTTCGTTGCGGGTCACAATCGCCCCATAGCCCATCGCCGCCCCCAGCGGCAGCGATCCGATATCCCCCATAAAAACCTGCGCCGGATGACAGTTGTACCACAAGAAACCCAGAATCGAGCCGGTAATTGCCGCAAAGAAAATACACAGCTCCCCCGCCCCGGGCACCCGCGGCAGCAACAGGTATCCCGCCCAGGTCATCGTGGTGGCCCGCCCCATCGTCTCCGAGGCAATGTAGCAGAGAATCACCAGCACCGTCGAAACAATCCCGATGCACCCGGAAGCCAGTCCGTCCATCCCGTCCGTCAGATTGACCGCATTGCTCGTGGCGGTAATATACAGCATCGACAGAATCACAAACATCCAGCCGGCCAGAGGAATCCCGTGTTTATAAAACGGAAGCCACAGAAGCCTCGCATCCTCCAGCTCCCTCATATCCGAATACAAAAACCAGGCCACCAGGAAGGAACCGCCCAGCTGATAGACCAGTTTCTGCCAGGCCAGCAGGCCGTCCCGGCTTTGTCCGGCGATTTTTCCGGTCAGCTTCCAATAATCATCGAGCCCTCCGATCCAGCCGAAAAAGAGCACCAGAATCACCGCCTTGTGCATAAACGGATTGGTCAGTTTGGACCACAGCAGCGTACTGGTCAAAATCCCCGTCAGAATAATGATGCCGCCCATCGTTGGAGTGTTGGCACGGTCTTTCATCAGTTCATTGAGAGCAGCATGATGAAACTCAGGCCGGTCGCCGATTTTCTTGCGCATCAGCCAGCGAATCACCTTCGGCCCCATCCAGAAAGTCAGTCCCCAGCTGGTCAGAGCCGCCATGACAGCTCGAAAAAGAACATCCTCATAGGCATAAAAACCGATGCGGTAAATCTGTAAAAGTTCGCAAAGATGATAAATCAATTCCTTCCTCGTTTTCTAAGAGGTACTCTGTCGTCCGGCGAACAGCTCCCGCAGCCGCTCCACAGCCCGTTCCAGACGGACGGAGCGGGACGCCTTGATGAGTATTATATCGTCCGGCTGAACATAGAAATGCAGATTATTGCACAGGGCTTCCACCGTTCCAAAGGCAATCCGCACACCGGTACCGCCCAAAAGATTATCGGCCCGAGCCGCCCCCTCCGCCAAAGCCTGGGCAAAACGGCCCGCCACCAAAATCACTCCGACCCCCCGTTCGGCAGCAAACTTTCCCAATTGACGGTGCAGGGAATCGCTCTCGGCGCCCAGTTCGAGCATATCCCCTGCGATAAACACACTCCGTCGTCCCTGCGACTGAGCCATCCGAACCAGACAGTCCACCGCATTTTCCATAGAGGCCGGGTTGGCATTGTAGCAGTCATTGAGCACCGTCAGCGGCCCGATATGTTCAATCTGCATCCGCATATCCGCCGCCGTAACGGTCTTCATCGCCTCCGCAAAGTCCGATAAACGGATGCCCAAATCTCGACAAACCGCCCACACCATCAAACTGTTGCGCAGCGACCCTATCCCGGCCAGCGGAACCCGAATGGTCTGCCCTTCCAGCTGCAGCCAGCCGTTGGTCCCGCAGCTGTGCAGCCGCTCCGCCCGAACCATACAATCCGGCCCTTCGCCTACCGTAATGACCGTGTGTGCATAGTGCTGACGAATGTAACGAACCAACGCTGCCACATCTCCATTGATGTAGGCTTTTCCGTCGGAAGAAAGTCCCTCCAGAATCGATGCCTTTTCCTGAATAATGGCCTCGATGGACCCCATTCCCTCCAAATGGGCCGGTGCAATATGGGTAATCACGGCGACGTCCGGACCAGCCATCCGGCTCAGGGGAGCAATCTCGCCGGGATGATTCATCCCGATTTCCACCAAGAGAATTTCATCCTCCGGCTGGGCCGACAAAAGCGTCAGCGGCACGCCGATTTGATTGTTAAAACTTTTCTGGGCCTGCCGTGCTCGAAAGTATCGGCTTAGGACGCAGAAAAGCAGATGACGGGTCGTGGTTTTGCCGACGGAACCGGTAATCGCTATCACCCGGGCTTTCAGCCGTCTTCGATACCAGGCCGCCAGCCGCCCCAACGAACGGACCGTATCCTCCACGCGAATGACCGGAATCTTTAAATCAGTCGGCGGTTCTTTGTGCACGACGGCACAAGCCGCCCCTTTCTGCTCTGCTTGACGAAGAAAGTCATGGCCGTCAAAACGCTCGCCCGGAACAGCCAAAAAACAGTCCCCCGGCTGAATGGTACGGGAATCAATGCTGACCCCTGTTATCATCCGCTCGGGCTGCTCTGTAAACGGCTGTCCCAAGACTTCGCACAATTCCGATAAACGCAGAGATTCCATTCAACTGCCCAGCTTTCCCAAACCCGCTATCATTCCTGACCGGCCCGAATACCCTATAATCTACCAAAAGATCCGCCAATGTGCTACAGCCTTCTTCTTGGAACCTCACTGCGCACCATATCAGAAAGGGGATGACAAGAACATCAGTATTATTCCCTATAAGTGGAAGAAAAAAGCTTTTTTGAAACAGTTTAAAAAAAAGAAAAGCAGCGGCAAGGAGGCAACCGCTGCTTTTTTCCCAGGTTGAAGAACCTGGCATTAGGAGGAGGAGGGTAATCTTGTTATCATATTCTACGGAATATTCCCTATGCAGTTCAAGTCTCTTTTTCAAAAATCTCTAATTTTTTTAAATTTTCCCCCCACAATAGAGGAGATAAAACATCTATATATCCAATAAATCAAGAAACTATTTCAAAATAGACAACTAAAAACGTTTTTATAAGACCTTAAAAGGCGATATATCATTGTCTATATACGATAATAATACAAAGTCCCTATTTTCTTATTGATTTTCCTCTGCCCCAACGATACGATGAATCAGCAGAGGGGCGATAAAAACAACAGAAGCGTGCCGGAGAATTATGAGTAGCCGGTATTCCAAAACCGGGTTTACGGTCATCGAACTGCTCGTAGTAGTGTTTCTGATTGCACTGCTGCTGGCAATTGTTATCCCCTCTCTGTTCAAGGCCCAGGGAAGGGTTCAGACCATCACCTGTCAGTCCAACCTCAAACAGTGGGGTATCTACCTGGTTATCTATTCCAATGACAATGACGGATATCTGCCCGCAGACAGCCGCGACTGGATGATTTCGCTTCTGCCCTATTCCGAGGCTGCTCGAAGTGCTTCCGGTTCACCCTCCAGCAATGCCGGTCCCAACAAAAGTATTACCTGCTGCCCGACGGCCGCCCAGTCGGGCTCTATCCCCCCCAGCGATTTCGGTCAGCCGTTTGCCGCGTTCCCCATTCAGTATCCTCATTCCTCCGAAACAATCGCCCTCGGCAGCTACGGCATCAACGGCTGGGTTTGCCATGTTTCTCCATCTGAAAAAGAAATTTACGGCATCCCCGCCTCTAAGAACTGGAGACGCTTTGATGTCGGCGAAAGTGCTTCCAAAATCCCGCTGGTGCTGGACAGCATGTGGATTCGGGCCTTCCCGGACAACAACAACCTGCCTCCTGAAAAGAACGGGGATTTCAGCAACTGTGACCTGACCGGCGGGGGAAGCCGCCAGATGCGTCACTTTGCCATTGCCCGCCACAATGGGCGCACCAATATCCTGTTTCTGGATTTAGGGGTTCACCAGAGCGGTCTGAAAAAGCTCTGGAAGATGAAATGGCATCGCGGCAGCGATGCCAACGCTCCGGAACCCGCCTGGCCCGAATGGATGCAGGGCCTTCCTGATTAAAACGGCGGGACGGTCCCGACGCGCATTTCCTACAGATTCCAGGCCTTCGCAAACGCCGAAAAACTGCGGTCATACGTCTTTTCAGCCGACGGAGGAAAACAGCAGCCCGGCAGCTGGCGGTTTTTCAAATGATATTGAAGGCAGTCGCAGCAGATGCCTTTTCGGCCGCATCCAGGATACGAACAGCTGCAGAATTTCAGATTCTTTTCCTGCTTGCACTCCATAGCACCCTCTCATTCAGACAAAGCGTGAAATCTCCTTACACTGCAAGTCGGCGGATTTTGGCTCCGACCCGATTGAGTTTTTCCTCGATTTTTTCATAGCCCCGGTCAATATGATAGACTCGCTGGACCGTGGTCAGACCATGTGCGGCCATTCCCGCCAGCACAAGAGCCGCCGAAGCCCGCAGGTCCGAGGCCATCACCGGCGCGCCAATCAACTTTTCCACCCCCTCGACAATCACACTGGAGCCCTCTTTGCGCAGATGAGCCGCCATACGGTTCAGCTCCGCCACATGCATAAACCGGTCGGGAAAGATTTTCTCGGTAATGACGCTGTTGCCCTTGGCCAACGCCAGCAGGGCCATAAACTGCGCTTGCAAATCGGTCGGAAATCCCGGATACGGCTGGGTGGTAATATCTGCCGGCAACAGCTGTCCTTCGCAGCGCACTGTGCACTCTCCCGGTCCTTCTTCCACCGTCAAACCGATATGGCGAAGCCGATCCGTCACCGCCAGCATTTGATGAATCGGGCAGTTGCGAATCCGCAGACACCCGCGTGTAATCGCCGCCGCCGCCATAAACGTGCCCGCCTCGATTCGGTCTCCAATCACCGAATACGAAACCGGATTCAGATGCCGCACCCCTTCAATCACCAGCCGCGGGGAACCGATGCCGCTGATTTTCGCCCCCATTGCGTTCAGGCAGTTGGCCAAATCCGCCACCTCGGGCTCGCAGGCCGCCGACTCAATCACCGTCGTGCCTTTGGCCAGCACTGCCGCCATCATCACGTTGTCCGTGCCCAGCACGGTCGTTCCGAACGGCCCGCCCAGAAAAATCTGCGTACCCACCAGGCCGCCCGCCGGCGCCTCGGCCACGATATAGCCCTGTTCCAGATGAATCCGGGCTCCGAGGGCCCGAAGCCCGCGCAAGTGAATGTCCACCGGACGGTCTCCAATGGCACAGCCGCCCGGCATCGACACCCGCGCCCTGCCAAAGCGAGCCAAAAGCGGCCCCAGAATGCAGATGCTGGCGCGAATCTTGCGCACAATGTCATACTCCCCGACCGGGCGATCCAGGGGCCCGCTGTCAATCTGCAGGGCCCCGTCCGCTGTCCGTTCGACCCGGGCCCCCATGCTCTCCAGCAGTATCTCGAACGAGGCGATATCCGCCAAATACGGCGCATTGGGGATTGTGCTCACACCGCCGGGCAGAATCATCGCCGCCATAATCGGCAGCGTCGAGTTCTTGCTGCCGGCTACTTCAATCTCGCCTTCCAGGCGTACTGGTCCTTCAATTTCAAAGAGATCCATTCTGCTTTTCCTTTGCCAAAAAAACGACTTTTCACTATAACACCCTCCAGGAGAGATTGCAAATGCCCTCTGGGACAGACGAACAATTCATCGGTTGGCTGGCAGCCGCTCAGGAAACGGCTCCTGCCTCCTCTGCGCTCCGAACGCTTTCTCTGCTTTGGTGGACCTTCTGTGTTCTCGGCGGACTGCTGACAATCCAATGGATGGTTTCCCTTCGACGGGGCAACCCGCTGACCCGCTGCCCTGTCCGCAGACACCGCCTGCCGACATGGTTTGTCCCCCTGCAGCTGTTTGTCTGGATGCTCGGTTCCTTCCTGATTCTGTCGGTCATTAAAGCGCTTGTCCCGCCGCAGAAGAAGGTTCTCCTCGAAGCCGCCCTCCACGCAAGCACTATCCTCTGGTATCTGCACCTGACAGTCCTGTTTCTGGCTGTAGCCCATTTCGGTTTTGTCCGGGGACTGGCCGGCTTCGGTCTGGATTTCCGCCGACTCAAACAAGACTTGCTGAGTGCAGCCGGAATTCTTTGGGGCATGCTGCCGCTGATTGTGCTTGCCCTCGAAGGAACATCCCAAATCGGCCGCTTTCTCTTTGGCCCGGACTTTACAATGGACCGTCATACTTCCCTGTCAGCCCTCCAGGAATATCCGCAACTGTGGCTTCGGTTGCTGATTGTTGTCAATGCCGTGCTGGTAGTGCCCGTATTTGAAGAAGTGCTCTTTCGAGGTCTTCTTCAATCCGTCCTGACGGCAGCCCTGGGAAAGCCCTGGGTGTCCATTCTTGCTGTTTCCGCTCTTTTTGCCGGAATGCATCCTTATCCAACTCACATAGCCGCCCTGCTGATTCTCTCCATCGGGCTCGGATACGCTTATGAAAAAAGCGGCTCCCTCTGGCAGCCCATCTTTATCCATATTCTTTTCAACAGCATTAACGTCGCCGCCGCACTGCTGGGCGTTTGACGATTTCTTCTCTTTTCCAAATTGACACCTCTGTAAATCTTTCTATGATAGGTCGGACATTCTGGAAAAAAGTTCGAATCTGCCCGGATTAACTTGAAACTCAAAACGTAGAATTCAGAATATTATGTGGCTCCGTCTTTGGCAAAGAAAACAGGCCTCCATCCGGCAAACCCTCAAAGGAAGCCGATTTCATCGCTTTTGGGGACAAACCCTCTTTCACAACCTGCTTTGGCGTACAGACCGCCGTTCGATTGCCGGCGGCTTGGCCCTCGGTCTTTTCATTGCCTTTACCCCTACAATCCCATTCCAAATGACCCTGGCCATCATCGGGGCACTCCTCCTGAAAGTAAACCTTCCAATCGCCATCGCCGCCTGTTGGATTACCAACCCCCTGACAGCCATCCCGATTTATACCGCCGCCTGGAAACTCGGCAAATACCTGATAGAACATATCGGAATTATCCACTCTTTCTTAACCGCTCACCATTTCGAAACCAAATCCGCTCATCTAATCCTCAACGGTATTTACCTGTGGACGGGGTCTTTGGTCTTTTCCTTCTTGGCAGCCGTTTCCGGGGGACTTCTGGTTCTTTTGCTGTGGAAAATGCCCCGACCGCGCCGTCGGAAACGCCGCGGTTCTCCTGTACAGTCCAGCTCCTCTTCTCCAACACCGGGCAAACCGGAAAATTCTGAAAAATTTTAAAATTTCCGTCAAACAGCCGTTGGCGCCTCTTTCCGCCCAAAGGTATAATTTCAGCTTTCTAACACAGAGAGACGAAGCAATGTTGGAAACAGAAAGGACACCTCCCAAAGAACCTTTGGGCAAAGCTGAAGACAGGGATTATTCAGAACCGCTGCGGCTTGACCAAACGGCCGGCAGAACTGTGGAGTACACCGCCTAAACTCCTTGTCTGCCTCCGGCCGGACGAATGCCGCGGCAGGGGAGGCAGAACATGATCAATCCGATTCTGATTCCGGAACTGAGAGAGCTGCTGACAAGCAACGACACAGACACCATTCGAAAATTCTGCCAGCAGAACCACCCGGGGAATGTGGCAGAATTAATCAGCGGCTTGGAACCTGCGGAAGTCTGGCAGGTCCTGCACCTGCTCGAGCCGCCTCTTCGGGCGGAAATCTTCTCCTTCCTCGACCTGAACAAACAAGTCGAACTGGCGACCGGGCCGAGCCGAAACGATATGGCACGGCTCCTCGAAGAAATGCCACCCGATGACCGGGCTGACCTCGTCCAAAAACTCGATGAATCCCTCCTCCAGGAAATCCTTCCCCTCGTAGCCAAGGCCGAACGGGAAGACATTCGCAAACTGGTTTCTTACGAAGAACGAACCGCCGGAGCCGTGATGAGCACCGATTACGCGGTCCTTCGCCCGGAAATGACCGTTGCACAGGCCATCGAACAGCTGCGAATCCAGGCCCCTTCCAAAGAAACCATTTACTACATCTACGTCATCGATGAAAATCGAAAGCTCATCGGCTTCGTCTCCCTCAAAGACCTGATCACCGCCAAGCCCGCCCAACTCGTACGGGACATTATGCATACCGATACGATTTTCGCACGTGTCAAGGATGACCAGGAGACCGTCGCCAAACTCATCGAAAAATACGACCTGATCGCCGTCCCCATCACAGACGAAAACGGCGTCCTAGTCGGGATTGTCACCCACGATGACGCCATCGACATCATCCGCCAGGAGCAAACCGAAGACATGGAAAAACTCATGGGAATCGCCGGAACCCATGAAATCAGCAATTATCTCCAAACTCCCTGGTGGAAGCATTTCTCCAAACGAGTCTATTGGATCGTCGGACTGGCCGCCCTCGGCCTGGTATCCGGACTGGTGATCCACAGTTTCGAAGCCACCCTGATGAATATGCTGATTCTGGCCTTGTATATGCCGATGGTCGCCGATACCGGCGGAAACACCGGCAGCCAAGCCGCCACCGTTGTGGTCCGCGCCTTGGCCCTCGGGCATCTGAAACCTCAAGACATTCTCAAAGTGCTTTTCAAGGAATTTCAAGTCTCGCTGGGGCTGGCATTGGCTCTCGGCCTGCTGTCCTTCGCCAAAGTCCTCTTTCTGTCCCGCGGTTCCGAAATCCCCGTCGGCTTTTCTCTTTCCAAAATTGCTGCAGCCATCTCCGTTGCCTTGGGCCTTCAAGTCATCACCGCCACGCTCATCGGGGCCGCCCTGCCTCTTATCGTGGCCCGATTCAAACACGACCCAGCCGTCGTGGCCAGTCCCGCCCTGACTACTATCGTCGATATTACCGGCCTGTTGATCTATTTTTGCACAGCCAAAATCCTTCTCGGAGTCTGACCATGACAGAACCGCTCCACCCGCCTTTTCGGACGATTTACTGGGACGGCGGCCTTGACGGAACCCTGGTCCTGCTGGACCAGCGGAGACTGCCCGCTGAAGTTCGGTTTCTTCCCTGCCGGACTGTTGAAGACGTAATGGAAGCCATCCGCACCCTGGCTGTCCGCGGCGCACCGGCCATCGGCATCGCCGCCGCCTTCGGCATCTGCCTCGGTCTGTCCCAAGTCAATCCAGTCTCCGTTCCCCAGGCCCTCACCACCGTCGAAGACTCCGCCGCCCGCCTGGCGGCCAGCCGACCCACCGCCGTCAATCTCTTCTGGGCACTGGAACAAATGAGAAAGGCCGCCCTTCAATTCGCCCAGCAAAATTCGTCTTCCAATGTCCAAGACCTCCGCCGGCATTTACTCAATCAAGCCCAAACCATCCTTCAGCAAGACATCGACACCTGCCGAGCCATCGGACAAAATGGTCAATCGCTCATCCCCGAAGGTGCCGGCATCCTAACTCATTGCAATGCCGGCGCCCTGGCCGCAGCCGGCATCGGCACCGCCTTGGCTATCCTGTACACCGCCCGCCATTTCAGCCGACAATTCCGCGTGTACGTCGATGAAACACGACCCCTCCTGCAGGGGGCTCGACTGACCGCCTGGGAACTGAAACAGTTCGGGATCCAGCCGACTCTGATTTGCGACAATATGGCCGCTTCCCTGATGAAGGCCGGCAAAATCCACGCCGTCCTCGTCGGAGCCGACCGCATTGCCGCCAACGGCGACACCGCCAACAAAATCGGCACCCTCGGCCTGAGCATCCTGGCTTCTCACTTTCAAATCCCGTTCTATGTCGCCGCCCCGACCAGCACTTTCGACTTGTCCATCCCCTCCGGCCAATTCATTCCCATCGAGCACCGCTCTCCAGACGAAGTCTTCTCGTTCTCCAAGCAGCAGATTGCACCCCGCGACATCGCCGGGTATAATCCGGCTTTCGATGTAACCGAGGCGGAGCGAATCTGTGCTATTGTGACGGAAAAAGGCGTTCTTCATCCTCCGCTGCCCAAGGCAATTGAAGAACTGCGAAAAAAAGGATGAACGTTTGCTTTCTATCAGCGTGCTGTTCGATTTGACCGGGCTTTTTGACTATTCCGCTGTCCGAAAAGGACTTTCTCAGCCATGACTGCCGCTTCATTGGGGAAAAACATAAAAGCGCAATTTGCCGGGAATATCCTGTTTTCCCTGCTGATGGTGGCGGCGGCCATGCTGACCGCCCGCATCCTCGGTCCGGCGGACCGCGGTCTGCTCCGACTGGCCCAGCTGCTTCCCCTGGTCCTGACCAAAATCTTCAGCTTCGGCCTGGACATCAGCAGCGCCGCCTTTCCCGGCCTGTATCCCGACCGTCGGCGTGAACTGTTTTTTCTGACCGTTCTGCTCTCGCTGGCCGGCTCCCTGCTGGCCGTCCTGGTCGAATTCCTCTTCTTTGCCCTGCCTTTCCCCAAAGGCCAGTTCGGCCAGATGACTTTGCTACTGATTATCCTGAGTCTTGTGTATATTCCCTTCTTCATGCTTGCCCAGAACCTGATGACCTTCGTACGCGGCTGCGGGCAAATCAGCCGGTCCGTCCATGTCCAGCTCATCCAAACCGCCGCCCTGCTGGTTCTCCTGCTGATCTTGATTGTTCTGGGCCGTCTGACCGTCATCTGGTCTATGGTCCTGTTTATCCTGTGCACCCTGCCGGGCATCGGCCTGGCCGCCGCCTATCTGCGTCCCTATTGGAACTTCCGCTGGCTTCCCCAGACCGGCTCGCTGCTGAAAACATCTCTGCGTTTCGGCCTCCAGGTCAGTTTGTCCCACATCGCCTCCTTTCTGGTGCTCTATCAGGATCAGGTGATGCTCGGCTTTATGGTCCCTCTGGAGCAGGTCGGCCAGTATATGATTTCCGTCTCAATCGCCGAACGGATGCGTCTGCTGCCGAACGCGGTTTCGATGGCCTTTCTGCCGCACCTGTCTTCCGACCTGCAGAACCGGCAGACCGAGGTGCCCCGAACATTCCGGCTGACGCTGCTGTTCTGCCTGCTGTCCATTATGCCGTACGGTCTGCTCGGCACCGCCGCCATCGTCCTTCTGCTGGGTCGCCCCTATGCGGGCTCGATTGCTCCTTTCCTTGTCCTGATTGCCGGGGTAGCCGTCGTCAGCGCCGCCGACATCCTCGCCGGCGATTTGGCCGCCCGGCAGAAACCTAAATACTCCGTCATCAATGGCTACACGACCTTTCTTTTAAATCTCGTCCTGAATCTTCTCCTGATCCCCTCGATGAGCATCCTCGGCGCCGCCCTGGCCAGTACCCTGGCTTACTGGCTCTCGACAGTCCTGTGGATACTCTTCTATCTTCGCGAGAGCAAACGTCCCCTCCGCTGCCTGCTGTTCGAAGCCGAGGACTTTCGGTTCCTTTTCCGCACAGCCGGCGGCTTCCTCCGGCACACAGCCGGCCGATTCCGCAAGCCTGCCGGACCCGCCTGAAAAAGTCCGCCGGAACAGCGGCCTCCTCGAATGACAAGGCAATCGGCCATACAGGCCGGCCGCCTCATCCTTTCAATCAGATCCAGAATTATCTTGCCTAACCGATGATTTTCATTTATGTAAGGTGAGATTTCTTCCTAACAGATTGTCTGCAGAGCGTGTTTTACGTTCTATTTATCAACAATAATGAGACAAGGAGAACAAAATGAAAAAGATTGTTGCAGCAGGGGTGATTTGGGGACTACTGGGAACCGATGTTTTGGCATCCGGATTTATCGGGGCGCCGACTGCCGGACTGGACAAAGGTCAATGGAGCGCTGGCTATGAATACGCCTATTCCGAACAGGAGCTGGACAAAACCGAAGTCCCGGGAACACAATTTACGTTGAACGCCGACAGGGAAATTACCGGCAGCAGCAGAGATGGATATACCCTCAAAATCGACGAATTAAAAATCCATCGGCATTACATCTCCTTCGGGTACGGAATTGACTCCTGGTGGGAAATCACCGCCAGCATCGGTGCCGCCGACCTCAAAATGGATTCGAACGCCCCCTTCGGCCGCCCCATTTCCAATCTCGATACAGATTATGCATGGGGACTGGGCACAAAGTTCACCTTCTTTAAGCAGGACAAAATCGACTGGGGGCTGACCGCCAAATGGAACTGGATTGACAATCAGGCGGACACAAGCAGCACCACGGACATCGGCGGAGGAACCCTTGTCAGAAATAAACTCGAAACGATGGTGGAATACTGGGATTTGGTGATTGCTCTCGGTCCCACGATTGACTTGGGCGGCTGGAAACTCTACGGCGGTCCCTTCTACTACTATCTGGACGGCGACATCAAAAACCGCAATACTTCCTCGAATTATACCGGCGGCACTTATACCGGCGGAAGTCTGCTCAAGGAATCCGGCGAGCTGAAAGCCGAAGACCACTGGGGCGGATATCTAGGGACCCAGTTTGCACTGGTCAAGAATTGGGATACCCATATCGAACTGTCCTTCACCCCGGACGGCTGGGGGGTAGGGGCTGCACTTCAGATTCAATTCTAACTACAGCCTATCCTAAAAATATCCCAAAAATGAAAACCGCGGCTTATAGCCGCGGTTTCTTTTTGCGCTTTCTAATAGGACCCGCCTATCGCGGAGAACAACGCAACAAACACGCCGCGCAGCTTAACTGATGGTATCTATATTGTTGTCCAGATTGAAATAATCAATCTTTTCTCGCGGATTGGTCCCGTTGATATACTCTTCAATATTCGTATAGCCGTCTCCGTCCAAATCGTTCGACGCATCCGAGGAGTCCTTTGGATTCAAGCCGTACTTGCTTTCCCACGCATCCGGCATTCCATCCCCATCCGTATCGGCCGGCACCTGATCAGGGGAAAACGTATAGGCCGGATATCCTCCAACCTGTTCCGGATCGCTGATAATCCCGTTTTCGAACGTCACCTTTCCGGTCCGCACCATCTCCACAACCCGCTGATCCACAGCATCACGCCGAGGCCGTGTAGCCCCTGCCTTGGCCAAAACCTCCTCAAACGCCTGCAAAGCCGTCTGCTGATAGACCGGCCATCCCTCAAAAGGACTGTTCACACGGGCCATCTCCAGCGTCCCCGGCCCTTCCATCAGCCTGACCCCCTTCCAGTTATCCGCCGTCACTTCCGGATGCCCTTCCACAAAATTGCCGGCTATATACCACTTCCCGGGTCTTTTGCCAGCCGCCGGATACCAGCGGCTGTTTTGGAATCGCCGGCCGGGCGAGTACATATCCCGCTGCTCCATCCGGACAATCGTGCTGACCATATTTTCTAGAGTCGCCGGCCCGGGTTTGTAGTAGTTGTTGATGACATTAATCAGAGAGGTCTCATCTCCTCCGTCCATCGTTCTGTGGCGCCAGTTGAAAATCACGTTATTGCGAAAATCAAATTCCCCGCCCATCCCAATAGACGGATTGCGCCCCGTGTTGCACGCAAACAAATTGTGATGAAAGGTCGAATCCTGCCCGCCCCAGGTGCCGCCGAATTCATGGCCCGGCTTCATCCCTTCGCTGGAAATGCAGTATTGAATCGTCAGATTCCTCACAGAAGTCTTGACCTGCCTGGTCTTTCCGGGATTTTTCGGGTCGGGCTGCTCAATCATAGCGCGGTAAAGCGAAAGATTTTCGTCGCGTCCCCAGCTGGTCGAACAATGGTCAACAATAATATGATGAAGCGGGTTTCCGCCGATATTGTCCGAGCCCTGCCCGCCTGTGGTAATCCCCCGGCGAACCCGCAGATGACGCACAATCACATTGTAGGTGTTGATATCCAGCGAGGCGCCGGCAAGACAGATTCCGTCCCCCGGTGCGGTTTGTCCGGCTATCGTGATATGCGGATGATGGATCGATAGATTGGATTGAAGATGAATGATGCCCGCCACTCGGAATACCACAATCCGAGGCCCCTCGGCCTCAATCGCGGCCCGCAGGCTGCCCGGACCGCTGTCCTCCAGATTCGTCACCAGAAGAACCTTCCCCCCGCGTCCCCCCGTAGCAAACATTCCACCGCCCCAGGCCCCAGGAAAAGCCGGAATCGCCTCCGGCAGATCCGGCGGAAGCGGAGGAAGCATCCCCGCAGCGGGCTCCGTAATTTTTCCGGCCGAAGAAAGGCTTCCCTGGGCCGAGAGCAACCCGACAAGTAAACAAGATAATATCATTCCCAAAGCAATCGTCCCGGATGAAAAAATCTTTTTCACGTTGAACTCCTGATTTGAAAAAGGTCTATTCCAAAGGGAAAATCCACTTGCCTTGCAGAAATGTCTCAGACAAAAAACAAAGAGATTGTCTGCGGCAGAATTTGAAATGGACTGAGAAATCCGTTCCTTATCCCATCCGAAAAACGGCTTCGGATTCTTTATTTGCGGACAGAACTCTGGACAGCCCAGCCGCGGCCCATGTATTCCGTGTCATTCGTCTGTTTCGGATCCCGCAGAATATCAAACAAAGCGTTCAAACCGCCGCTGCCGAACCCATAATCATGAATGCTGGGATTGCTGAAGTAAAAATCGATGCGGGCCTTGGTATCCGAATCCTGCCATACATGAACCTCCGCATGTCCGTCACAAAAACCCAAAATTCCGCTGTTGCCGTGATTAATGGAAATCGGATCCCGCCAGTACCAGGCCTTGTAGGGGTTCGCCGTGTCCCATGGAGTATAAAACTCCCACGCCCCAAAGTTATAATTTCGACCCTCACCCTCTTCGACAAATGTATAGCGGGTCGAAGGAGACGTAATCTGATGAAATCGGCTCACGCCTTTACCCAGGGCCGACGGCAGCGAATAAGAACGGAAAAACGTCGTCCCATCATATTTGCTTTTTCGGTACGTATCACCCGGACAATGATAGGTGTTAAAATTGTCAACGCCGTATTCGTACATCTTGCCCTTGGCAATCCCTCTCTTTTCATCATCATCGGTAACCGGAGGAAAACTGGAGTTCGACAAACAAGGCGTCCCATCTTCCCGTACAGGATGCCGAATCCACGGCGCTTGCGCGTCGGTTGCCGTCGGATCGGCCGACATAAAGCGCCCGTCATTTTCTCCTTGGTAGGAGTACCAGGCCAGCGTAAGGTTCTTAACATTCGTCAGGCACGATGCGCTGGCCGCTTTTCTCTTGGCCATCTTCACCGCAGGTACGATAATCGAAAGCAGCAAGGAAATGATCGCAATAACCACCAGAAGTTCTATTAACGTAAATCCTTTTTTTCTAATCATTTCAATGTCCTTTCCTTTCGTCATCTTCCTGGCTCAACCAAAAAAGTCGAACCATCATATCCTCAATTATCGTACCTCTCTAACACAATCACAAGGCAATTTCGCGCTCAAATAAAGACAATTTCGCGAAAATGAACCATTTCTCCATTCTTAACATTTCACAGCAACATCCGGAAAAGCCCCTATTTTTTAGGGGCTTTTCCGGCGGGACTCTTCCTTTGCTGTTACTGTGGGAAAATCCGGTAGTCAATCATCCACCGGGCAGCAATCTCCGCAAAGTCGGGCAGATCGATCTTGCAATTCCGGTTGAAATCCCAGTCATACAAATTATAGATTTCCAAATCACAGACCGATTCGACACCCGTCACCCGATTGTATTCTTCCGCTATCTCCTGCTTGGTCATCGCATAGTTGTAGATTTTCAACTCATCAATTCGGGCATTCAGATACGGAATATCGGCCCCAACGGCCTTGCCGATGTAATTGTAAGTTTTCGTGAAATTGATCGGGCTTTGCAAAGACAAGCCCTGAGGAGCTTTGTTCTCTGTCCCGCATTCTCCGTTCAGATAGATCCGGCCGTACCCGTTCTCCACTGTAACGACCATGTAATACCACTTTTCAGGCACAATTTCGGCTTCGACATCCAGCTCCTGGTTATGACGCTCCAACGTGCCGTCTCCATCCTGATCGGTGTACCAGTTCCACTCACTGCGTGCCACATCCCATCCGCCTTGTCTCGGATCATTCTGCCGATAAAGCATCGTCAGGAAAAAGGCCTCCGTCGCATCTTTCCCAAAATCCCAGACTCGGGTCCAGCGGTCTCTGTCATTCGAATTCACCAGGGTCGTCGGCCGAACCCAGCAGGCAATCGTAATATCCTCATAATGCGCCACCGTCGTATCGGCGATTTTGGCCCATTCGAGCGTCGCCCCGGAAGGATTTTCCAGCAGCAGATGCTTGCCCGCAATGGCATCATAATCCGACAAATCCGCTCCGCCCATCAGCTGCATATCTTTGCCGCTGACCACGTCCGGCGTATAAAGATTTCCTCCGGCTGTATAGGTCGTCTCAAACGGATAATACGATTTCAGCTCGCCCACCATCAAACGGCCCTTGTTCAAACTTTGCGCCGTCAATCCGGTGGCCGTGTGCGTCGCAATACAGTAATAGTATCCGGCATCCGCCGCCTCTGTATTCAAAACCGTCAGGGTGTCCGTATTCACCCCTTGGTACTTTGTGCCGTTCGACAAAGCACCCACCCCATCTTTATACCACTGATAGGTATCGGCCTTCATTTTGACGGTCAGCCCAAAGACGGCATCGTTCCCCGCGCGGGACACCAATCGGGCCGGTGCAACATTCCCCAGATAAGGTCCTTCCTGAATTGTTTTGAAACTCCAGACCGGACTGGCATATTTCAAAGTCAGATTGACCCCATTGGGCTCATAGGCCAGAACCCGCCAGTAATAATTTGTACTCCAAGACAGATCCTGAGGATATTCGCTCTGAAGCGTAATCGTATAAACCCCCGGCGAAACAGACATTTTATTCACAATCGTATGCGCTTCCGTCAGATTGGGGTCTGGTGCAAACAAAACATCCACCTTCGAAACTCCCCCATCCGCCACGAAGAAGACCAAATCGTTTTCCGCCGACGTCCGCTCCACCGCCACATACTGAACACCGTTTTTCGGAAGCGAATTGACCACACTGGGCAGGGGCGCAATCTGAACATTGTCGATCACCATCGTGTCTTCTGTAGCGCTGTTTCCGTCGCCCACATTGGCAAAACGCAAAAACAGTTCCCCGCTCGCCGTACCCAAATATTGAAGCGTCACAGAGTCGCTGATCAATTGCCCGGGATTCACTTCCGAGTAGGTTACCGTCACCGAATCCAGCAGCGTAACCCCTGAGGCCCCTTGAATATCCGAGGCGGCCGGCCCATCGGAACCGACAAAGGTACCGTCGGATTCATAGATGGAAACCCGAAGAACCAGGGTTCTCGATTCCGTCATATTCGTCGGTCGCCCAACTTGATACTGAATCCGCAAAGCCGGCTGGCCAGCCGTATTCAATCCGATGCTCTGATACGCCCAGCACTGATTGGTAGAAAAACCCATATACTGCGTACCGTTCGGGCTGTACATCAACCGCAAATACGTCTGCCCCGCGGCCCTCGTAGCCACCGTGTAATCAAACCATCCCGGGACATCCTCCCGAACTCCGAAGGCCTCAAAATCTCCATTGGTAATCGACAGCGCTGCGGCCGTCGAAGCCAAGAGTAAACAGTTCAAAACGCAGAAAATACGTTTCATTGTTCTATCCTTTCCGTTCATTTGCCTCTTGGATAGTGCTTAGTCAAAATACACCAGGTAATTGTTCAGCCATCGTTCCGCAATCTCGGCCAGATCCAAAAGATCTATCCGGCAATTGCGGTTGTAGTCCCAGTCGGCCAAATTATAGCTTTCCATATCACAGATCGATTCCACTTCCGTCCGAACCGCCATATACTCCCGGGCAATTTCCTCCGCCGTTTTGACGTAGTTGTAGATCTTCAATTCATCAATCAACCCGTTAAAGTTCGGAGGATTGTCCGTGGTACTGACGGCTTTCCCAATGTAATTGAGCGGTTTGGGAATCTGGGTGGGCTGGTACAAACCATCTCTGCCGCCGTACTGGCCGTTAATATAGATTTTCCCCGGCGTACTGGACCCTTCCTGCCCAACAGTCAAAACAACATACAGCCATTTGGTCCCATACCCGATATCGCCGCTCGCTTCGGTGTCGCGGCTGCTGTTGGCCAGCTTCATCTCACAGTACGCCTGATTGGTATTCCGAAGCAGAGTCAGGAAAAAGTAATTCTGAGCATCCTGACCGAAATCAAACAGCCGAGCGTTTCGTTCATAGTCCAGATCCAAAAGCTCCGGCTTGACCCAGCAGCTGATCGTCAGCTCCGGATAATGAACCACCGATGTGTCGCTGATCTGGGCATATTGCGTATGGGTGACATTCCTCGGATTCCGGAGTGCCAGATATCCGCCGAAGAGGTTGTTCGGGTCCGAAGGACTCACCACCACCGCAGCCCCGCCCAGCAGTTTCGCGTCCTTGCCGCCAATCACATCTGGAGTATAAACATCACTTCCAACCGTATAGGTCGTCTCAAACGGATAGTAAGACTTCAATTCTTTGATAAACACCGTTCCAGGGGCCTGCGTCGCAGACGTCAGACCGGTGGCCGTTTCTCTTCCGACACAATAATATGCGCCTTCATCCGCCCGCTGCACATTATAAATCGTCAGGGTATCGGAATCCGCCCCGCTGTACTTCGACCCATTCACCAGCGGATTCGGATCGCCTTGTTTATACCATTGGAACGTATCGGCACTGACGCTGAACGGCACCGTAAAGACCACATTGTCTCCCGGCCAGACTCCGATGACATCCGGACTCACCGCCGACAGATACGGGCCCTGCTGAATCGTCTTAAACGTCGAAACATGCCCGATATATTTCAGTGTACGTCCGCCCATTCCGTCGGACTCATACGCCAGAATCTGCCAATAATAATCCGTCAGATAATTCAGATCCGCCGACAGTTCCGTTTCCAGCGTAACCGTATTGAGCCCCATCGAAACCGGTCTGTTTTCCACAATCTTATACTGCGGGCTGGCAAACAGATTCGGCTCCGTCCCCAGCAGAACATCCACCGAGGTAATGGCAGGATCCACAATCTTAAAAACCAAATCATTCGCCGACGAAGACCGCCATACCGGCACATAGACGGCCTTGTTTTGAGGCGATACATTCACCACAGAAGACAGAGAAAGGGTAATGTTGTCGATCTGCACATACGGCACAAGACTTCCGACTTTGTAATTGTTGAAGCGAAGGAACAGCTCTCGGCCGTGTGTGGCGCTGGTCAGATCAATCTGAAACCGCTCGTGAAACACAACACCCGTAGCGGTTGTCCGGACAATGGTCCCCCGGCCGATCTCCCGAATCCCGGGTTTGCCGTAAATTTCATGAGCCGCCCCATCCCATTCCCCGGGCACAAACGTCCCGTCCGATTCCAGAATCATCACCGTCACCCCCATTGGGCCGCCGGTCTTGCCAGGCCCCAATCCCCAATCTAACCTAATATCGACCACCGGCGGATCGTTTTCGCTGTCATAAAAGCCGATGCTCTGGTAAACGTAGGCGTGATTGCCTCCGTCCTCATTGGTATTCGCTTCTTTCCCCATATACACGCATTTGCTGTTAAAGATGGTTGAAGAAAGTCGGCCCAGGAAAAAAGGACCTTGGTCAACACCAATCGACGGCCCGCCGTAATCATACCAATATAAAATATCCTTATTGTAGGGATCATCGTATTGGTTCTCAAAATTCCCATTCGTGATCGACAGCGGAAAGGCCGTCGAAACCGCACATAACCAGAGCAAGATACAAAAAATTCTTGTCATTGTTCCATCCTTTCAATTATTCTTCCCCTGTTCAAAGACGCGTCATCCCGCCTGATGGCTCGAATACAGCAAACATATGATTGTAGCAGGGTCTTGCTTCCTGACTGATTTCTCTTTCGGAAAGCGGGAGGGCTCTTCTCCATGTTCTCATTCCTGGCGGAAAGAAAGGATCCTTCTCCGCCAAAACTCTCAAAAACCCGCCTTCTGACAATTCTGCCTGACTGATGCCAAAGAACCCCTCCCCCGCACACTGCATCCAAAGGGAAGATTCAGGTACTGCATCTGGCTATGCAGTACCTGAATCCGTCAAAATCGAAACTTAACTTTTTCTTCGCAAAAACAGCCCGCCCAAACCCAGCAGAACCAGCGTCGCCGGCTCCGGAACAAAAATCAGCGAGGGAGAAAATTCCCCGTTGGCATTCGACATCCCGCCCCACGGGCTGGCAGGATCATTATTCAGCACCAACATCTCTTTCGAGTTGAACAGATAATTAAAGTTGATCCACTGGGGATTGTCGCTGTCTGCATTGTGAGCAATGTACATCACAACCGTCACCGTTTTATGGTCCGTTTGCTGCAGGGATTTGGCAATCGCCTGGTGCAGCGCACTGCCCGCACTCAGCACAAAGTCAAAGGGGGCCCCGACAGCCAGATGCCCGCTCACCAGATACTCATCATCATACAAACGCTGACCCAGGTACGTTAACTCAGGGTTCAAATCCCCTAAAAAGTCATAAATCGGCTTGGTCGTGAAGTCCCCGTCAATGTAAAGCCCCGGTGCCGTACTGGGCGTGATGGTCAGTTCATCCCAATCCGCCCCAGGCGTCGTCGGATCCAGCACATAGTAATCCCACCCTGTATTGGGCCCAATCGGCTCGACGGTGTCTTTGTAGCGTCCCGGAGCTAAGTTGGTGTTTCGAATGGTCGTCCGCACAATGATGTCCTTCATCAGATCCGCTTCCGTAACACTGGACACATTAAACTTCAGGTAAATCAACGATTGATGGTCATGACTGGCACCGAGGGATTTTGCACTGACGCGCGATGCGATTTCCGTACTCGTCCCACGATTGGTGGTCGGATTCACTTCGCGCATCTCGCAGTCGGCTCCGCCCATGTTGGTTGTGATCGTCAACGCTTTCGCATCCGCCACAAATAACACGACCGCAGCCAAACCCACTAAAACGAATGCTTTCTTCATTTTTCCTTCCTCCAAAAAATTAGAAATAAGTGAAAGATACACATCTTCAGTCAAAGGCTTCACACACCCACACGCAAGTTTCTTAATTCCCCTGACTGCAACGACATTCGCTGACAAACGATTCCTCCAAAACCAAAAGGTGAATAAATCGATGGTCTCTTGCTCCTCCTATTTTTAATGAGCACTTTCCCATTTTTACATTTGAAGTATAACACAGCAAATAAGATACTTCTTCCCACATTTTAAAAATAACTTTTCATATTCTTAGATGGCGATTCGACGTCAAGATGCAAAAATATAGGTATTTTGTGCCCACTTTAACCTCTATTTCCAGCATACGTCAGTGGGCTCACGGCTGCATTCAAGCCAGTCAATTGCCATCTGGGCCAAATCAGCCAAGCTCATGTCCCCAATACCCGATAACCATTCGCCGGCAAGAGCAGCAAAATCCTCAAAATCTACCTGACAGTCCTGGTTATAGTCCGATAAAAGCGGGGCGGTACAAGAATACGCAGTAATCGTATAGACATGACCGGCCTGGGTGCCAAATTCATAAAGATTCACGCCAGGTCTCTGGACCTCCACACGGACAGTCCCATCCGTCACGGCAATCGGCCAAGCCGAACGAATTCGGCAGGTTTTACCCAGCAGTGAGCGAATTTGTGCACTCTTTAAATCATTATTTTCCCACGTAATATCCACCTCAAAACCCCCGCGAGCCTTCAAGCCCGTCACACTCCCATTCGCCATTTTATCCGGCAATGCCGGCAGCAAATACACCTCCCCCTGATGACTCTGCAGAAACATCTCCGCCATCCCCATCAAAACCCCTAAATTTCCATCAATCTGGTTCTCAGATGTCCCATCAGCCGTCCCCCCTTTTCGGGAAAAAGTCATGTTATACGTATGGGATTTGCCAAGAATCTTATTGAGAATCATATAGGCATGATTGCCCTGCAGCAGACGCACCCGACAGCACATCTTCCACGCTTGACTCCAGGACGTATTATTCGTATTATCCCCTTTCCAATTCAAAACCACCTGCGCTGCCGCCGCCAGGTCCGGTGTGTGATGAGGGGTAATATTTCCAGCCGGCATCAGGTCCACCAGATGCGACAGATGCCGATGCGTGTTCGGCACATCCACATCCTCCAGCCACTCCTGCAGCTGACCGTATCGGCCGATCTGGTTGGGAGGCAGCTGCGCACGCTTCTGCTCCAGCTGCTGCCGAAAGTCTGCATCTACGCCCAGAATCTGACTCGCTTCAATCACATACGTAAACAGATTTCGAATCAGCTGGCAGTCCATCGTAGGGCCGGCCACAAGCTCCCCGTTCTCTCCGAGCGCCGGATTGGGCTGCTCCGGCGAATGGGAAGGATTCGTCAGCAGATACGGAACTCGCCCGCTCCGCGGATCCGGCACCAAAAAGTCCGCAAAAAACTCCGCCGCCCCCTTCATCAAAGGATAGGCCTCCGCAAGAAAATTCAGATCCCCGCTGTATTCATAGTGCCACCACAGATGCATACACAGCCACGCCCCGCCGCTCGGCCACAGTCCTCCCGGACTATTGATGGGAGCCGCCCCGCGCCACAAATCCGTATTGTGATGCACAACCCACCCGTCTGCACCATAGTGCACCGATGCCACCGCAGCCCCCGTCTCCGACAAATCCCGAATCAGATCAAACAGCGGCTGATGGCATTCCCCCAAATTCGTGACCTCCGCCGCCCAGTAGTTCATCTCCTCGTTGATATTGAGGGTCATCTTGCCCTCCCACGACGGCTCGAACTCGTTATTCCACTTGCCCTGCAGATTCAGCGGCTGAGAACCCGGACGAGACCCCGAAATCAGCAGATACCGGGCCATCTGAAAATTCACCGTCAGCAGCTGCAAATCATCCGCATTGAAAAGCGACCAGTCCGTCTTGGCGGCATCCACGCCGGCCTCAATGGCCCTCAGACGCGCATCCGTCGGATTGTTGACCTTCTCCGAAGTCCCTAAATCCAACGTCACCCGATTAAAGAGGGCCTGATAATCATCCAATTGGGCCTGACGCAGCGCCGCAAATCCTTTGGCCGCCGCACTGGATACCGTGTTCAGACAACGCTGACTCGGATCGCCGCTGATGTCGTTATAGCGAACAAAATTCGAAGCGGCCCCCAGTACCAGCGTCACCGCATCCGCCCCGCTGACCACCAGAGTCTGGCCGGAAGGGGTCACCGAACCGCCCTCTGCGAGAATCCGCACGCGGGTTTCAAACTCCACATCACTGGCCAGACCGTTTAAACCCACATGATCCACAGCCCCGCGGAGAACCACGTCATGGCCGCTGACCGAACGGCTGACCACCGTATGCGGTGTGGTTAAACTGCATGTAAACCCAATTTTTCCGGGCTGGCTGGCTGTCAGCCGAACCACAATCACGTTATCCGGATAGCTGGCAAAACAATCTCGCTGATAGGTCACGCCTCCGGCTGTGTAGGTTACCGAGGCCGTAGCTGTCGTCAAATCCAGCTGCCGTCTGTAATTCGTGCCCGAATGATTAAACGTCAGCCGAAGTTCCGCCGTCGGCTGATAGGGGCACTGACGCAGCGGAACGCTCATAAAATTGTTTTTGGCCGCAAGGTCATAAGCATTCTTGCCCTGCCCGGCCCATATATAGTTTCGAATCTGCTGCAGGTAGGCCGACGCCCCGGTGTGAGCATAATTATGCGGATGGCCCGCCCAAACCGTATCCTCATTGAACTGAACGATTTCCTCATTCATCCCGCCGTACACCATCGCGGCCAGACGCCCGTTGCCGATCGGCAGCGCCGAATTCGAGGTGGCATTGGCCGTATACGTCGCCGGACTGGTATAAAACAACACAAGCGGCCCCGGGTCCGCACCGGCAATCAAGGACAACACCGCAACCAGAACAGAAAACAACACCCAATTTTGGTAAGCCCGCTCACCGCTTGTTCTCATACAAACCCCTCAAACAAGAACTTGTTTTCACCTGCTTTCCTGCTGATACAGATTCTGAATCTCCTCCGCACTCAAAGCCCGCTCGTAAATCCGCACATCATCGATGCGGCCGCTGAAAAAACTCCCCAGCAGTCCGGAAACCTGCTCGATCGTCCCAACCCGCACCGGACAAGCCGTCCCCGTTACAATTGACAAAGTGGGAGACGTATAAACCCCCGGATCCAGCTGACCGTCGATATACAGCCGAAGATGCTGCACCAGCGCCGGCCCCGCTTCCGGTGCCTCCAGAACCGCCGCTACATGATGCCACTGCCCATCGGCAACCGGTTGATTGCTGACAACATTGCCGCCGCTGACGCCCAGCTGAAGTTTGGCATTATTCACAAATAACAGCCAGCGGGTCCCTGTATCCAGACCGCCGTAGGTCAGAATCATTCCGCCCGTCTGCGTGGTTTGAATCCAGGCACAAACGGTTCGCGCCCGCCCTCCGCCGATTCCGAAATAATCGGGAAACTCGGCATAATCATCCAGCCCGTCCAGCAGAAGACCGCCGCCCGAAACGCCCTCTGTCCATATAGGCCCCCCCGCCAGATGGGCCGTGCGATTATAGAGGGAAATATCCTTCGTCGTATCCCCGCTCATTTCCTCAAACGGCAAAGCAAGAACAAGGGCCTCATCCCCCAGCCAGCACGAAGCCAGAACAGCAAAATCGGCCAAATCCACCCTCCGATCCTCGTTTCGATCCGCCCCGCCGCACGAAGGAATCTCCTCACAGCCCGCCCAAAGCCATCTGTCGGACAGCCCGGCCAAATCCTCCAGCCCTTTGACCCCGGAATAAACATTGGACACATGGATTGTCATAACAGCTGTATCGGATTGCCCAGAGGTATTCTCAAAAACAACGGTGAAGGTGTTGAGCCCTCTGTCCGAATCCTTCGGAGCCCCCGACAGATTCCCGTTGGGACTGACAGTCAGCCAGTCCGGGCCGGAAAGTTTGCGGAATGTGCCGATGCCCTCCGCATAAGACCGCAGGGTCCCGCCGACATACGGCGTCAGTTCGACCGCGTCCAGATTCTCTATCAAATCCGTTGTAAACACAGGAGTTCCGACAGCCGCACGCCCCAAACCGTCATTGTAAAGGATTTCCGCAAACGTCCGGTCCGACGAGCGGCTCCATATGGCCACATCATCCAGATAGCCGTTATACTCCCCCCGGCTCATCCCGTTGACGCTCGGTTCATCCCCATAAAAACCAATCCCCGTGTACTGGCCGTTATAATTGTTCGAAGGAGAAGTCGCCAGCGCAATGGAACCCGCCTCATTCGCATTCAGCCAGCCCCGCAGCTGGCCGGATGCATCAATGGACACCAGCACATGGTTCCATTGATTCAGAACGGGCCGATTGCCGAATTCCGGGGTCTGGGTATCCACGGTCAGCCGGCACGCCCCGGACGGAAGCAGCTCAATCCGGAAGGTTTTGGCGGAGGTTTGTGTGCCGACTTTGGTGCCGAGCATGCACGCCGTTTTATCGGAGGCAGGCAGAGCCGTGGGCTTAAACCACAGCGAAATCGTCATCGGAGCGGCATTCGGAAAAATCCGGTTGGTTCCCGTATCCGACCATCCGACAATCAGGCCGTCTTTCGGATAAGTCAAATCCAGACAGCCCCCGCCCAGCAGTTTCTCCTCGGAATCCAGCCAAGCCGCCCCGAACGGATTGTTGGGATTCGATGCATAGACCTTGGAAACATCCAAGAAATCCACATCAAACGGCCAATAATGAATCAAATCCGACGGAAGATTCGGCGCCGTCTTGAACATCCACACCTCTCCCGGAATCACCGTATTGTCAGCAGTCACTTCATCAATCCGCCAGTAATACTTCGTATCCGCCGTCAGGGTCGGCGGTGTGAAGGTGGTTGCCGTCTGATTGCCGTAGCCGACCAGTTCAGTCGGCGAGGTCCCAAAATAAACATTGTGGGTGACGGCCGTATGGCCGGCACGCCAGCTCAGCGCCGTTGTTGTCGCCGCACAAAAATCTCCGTTTGCCGGTCGGGGAACCGTCGCCTGCACCGGCCAAAGCGATGAGTCTCCAACCAAAATCGTCGTCCCGGCTCCTCCCATCACGAGGGAGGGAATGTTCGCCGTCGCATCCAGACTGTACGCATACGGCGGCACAAAAGCACTGCCGTATCCCGACATACTCCCGCTGCATCCGTCAAAAATATTGCCCACCGACTTGATTTCAACCGTAAACGTGCCGCTGGTCCCCGAATCCACACGCCCCGCATCCGTAATCGGATTTTTCACATGATCAAAGTAGTTATTCTCCAAAAGCACCTTATACCCCCACGACCCCCCGACACAATAGGAGTTTCCCGTGCACGAGTAGTAGTTGTTGAAGACGTGATCTTGCCCATATCGCCCGCGCGGCATCCGCTGATCCGCATACGACCCCCACCAGTTATGATGAAACGTCACATTCAGCTTGCCCACATCCGTCGGATTGTCATCGGTCGAACCAACCAGGCAGGTTAACCGGTGAGCATTCACTTTGCTGGTATAATAAAAGCGGCACCACGAAACCGTGATATAGTTAGACTGATCCGTAATATCAAGCAGCCCGTCCGCGCAGTCCAAGAACGTACAATGATCAATCCACACGTGAGTCGCACGCCGGCAAATCAGACCATCCTGCGGCATCGCCCCCTGAAAGGTAAGATTGCGGACGATCACATTATCCACATCACTGACCTTCACGCTGAATCCAACAATTTTCGCATCATACCCAATGCCCAGAATCGTCTTGTTGGACCCCACATTCGGAATATTGTAATCGCCGTGAATGGTCCCGAGCACCTGAACAATCCGCGGCGTATCCCCGCTGACGGCATTTACAAAGTCTTCTTTGTTCGTTACGGTCACCACTTCACCGCCCTGACCGCCGGTCGTGCCTCCAGCCATTGCCGCCCACCCAATCGGTTCTGCATCCGCCGCAAGACAAGGCCGACACAAAAGGAAAACAAGGACAGGAAACGCCGCGATGATTCTCATCCATTCCCTCCAGGAACCTCGGCTCCACAGCCTAACCATACTGACCGTCCCCCTATTCGGAGAGTGCCGAAAAAACAATAACCCTCATCACTTTTGTAGCAATGATAGCAAAACAACAAGATAAGTTCTTCCCGGATTAGGGAAATAACTTTTCATATTCATAGATTTTACAAGAATATGGCCAGACTATACCCTTTATGTCTGATATATATTTCGCGGATAGACAGAGACACACCCCCTCCGGAAAGGAGTCGTATCCTTGTTTTAGCTAACACTCGGCTTCGGAAAAAAGACCGACTCTTGAATCAGCCGCGGGCGCAAGCCCGTGGAAAAAAAGTACGTCCTAAAAAAATCCTCCCCTTTGTGAAAAGGGGGCTGTTCCGCCGACCGTCAGTTAGAACCGGCCTGGTTTCGAACATTTCGCTCTTCTGAGGCTTTCTTCAGGTCATACCCCTGGGCGGACAGGTAATTGTTAATCCGCCCTTTGTATTTCCCAAACCATTGATGTTTTTCCCCCGAAGAACTCGCATCCATCGCGATTTCCCGCGCCTCAATCAGATAGGCCGAAATCACCTCCTTTTGCTCGTCAGTCAGCTGCGGCAGCATCTGAAGATAACTGTTGTACGTCACCGGCAAAAGACCGTAGGTCATCCCGTCCTTGACCTGATCAATCTGGGCAGGACTCAGCAGGGCCGACAATCTCAGCAGATACTGCGTATGCAGCTGCTCCCGCAGCCGCTGGGTTATATCCTTCAGGGCCTGGATAATCAGTTTTTTCGTCTCCGCATCCACATCCGTCCGGGATTGAACCGCTTTGATTTGAGCATCGCAGGTATCCTGCAGCATCCCCAGACTGCGATACTGCTCCGCAATTACCTCCTGAACCTGCCGAGCCCTCGCGTCATCTTCAATTTTCAGTGTCTGGACAATTTTCCTTGCCCGCTCCTGAAGAACCTGCGTATAGGCAGGGTCTGGGTCCTGCGGAACAGTGATGACTTTCGCCGGCTCAGGCACCGCCGTGAGGGCAAATACAATCAATCGTGCAAAAATACCTGCCGAATACATCATCTTCTCTCTCCTGCAGTGAATTTTCTTCAAAAAATAGAATAATTGTTTCCTCTCCTTTTTTTCAAGTTCTTTTTGTCCGCAATTTGCCGGCGACGTCCAAACGGAAAAAATCTTTGAATCAGAAACCCGTTTTGATTAGGATGAAACCCCATAAAAAAAATGACGAATCGATTTCAGATTTAAGATTTCGAGCCGAAAGGCAAAAAACGTGCAGAACCGAATTAAAGAACTGGAAGAAATTGCCCGGCAGATTCGGATCGACATCCTCACAATGATTTACAAGGCCGGCGACGGTCACCCCGGTGCCTCTCTGTCCGTAACCGACCTCCTTACAGCCCTGTATTTTGAGGTGATGAATATTGACCCGGCCAACCCCCAAAAACCTGACCGAGACCGATTCATTCTCTCCAAAGGGCATGCCTGTCCGGCCCTTTATGCGGCACTGGCCCGCAGGGGCTTTTTCTCCCGCGACGAACTGCCCCGACTGCGCTCGCTGGACTCGATGCTTCAGGGACATCCGGATATGAACAAAACCCCCGGCATCGACAGCACCTCCGGCTCTCTGGGCAACGGAATCTCCATCGGATTAGGAATGGTGCTGGCCGCACGCCTGACGGGATACGATTACTATACCTATGTGATTACAGGAGACGGGGAGCTTCAGGAGGGGGTCGTCTGGGAGGCAGCGACAGCGGCCGCCAAGTACAAAGCAGGCCGACTCATTGTGTTGGTGGACAACAACGGCCTGCAGAGCAGCGGCCCTGTCGAAGAGGTCAGCGGCCTCTATCCAATCCTGCCCAAGTGGGAGGCCTTCGGTTGGCACTGTCAGGAAATTGACGGCCACAGATTTGAACAGATTCTCCCCGCACTTCAAAAGGCCCGAGACTGCACAGACCGGCCGTCGCTCATTCTGGCCCATACCGTCAAGGGACAAGGGGTTCCCTTTATGATAGGCGACAATTCCTGGCACAAACGCGTCCCGACCACAGAAGAATATCAGCAGGCCATGCACATCCTCGGAGGACCCTGCTCATGACCGCTTTGGGCAATACCCGCCTGGCTTTTATCGAAACCCTGATTGAACTGGCCGAACAGGACCCCAAAACCGTTCTGGTCTGCGCCGATTCCGTCCTGGTCGTCAAGGGCAGACAGTTCGCCCAAAAATACCCGGACCGTTTCATTGACGTAGGCATTGCCGAACAAAACGCCGTCAATTGTGCCGCCGGCATGGCCGCCTGCGGCCTGATTCCCTATGTCGCCACCTATGCCGGCTTTCTGACTATGCGGGCCTGTGAACAAATTCGCACGTTTGTGGCTTACCCAGGACTGAACGTCAAACTCATCGGAGCCAACGGCGGCATCAGTGCCGGAGAACGCGAAGGCGTCACCCATCAGTTCTTTGAAGACCTCGGAATCCTCCGAGCAATCCCAGGCATCACCATCGTCGTGCCGGCTGACGACACCCAAGTACGCCTGGCCGCACGTGCGATTCACAAGATCCATGGCCCGGCCTACGTGCGCATCGGCAGCGGACGCGACCCGCGGGTGGATGGCCGGGAGATTCCCTTTGAACTGGGCAAAATCCGAATCCTCGCCGAACACGGAAAAGACCTTACGCTCTTCACAAACGGATTCGTGGTCAATCGCGCCCTGAAGGCCGCCGAACGCCTCGCTCAAGAAGGAATCCGGGCCGTCGTCGCCGATGTCCATACCCTCAAACCCCTGGACAAAGAGGGAATTATCACCCTCTTAAAACAAACCGGAGCCGCTGTCACCATCGAGGATCATAATATCATCGGCGGCTTAGGCAGCGCCATCGCCGAATGCAGCGTCGAAGACTGCCCCGTCCCCATCCAACGAATCGGACTGCCGGATTGTTTCCCCCGTTCCGGTCTGCCCGATCCCCTGCTGGATTATTACCATATCGGTATTAACGATATCGTCGAGGCCGCCCGAGCCGTCGTCAGGAAGAAAAAGATATGAAGAAAAAACGACTCACCCTCATTCACACCTCCCCCCTAATGATTCCGATCTTCAATGACCTGTGCCGCCGGCTCCTGCCGGACATCGAAACGGTGCATATGGTGGATGAGGGACTTCTGAAGGATATTCTCCGGGAAGGATGCCTCACCAAGCCGACCGCCCGCCGTCTGGTCAGCCACATCCTCTCGGCGGAGCAGGCGGGAACGGATGCCATCCTCGTCACCTGCTCCTCCCTCGGCAGGGCCGCCGAAATCGGCGGAGAGCTGGCGACCGTCCCCGTTATCCGAGTGGATGAGCCGATGGCCAAATTGGCCGTTCAAATCGGCAAACGAATCGGCGTCATCGCCACTTTGCCGTCCACGCTGAACCCGACTGCAGAACTCATCCGCAGACAGAGCCCCAGCGATGTTGAACTGACAGAAAAACTGTGTGAAGGGGCATTCGAGGCCGTGCTTTCCGGCAATCCGGCCGTCCATGACAAAATCGTATCCGAAGGCATTCTCGAACTGGCCGGACGGGTGGACGTCATCGTGCTGGCCCAGGCCTCTATGGCACGGGTGGTCCAGATAATTCCGCCGGAACGGCTGACGGTTCCGGTACTCTCCAGCCCCCAGCCGGCAATCGAATATCTGGCAAGCGTGCTGAAATAAAACCGTCGCCAATGTGCAATTGTTCCCTATTCATACAGGAGAGTGGATGGCTATACGAAGAAAGGTCAGTCTCTTTCAAATAGCATTGGGATTATCCGCCGTCTGTCTGCTTGCAGCCCTGCTCTTTTCTCTGCTCATCCCGGCGCCGATGCCGGCCAAAATCTTCGCAGCGGCCTGCCCCATTCTCCTAGCCGTAGGTCTGTCGGATACCCCCCTCAAAGGATTTCGTTATACCGTCTGCATCATCGCCGCCGTGACGGCCCCCCTGTGTTTTCCGGAGTATTTCCTCCGCATCGGGCCCGTCAATCTGCAGGACCGCCGTCTGATTCTGCCCATCGTGCAGCTGGTTATGTTCGGCATGGGAACGCAGATGAGCATCCAAGACTTTTTGGGTGTGGCCAAAATGCCCAAAGCCGTCTTCATCGGAACGGCCTGTCAGTTTACCATCATGCCCCTGGTCGGCTTTGCTCTGGCCAAAACCTTCGGCTTTCCGCCGGAAATCGCCGCCGGCATCATCCTGATCGGCTCCTGCTCCAGCGGCCTGGCCTCAAACGTAATGAACTACATTGCCGGGGCCAACCTGGCCCTGTCCGTAACCCTGACCGCTCTGGCCCAGCTGCTGGCGCCCCTGCTGACGCCCCTGTGGATGAAGCTGCTGGCCGGCGAAATGGTCCACATTCAATTCCTCAAAATGATGCAGGAAATCATTTTGATGGTCCTGCTTCCCATTGCGGCGGCCTTTGTCTATAACGCCGTACGAAAAGAACGCTGGCCGCATCTGCATCGGCAGATGCCAATCTTGTCGATGGCGGGCATCCTTTACTTTACCGCCGTCACAACCGCCGCCGGACGCGATCACCTGCTGAAGATCGGCATTCTGCTCTTTGCAGCCGCCGCCCTGCACAACACGCTGGGCTATCTTCTGGGCTATGGGGCGACCCGACTGTGCGGACTCGACAGAAACTCCTGCCGGACCATTGCCATCGAAGTGGGCCTGCAGAACGGAGGAATGGCTTCCGGCCTGGCTGCGGCCATGGGAAAACTGGCCACCGTCGGACTGGCCGCCGCTGTCTTCAGCCCCTGGATGAATGTATCCGGTTCCATCCTGGCCAATTACTGGCGCAAACACCCGCCGAAAGACAACCCGTCGCAGTCGGCCTAATCCGCCCGCTGCAGCCGCAGCGCCATATACGGCCGGCCCGGCAGACGAATGAAACGCCCCTCTTTGTCCGTAAACGTATAGCGATCCAGCGGCTTGACTTCAAAAACCTCCTGGACCGGCTCCACCGTCATATTCCACGTATCCACAATCTCTGCCCGAAATCGCATCCCCTCCTGGAGATTTTTCTTCGGCAGACGAAACGTCCACTGTTCCATCGGATCCCGGCCGAAATAAATCAGATACAGATCAGGTGCCCGACCCCCAATATTCGTCTCAAAGGTATAGTCAATCGGATCGATCCCGCCGGCCGATTCCACAATCTTCCGCAAAAACGCAATCCGCGACGGACTTTGACCCTGCATCTTGCCGCCGATGGAAATCCACGTCGGATCCTCCGACGGCCCAAAACAATCCCCATGGGTCGCGTACGCCCCGCCGACATAGGCCGACCAAAAACGAAACACCATCTCTTCCCCGGAGATATTCCCCCAGCGCTTTTCAATATTCCCCTCATAGTTGATCTCATCATGCACAATCGGCTTCTGATACATATCCCGCAGCATCGGGGAAATCCCCAGATACCGCACCGCCATATAGTACTGAAGACTTACATGCGTCACCCACGGTTTGCAGTAATCGTAAATCCGGTCCGCATTGTGAATCGACCGCAGGTGCCCATACGGATCCCGCTCCTGCACAATCTGAAACATCCGATCCCAATCCGCATCCGTCCAATGCTTCAGATAACTGTTTTCGTTGGCCAAACACCACCAGACATTTCGAAACGCCGCAAAGCGGGCGATTACATAGCGCAGATACCGCTCGTTCGTCGCCGCATCCATCCGGTCAAACCCCCACTTGCCGTCGTCATACGGATGAAAGATGATCAGGTCCGCTTCAATCCCCAAATCGCGGAACTGCCGGACACACCATTCCAAATTCCGAAAATAGCCCGGATTGAATCGAGAAAAATCCCAGTTCTCACGGGAGGTGCCGACAAAGGGAAATTCCGTGAGTTTCTCCGGCCCCGTTACATAATGCTCTTTCCACGGCGGAATCAGCAGAAACCGCGCTTTGTTAAACGGTGACTGCTTGAGCGTCTCCAGCGTCTGCTTTTTGAGTTCTTCCGTCTGAAAAGGCCATTCGTAAAGGGTCGTGCCGAATGGGAAGAACGGCGTGCCGTCCGCATAGGCAAAATGATACTGATCACGCACCCGAACAGGACCGTGATTGCCCTTCGACGGGGCTGTACAGACAAACTGTCCCGTCTTCCCGTCCAGCTCCCGGTAGTTGCTTTTCGTCTTATATCTCCAGACCCCCTGGGCATCCGGCATAAATCGGATCTTGAACACTCCATCTCCGTCATAGAACCCCTCCGGTTCGAACCGCCGCCCCGCGTTTTCAAAAACGGCACTGAATTCGAACCCGACAAATGGATTGCCCGTCGCCGGCCCCTTCAGAGACAGTTCAAAAAAATCCCACTGCTCAACCGTCGCCGTTTCCGCGGCATACAGACATCCCGCCAGTCCTATCCACACAAACAGAATCGTCTTCTTCATTGCCTATCCTTTCCAATGATTCGGAGGTTTTTTTGATCCTCTCAGCCGCCTCCTACCGGACCGGCAGCCACACACACATCTCCCAGTCGCCGCGGTTATCCCACGCATAATAAGGAATCAGACGCAGACGAATCGACGCCGGCTTCTCCAGCCGAACCGGCCGATACAACGACTCTCCCCACGGCTGTCTATTCCAAACGTACCCACGCCCTTCCACCACCATCACACCGCCCAGCAAATCTTTCCGCCATCGAACCTCCCATTTGTCCCCGGGCCGCACCGCCACATTCTCCGGCCGAATCCCCTCCGGCAGATCCGGCGACTCCAAACAATAAACCAGCGGACCGCGCTGCAGCGCCGCCTGGCCGCGAATCTCCTCGGCCAGCGGATGTCCTTCCACCCACTGCGGCTCCATCGGAAACGTCAATTCAATCCGATCCCCCGCCTTCCAAACCCGCCGAAGCGGAATATACTGCGGACCCAACACCCCCTTCGAAAAAACACGACCGTTAATTCGAATGACGCCGCCCGATGACCAGCCCGGTACCCGCACAAACACCGTGCACGTCTCCTTCGGGGCCTGCTCGACCGCCAGCTGAACGGTCCCCTCCCAGGGATAATCCGTCGTCTGATTCAGCCGTATCCGTTCCCCTGACGGCAGCTTCGTGTCCAGAACACTGCTCCCATACAGATGAACATACACCCCTTCCGGCGACACACTGTAGGCATATTCGGCGGATTCCGCAATCATCCGAACCACATTCGGAGGACAGCAGAAACAGCTGATATACCGCTCCCGATGCCGCGACCATCGCAGTTCAAATGGCAGCTCTTTTGTCACCCGCAAAGGATTGGTATAAAAAAACTTCGTCCCGTCCAGACTGATCGCCGCCAGCACTCCGTTATACAGCGCCCGCTCCAGAGCATCCGCAAACTTCGCCTCTCCGGTCAGCAAAAGCATCCGCTTGTTCCACAACACAAAGCCCACCGTCGCACAGGATTCATTGTGCGCCGTAAGATTCGGCAGCTGATACGCCCGCCCATACGCCTGATGCACCGGCTGAATCGCATCCTGCTTCCATGAGCCGTCCGGCGAAGCACCGTTGTACAGCGCTCCGGTCGCTCCCGTCAGATACAGCTTGCGGCTGACCACATCCTGCCAGATGCTTTCCAGCGGCGCCCATAGCCGCTCATCGCCCGTTTCCGCCAGAAGATCCGCCGCCCCCGCATACAAATAGTTGGCCCGAACCGCATGACCCACCGCCTCCCGCTGCTCATAAAACGGAATCCGATCCTGATTGTCATCCATCCCGTTTCGATACAAACTTCGAATCTCCATCAGCCCCTTCAGAAGATCCAGATATCTCGGATCCCCCGTGATTCGGTACAGGTCTGCCGTCCCCATATAGTGCGACGGACAGATCGCGTTGGCAGCCAGAATCTCCGGCTGGCTTTGATACACCCCATACAAATAATCCGCCGCCTTCCGGGCAATCTCCAGCAGAGTCCGCTTGCCCGTCGCCTGATAATGAACACAGGCACACGTCATCAGATGGCCCATATTGTATGTCTCAAAATCAAGCCGCTGGGCGAACTCCGCCGCCTGGGCCGCACCGGTCCGCTGCGCAATCAGCACGGGCGTATGAATATACCCGTCCGGCCGCTGCGCTGCGCCGATGACCTCAATGATCTCATCCATCTGCCGGTTGAGGGCTTCATCCCTTGTCACGGCATAGACATAGGCCGCCGCCTCCAGCCACTTATAAAAATCCCCGTCATTCCATTTCGGCCCGCGATGCCGACCCTCTTTTCGTCCGGCGGCAACCAGAAAGTTCTCCCAGGCATGGCTGACATTCGGGTCTGAGAACAGACGCCACATATTCGGAACCATCACATCCCGACATATGGCAAACCGCTCCGCCCAAAACCCTTCCGTCCACCGTACCGCACAGAATTCGGGGTTTCTCAGCTTCGCATACGGGCTCACTAGAGGGGAAGCACCGAGGACGGAAGAAACAGCCGCCAATGCAAAAATGACCATTCGGTTAAGCTTGTTCATCTTGGACTCTCCCTGTTTCTTTCATTCTAAATAGAGGGCTGTATCGGCTTCGACGAATCGGCGCCTTGACCGGCTCGACACGGAGAAAACCGCAGCCGCATCTGGACGGGTTCCGGCGGCACCTCGTACTTCGGAAGCACCCCCGGGCCGCAGCTGGCGTTGCCCAGCCCGCTGTGACGGGCATCCAGCGAGACAATCACCTCATTTCGGGCGGTCAGTTCAAAGGGATGAGCGGCTTTCTCCAAATCCTCCGCCGTATAAGGCAGGGCCGAAAAAGCCATCGGCTCTTCCGCCGTAATCCGCAGCCCCCGCCCAAAGACATCCGTAAACTCAACCCACCGCACATCCGTCCGCAGCCCCGTTTCCTGCGGCCGCGGATAGGGAACATATATCTCCTGCACCGTCGCCGACCAAAGACCGATGTCCGCCGAGGTATTTCGGTCCGGATAATTCTCCTGCGGCCCGCGCCCATACCAGCGGACGAACGCATAGTCCCCGGCCAAATGCAGAACCAGCCCCACCCTCGGCAGCGGCGGCAGCGTCCCGAACGGTTCAAAACGATGAACCGATTCCATCACACCGTCCCCCCGCACCGTCCACACCGCTCGGTGAACAAATCCGGCGCCGAATGGAGCTGTGCTGACGGCTTCCGTTTGTATCTGTACCGACTTGGATTCTTTTTTGGAAACCTGAAAAGACTGCACCGCTCGACTCAGACGGTCCAGCCCCGCCTGCCGCCACTCGTACGCTCGGCCCTTTCCGAAGGCCCTGTCATTGCTCGTGGGAGCCCGATAGACCTGCAGAACAGGGCCGCCATGCGGCGACAGCATTTCCCGTCCCTCATACACAAGCGAAGACAGCGTACCGCTTTCCCGGCTGAAAACGGCCTCAAATTTCGGTCCTTTCACTCGGACAACATCAGGCTCCTCCTGAACGTCTATCTGCGGCACAATCGCCGAACGGCTGCTTTCCTCCGGCTCGACCTCCCTGACGGGCAGCTGCTCCCACGCAACTTCGTATCCCGCCGGGGCCCAAAGGGTCGGCTCCGTCAGATGAAAGCTCACACGAACCCGATAATCCCCAGCTCCCAGCGGCCCCGGCAGCTCCAGCGGCAACACCGCCGTCGTCTCCTCGCCGGGCCCGCACTCAAGCCGTCCCAGCACCCCCGATTGAATTGCCTGACCATCCCGCGTCAGGACCCAGCGGGCCTCCAGGGTATTCAGATTTGTAAACGCATACCGGTTGATGACTCGAATGGTGTGGGGTACCCTGTCAGCCGCTTCAATCCGGACCGGCTGATAGACCTTCTTAACCTCCCAGAGTTTGGGCGTTACAGTCCGGTCGGCCAACACCAGCCCGTTCAGACAGAAGTCTTTCGAATTCGGCTGGTCGCCGAAATCGCCTCCGTAAGCAAAGTATTCCCGGCCGTCGGCCGTCCGCCGACGAATCCCTTGATCTGCCCAGTCCCAGATAAAACCGCCGACAAGCCGCGGATCGGACTCAATCTCTTCCCAGTATTCCTTCAGGTTCCCAACCGCATTGCCCATTGCATGGGCATACTCACACAAAAGCACCGGACGCCAATCCCGATTGTCCTGAGCCATCTGCAGAATGCGGGGCCAGCGTCTATCTGCCGCAGAATCATACAAATCCCGCACTTTCGGATACATCCGGCTGATAAAATCCACCGCCGCCGGGTCGCGCGGGTCATTGACATCCTCCGCAGACGCCTGCGCCCCTTCGTAATGAATCGGCCGCGTCGGATCAAACGCCCGTATCCAGGCCGACAGGGCCGCAAAATTCGGCCCCCAGCCGGACTCATTCCCCAGCGACCAGATAATCACGGAAGGATGGTTCTTATCCCGCTGAACCATGCTGATGCCGCGGTCCACAAAGGCGGCCTGCCAGCTCGGTTCACTGGCCAGGAGCCCCCGAACACCGTGACTTTCAATATTCGCCTCATCGATGACGTAAATCCCGTATTCGTCGCACAGGTCATACCAGCGCGGGTCATTCGGATAATGGGCGGTGCGCACGGCATTGATATTGAACCGCTTCATCAGAACAATATCCTCCCGCATTCGCTCCAGCGGCACAGCCTGGCCATAATCCGGGTCAAATTCATGCCGATTCACCCCGTACAGCCGCACCGGTCGGCCGTTAATCACAAGCCGACCGTCCTCAATCCCTACCTCCCGGAATCCCACCCGACACGATACCGCCTCCACCGCCCCCCCCTGAGCATCCTCCAGAGCCAAAACCAGCGTATATAGATAGGGGGTTTCCGCCGTCCACAGCCGCGGATTGTGCACTGTCCCCCGCAGCCATTCAAACTTGGCCGGTCCGCGCTGCGGCGTTCGCTCGTTGAGAATCTCAGCCGAATAGTCAGCATTCAAAACACTTTTTGCATCACACCGCAGCGGCTCCGACCACACCGCCCGCCCCGACGGGTCATACAGCTGCGCCCGAACAGTGCATCCGGAAATCCTGACACCGCCCGCACGGTCCAGCCGGGGCTGAATGAGCACCTGCCACACAGAATCCCCCGCCTCGGCCTCCGTGCGCACAGCAAAGTCGGCAATCCGAAGAGGGCCTGATGAATACAGAAACACCTCCCGGAAGATGCCGCTCAGATGCCACATGTCCTGCCCTTCCAGATAACTGCCGTCGGACCAGCGGTACACCTCCACGGCTAGAACATTGCTCCCGGGGCGTACATAGGGTGTAATCTCAAACTCCGCAGGCGTCATACTCCCCTGGCTGTACCCCACCGCGGCTCCGTTCACCCAGACATAGAAGGCGCTCTTGACCCCGGCAAAATGAAGGAAAACCCGCCGGCCCTTCCACGCCGCGGGCAGCTCAAACATCCGCCGATACGACCCCACCGGATTGCGGTTCTGATGCGATGTCCACTCCTTCGGGGGCTCTCTCGTCACACGCGGCGGGTCGATGCGAAAGGGATACTGCGAACTTGTATAAATCGGCACCCCGTATCCTTCCAGCTGCCAATTGGAAGGAACCTGAATGGTATCCCACTTCTCCACATGGTACTCAGGCCGAAAAAAATCAGCCGGCCGCGTCCAAGGATTCGGCGACCAGCGAAATTTCCACAATCCGTTCAGCGAGAGACGATACGGGGAATCCTCCGGCCGGCAGGTTCGGGCCGTCTCTTCATCCGGATACGGCACAAAAGTTGCCCGAACGGGCAGACGATTCCGCTGCACAACAGACGGATTCTCCCAGTCCGGACTGGCAGGCATAACCGGAGCCGCCGCCGGACGGAGGCAGCCGGACAAAACGGAAAGCAGCACCGGCCAACCCAACCCTTTCACTGCCGTTCGAAATCTCTTCATCCTTCAATCTCGGCCGCACATGAATAATGACTCACAAATCGATATGTCCCTGAAGGAATCTCATAAACCGCATAGCAGCCCTCACGTCCCAAAGCTGCAATCCCCGGCACCTGTTCAATCGGCACGCCGCTTTCCTGAATCGGTTTGCCAGGCTCGCTCGGGATAAACACACGAGCGGCGGTGTTGGCCGGAATCGTAATGTCATAGCGGAAAAGCCCGCCCTCCCGCTGCCAGCGGCTGCGAATCCATCCGTACAGACACCGGTATTCCGCCCCGGCCCAGTCCAGACGGCTGCTCGGATACGGCTTAAGGATAAACCGTTTAAATCCGTTTTCCTCCGGATCCAGTTCAATCCCCGCCGCAAACCGGTAAAGCCATTCCCCCACAGACCCCAGCGAATAATGATTAAAAGAGTTCATCTGAGGATTGAAAAATCCTTCCTCCTTCGTCCAGCCGTTCCATCGCTCCCAAATCGTCGTGGCCCCATGAAGCACCGGATAAAGCCACGAGGGATAGTCTTCATTCAGCAGCAGTCTCCAGGCCACATCCGCCCGTCCCATCTCCGTCAGAACAGGATTTAAAAAACGAACCCCGATAAAGCCCGTACTCAAATGCCAGTTTCGGCTTCGAAGAGTCTCAATCAGGTGTCCAAAAGCCGTCTGCCGAACCTCTTGCGGGAGAAGATTGAACGCCAGCGCCAGCAGATACGCCGTCTGAGTCGAAACCGTCAGCCGGCCGTCCGGAAGGAGAAACTCGTTTTGAAAAGCCCGGCGAACCCGTTCAAACATCGCTTGCCAGCGCTGGGCCTCCTGCTTTCGTCCAATTGCCCGGGCCATCCGGGCCAGCTTGGCCGCATCATCCGCCCAATACGCCGTTGCCAGCAGCGTCTTCATCGGCGAGTGCGTGCGAAACGTCGTATCGGCGGGAATGCAGAGCCAGTCTCCGTAGTTATTCCCCAATTCATTCCGACGGATGCCGTCCGGATTCGTCTGCTCCAGATACGCCAGCCAGGCGCTCATCGCCCCATAATACCGCTCGATGATCCGGGTATCCCCGTAAAATCGCCAAAGCACCCAGGGGATCACAATCCCCGCATCCGCCCAGCCGGCCGCGCCCCCCAGACCATCCAGACCCACAAAATTCTCTCCCTCCCGCAAACGCGGTGCCGTATCCGGAAAAATGCCTTCCGGGGTCTGCGCATCGGCAATGTCCCGCATCCACTTCGTGAAAAACGCCGCCGCATCCATATTGTAATTGGCCGTGTTGGAAAAAACCTGCGCATCCCCCGTCCAGCCCAGACGCTCATCCCGTTGCGGACAATCCGTCGGCACGCTGATGAAATTGCCCTTCTGACTCCAGAGCGCATTTTGCCAAAGCCGGTCGACCAGCGGATGCGAACAGTCAAACCGTCCGCTCTGCTCCAGGTTCGAATGCACCACACAGCCCGTAATCGCATCTTCAGCGGGCCGGCCGTTCAGACCCGTCAGTTCGACATACTGGAATCCGTGAAAGGTAAACCGCGGCTGCCAGATTTCCTCGCCCCGTCCGCTGAGGATATACACATCCGTCGCCTTCGCACGCCGCAGGTTTTCCGTATAGAGCGTCCCGTCCGGATTCAGCCGCTCTCCGTGCCGCAGGGTAATTCGGGTTCCGGCAGGGCCGCACACTCTTAACCGGACCCAGCCGGCGATATTCTGCCCCAGATCAAAAATCCAGGTGCCGGGCCTGCTTTCATGAACCGAGACCGGCTTAAGCATTCCGGTAATTCGAACGGGCTCAGAGGGCTGGGCGACCAGCGGAACCGCCGGCGGTTCGACTACTCGAACCGGAGACCACGTACGGTCATCGTAATCCGGCTGCTCCCATCCGGTCAGTTCGAAACGTGCATCATACATTTCGCCCATCATAAAATCCGAAAAAACAATCGGCCCGGCCGCACACCGCCAGGACGCATCCGTCCCAACCACCTGACGCCAACCCCCGTTCCCCGTGATCTCCAGCTGAACCAGAAGACTGTTTTCCAGCCCGTAGCGCCCCCGCGTCTCCTGCCAGCCGACATAGCCGCTGTACCAGCCGTCCCCCAGAACTGCCCCCAAAACATTCCGCCCCGTCCGAAGCATCTCCGTCACATCATAGGTGCGATAGTGTATCCGTCTGGTATAATCGGTCCACTCCGGCACAAAGACATCCTCTCCCACACGCCGTCCGTTCAGATACACCTCCGCCAACCCGCGGGCACTGACATACAAAATCGCTTTCCGAACCGCACCGTCCGCCGAAAAGACTTTGCGAAACCACGGGGGCGTTCCCGGTTCGGTAAGCGTGGGCATTACGGCATGGGCGGCCCGTTTCAGATAATCCGGGTCGGCGGCAATCCACTCGGCCTGCCAATCCTGCTTCTCCAGCAGCCCCATCATCCAGAAGGCCGGCTCGGACAGCGCCGTCTCCCCCTGCTCATCCCACACCTGCACCTGCCACCAGCACTCCTGCCGAGATGTCAGAGGCGTCCCCTGATAGGCAATCTGCGCCGACCGGTCATCCTCAATCCGCCCGCTGTCCCACAAATCCGCTCCGCCTGCGGCAAGAAACGCTGCTGAAGAAGCCACACGCACACGCCGGGCCGTCTGCCGGGCACCCCGACGGTTCGAAACCATAATCCAGCTCAGACGCGGTTGCCTTTCATCGATTCCCAAGGGGTTCTTCAGATACTCACAGCGCAGATGTGAAACCGCTATCGATTGACTCATCCTTGACTCTCAAAAAAAGGTTTCAGCCCAAATGGTCTTTTCGAATCCAGAATACGGCTGTACTGAACCACATCAGCATCCCCGCCGTCATCAAATGAAAATACAGCTCCTTGGACAGAACCCCCCCAAAGACCAGAAACGACGGCACAATCGATAGCCCCAACCCCGCAAAAGAAATCACCTGAAGAATCCGCGTTCTTGCTGTTTTCATATGGTCTGCTCCTCTCGAAGGGGATGCAGTCGCTGCTGAATCATACTGCATACCGTATAGAGAACTATCGCAATCAGCCACGCCGGAAGCACCTGCAGAAACAAATCCGGCTTATACCGGCTCAAAAACCCCGGCAGATAGCTGTTCACCCACGCCATCGAAGCATACTGATCTTTGGCATACAGAACAAAACAAATTCCAAAGGACCCAAACCATCCGATCGCCGCCGGCCAGCTGAACCGAAGCCCCCGCCGCTCCGCATAGTACCGAGAAAGCCCCAGACGCGGAAACAGCCAAAAATCAATAAAAATAAACGCACCCAGCGGCATAAAGAAAAGCCCGTAATACGCCACAATCCGGTCCAGATAGTGCAGCACGGCCGGAATGCACGCCGTCACAATCATCAGAATCCCCGCCGCCAGCGTCACCGCCCAGCGCCGCCAGTTGGGCGTAGCAACCTGAAACGCCAGCCCGGCCCGGTACAGCGTCGGATTGGCCGTCGTCCAGCCGGCCAGCAGCACGCATACAATTCCGGCGTATCCGGCGCCGAACATTGCGATGTTTCCCGGTGTCGGATTGGGGGCCGCCGCACCCGCCTCCCGCTGAGCATGAACAAACGCCGCACACAAAACCCCCGAACATATCCACGCCATATAGTGCCCAATGAACATCCCAAACGCCGAACAAAACCCCATCTGCCACTTTCGGGCATAGCGAAAAATCGTCACATCACCCATCCCCATATGCTGGGCAATATTACACAGCCACGCCAAACCCACACAGTGCCAGAAACGGTACGGCATCTGGCCGGGATACGGCTCCCCCGTCCAGATTTTCTCATTGGCAATCTGCCAGAAATTTCCCAGTCCGGTCACCCCCAGCGACGGCAGCGACGCAATCGCCCCGGACAAAAACACAAACGGCATCCACGGCGCCACTACTTTGGCAAAATGAGCCAGCCGTTCAAATCCGAGAACGGCCAGAACGGCAATGGCGGTTCCGACTCCCACGGCAATCAGAATCCAGGGAACGCTCGGCACCGTCTGTCCGGCCGCATAGTTCGGACTTGCAATCCCCAAAGGCAGCGTCACCGCCGTCGTGGAAACATTCACCATCGAACCAGCCAGCAGACAAAGAATTAAGGCAAACAGGCCCGAATACAAAACCGTCAGGTACGGCCCGGCAATTTTGCGGATCTGCCAGTAAATCGTCAGCCGCTCTTTGACCGCTATCGGCGCACACATAAACGCCCAGCTCAGAACCGCCAGCAGATTGCCCAGCGCCAGCCCTCCGAACACATCAACGGCTCGGACCCCATGCAGAACCAGCAGCGTCCCGAGTACAAACTCCGTCCCGGCGATGTGCTCACTCGAAAACATCGCGATAAACGTCCGCCAGCCCTGCAGTTTGCTTTCATGAACGGGCTCCCGATCATACTCATAGAGAGCATCAAGCCGTTCAATCAGTGTGGATTTAACTTTGGAGGGAACCGAAGCCGGAGTCGATTGGGTTTTTGTACTCATATCTCCCTGTTCTCTCTCAAATCGAAAAATCTTATCGTGCGGTTCGAACTCCCTTTTATAAAAAATTCCCCCCGTTCCGTCAACACCGCTTAACAGCCCCCGCCAGCCGACAGGAAACACACAGGCCGTTCCCTTCCATTTCTCTTCCCCTTGCCGGCTGCCAGTTCCCCAGAAGCCATTACCGACCTTTGCCGACAAACACCTCGCCCTTTTTCCCGGCAATCTCCTCAATTCGAGGCCGACGCCGTTTCACCTGTGCTTCCTGATCCGTTTGACACACCGTCAACGGTCTGTTCAAACGCTCCACTTCCAACAGCCATCCTTCATACCCTTTTTGGACTTCTTCGCGGTGTGCCCCCGGTTGATACTTCACTTCGCCGAGCACATTTTGCGGCAGCCGCTCCAGATCCGGATAGACCCCAGCTCCCAGCCCCGCCAGACAGGCCGCCCCGAACGCCGAAACGTCCTGGATCCCGATATTGACCACCTCTTTTCCCAGCAAATCCGCCAAAAACTGCAGAAGAAACCGGTTCCGGCTGATGCCCCCGTCCACCCGCAGCTGCGACAGCGAAAGCCCGCTGCAAGCCTCCATCGCCCCAATCACATCCTGGATCTGATAAGGAATCGATTCCAGCGCCGCCCGAACCAGATGGTTCCTCGTACTGCCCAGCGTCAGGCCGGAAATGACCGCTTTGATGTTCATATTCCAGTAGGGAGCCCCCAGCCCGCTGAACGCCGGAATCAAATACACCCCGCCGTTGTTCGGAACCGCCTGGGCCATCGCCTCACTGTCTCCGCTGTCCCGAAGCAGTCCCAGATTGTCCTTGAGCCACTGAATCGTCGCCCCGCAGGAAACAATGATGCCCTCCAGCGCATAATCCACCCGTTCGCCGACACTCCAGCCAATCGTACTCATCATCCCGTTGTCCGACGAAACACGCTGGCTCCCGGTATTCAGCAAAATCGAACATCCCGTTCCCAGCGTGGCCTTCGCCGTCCCCGGCGTAAAACATCGCTCCCCAAAGGCCGCCGCATGCGAATCCCCAACCAGCGCGCTAATCTCAAGTGGTTCCGGCAGCAAACCCTCAAAATCTGTTCGGCCAAAATCAAACGTGGACGGCCGGACCTCCGGCAGTTTCAATCCGGACAGACCAAACGCCGACAGCAGATCCGTATCCCAGCCCAAACGGTCAATGTGAAAAAACAGCGTTCGGCACGCATTCGTATAGTCCGTCAAATACCTTCGACCGCCCGTCAGCTTATACAGAAGCCAGGTGTCCACCGTCCCGAAGAATGCCCGACCGCTCCGAACAGCCGCTTGAATCTCAGGACGATTCTCCATCAGCCAAATCAGCTTCGTCCCCGAAAAATAAGGATCCGCTATCAGCCCCGTCCGACGGATGATTTCTCCCTCCAGCGAAGACCCCCGAAGACGACCGCAAATCTCCGACGAACGCTTGCACTGCCAGACAACCGCCGGGCACAGCGGCCGCCCCTGCTCATCCCACAAACAGAACGTCTCCCGCTGATTGGAAATCCCGCACGCCCGAATCCGGCTCAAATCCGAGCCAACCTCCCTGCGAAACTGATCCAGACAGGACCGAACCGCCGACAAGACCGTCTGATAAATTTCCAAAGGATCCTGCTCCACAAAACCCGGCTGCGGATACAAGGAACTCAGCGGCGATGTCCCCTTGGCCGCTATTCGGCCCTCTCTATCAAACACAACTACCTTCGTGGAACTCGTGCCCTGATCAATCGCTAAAAGATAGTCTTTCTTCATAACCGTTTCCTGTTCAACAAGGTGCGAGCCGTTTCGGCCAGACCCTCCGGGCAAATCCCGTAATGGGCCATAATCTCCAACTGAGTGCCTGGAACCGTTTCCTCATCCGGAAAACCCACAATTCGGAACGGTACAGACACCCCCGCCTGCATCAGAACCGCCGCACACGCCTCCCCCAGACCGCCCGCACAGCTGTGCTCTTCCACCGTAATCACCGCTCCGCACTCCTGCGCGGCCTGCACAACCGCCTCTTCATCCAGCGGTTTGATCGTATGCATACTGAGAACCCGGGCAGAAATCCCTTCCTGAGCCAGAAGATCCGTTGCCATCACCGACTGAACAACCGTCTCGCCGGTCGCAAGAAAAGCAAGATCATTTCCTTCACGAACCAGCAGCGATTTGCCCACCGTAAACGTCGTCCCGGGCCGATGCAGATGCGGCATCGGCCGTTTGCCGAAACGAAGAAAAACCGGATGGGCCATTTCAGCAGCCGCTTTGACCGCCTCCGCCGTTTCAAAGTTATCCGCAGGCACAACAATCGTACAGTTAAAAAGAGCCCGAAGCGCCGCCAAATCATGCAGCGAATGATGCGTCGAACCCAGGGCTCCGTAACTGACCCCGGAACTGATCGCAACCAGCTTCACCGGTTGGTCCGAATAACATACATCATTCTTAATTTGTTCCAAAGAACGCGCCGTCAAAAAACTTCCCGGTGAAACCGCAAAAACAATCTTGCCGGCAGACGCCAGACCTGCCGCCACACCCACCAGGTTCTGCTCGGCAATTCCCACCTCAATAATCTGCTTCGGAAGGGCTTTGGCAAACGGTACCAGCTTGCCAGAACCGCGCGAATCACTCGTGACAACCACAACATCCCGGTTGGCTCGGGCAAGACCCAGCAGGGTCTCCGAAAACACATCCAGGTTGGCCTTCCCCATCTCCAGAGGCAAACAGCTCTTCATACCGCCGCCTCCTTCATTTGAGACCGAAGTTCCTCAATCGCCCCCTCGTACTCCTCCTCGCTGGGAACACCATGATGCCATCGGGCATCGTTTTCCATAAAGCTGACTCCCTTGCCTTTGATGGTATGAGCAATCAGCACACTCGGACGGCCGGACTCAAAAGGTACAGCGCACAGAACATGACGAAGCGCCGCCACATCATGTCCGTCCACCTCCCGCACAGACCAGCCGAAAGCCGTAAATTTCTCCGCCAGACTTTCCAGAGCACATACTTCCTCGGTCCGGCCGGTAATCTGCAGCTGATTGCGGTCCACAATCGCCGTCAGGTTGTCCAGCCCATAATGGGCCGCCATCATCATCGATTCCCAATTCGACCCTTCGGCCAGTTCCCCGTCTCCCAGCAACGTAAAGACCCGATACCCCAACCCGTCTATTTTCCCGGCCAAAGCAACCCCCGCACTGAAGGCCAATCCATGACCCAAGGCTCCGGTGTTGTGTTCGATTCCCTTGACCTTCCGCGTCGGATGTCCCACATACGGCGAACCAAACCGGCAAAGAGTCTCCAAATCCGATTCCGAAAAAAAACCCCGATCCGCCAAGACGACATAGAGGGCTTCTACCGAGTGCCCTTTGCTCTGAATATACCGATCCCGACGAGGATCCTCCGCCGTCTCCGGCGAAACATTCAGCACACAGTTGTACAGAACATTCAAAATATCCACACACGACAGACTGCCGCCCGTGTGCCCGGCCCGCGCCTGGCGGATATACCTCAGCAGCCGGATCCGATACTCAATCGATTTGATGAACAACTGTTGTTCCGTCATAATACCTACACTAAACAAACGTTCGAAAACATTCCCTTCAGTCCTCAACCCGAACAATTCGCAGCGCCATGTACGGCTTCGATGGCATCGGAACCGAACGGCCGTTTTTATCCGCAAAAAAGTACCCGTCTTTCTTGCTCACTTCAAAAATCCCTTCCACCGGCGTAATCGTCATATTCCAGGTGTCAATCACTTCCACCCGAAACTTCATCCCTTCCGAAAGACCGCCTCGATACAATTCAAACGGCCATTCCGTCAGGATCTTTCGCCCAAAGTAGCCCAGATAGTATTTCCCCCGCTGGCCCGCAAATGGAAAATCCTGCCCTTTATCAATCGGATCCAATCCTTCCGCCGGCCCTTCTTCCAAAATCTTCCTCAGAAAGGCAATTCGCGAAGGACTTTGACCCCGAAGAACTCCGCCCTTGGCCCACCAGATAAGATCATTCGGCTCCAGATACGTCTCCCCATGACCCACATAGGTCCCGGCAATCGTGCCCTCCCAGAACCGAAGCACCATCTCCTCCGCCGAAAGATTTCCCCATCGCTGCGGCAGATTCCCCTCATACTTGACCTCGTCAAACACGATCGGCTTGACATAAACATCCCGATAGAGAACCGCCCGTCTATAATCTTCCACCGCCGAGCCCTTCTGAAGACTCACATGAGTCACCCACGGCTTCTTATGATCGTAAAGAACCGACCCGTTGTGGATGGAACGCAGATGAGAATAGGGATCGCTGGATTGAACAATCTGAAAAAATCGATCCCAATCCTCCGGCGTTTTCTCTTTCATAAAATCGTATTCATTCGCCATCGACCACCAGATATTCCGATAGGCCGCCAGCCGAGACACCACATACTTCAGATAGCGATCATCCGCCTCTTTCGGCATCCGATCAAAGCCCCAGTGCCCTTTATCATAGGGATGAAACAGAATCAGATCGGCCTCAATCCCCATCTCACACAGCTGCCCTATCCGTTTTTCCAAATGACGAAAGAACGCCGGATTAAACCGCGTAAAATCCCACGAAGACGGCGGTGTCCCTTCGAACGGATACAAAAGCGGCTCCGTTTTGTTATAGGCATACCATTTGGGAAACACACAAAAGCGGATCTTATTGAACGGAGCCTCCGACAGCGTCTTTAAGGTTTGCTCCTGAAGCTCCATCGGCTGATGAATCCACGCATAACAGGTCGTCCCAATCTGCCGATACGGCGTACCGTCCGCATAGGCAAAATGAAACGTATGGGCAACCCGCACAGGGCCGTGATTGCCCTTGCTCGGCTCAACGGCCTTCAGCGTGCCTGTTTTCCCCGCCAGTTCCGGCCGATTGCTCTGCGTCTGATAGGTCCATTCCCCTAAGCTCGGCGGACAGAAACGAATCCGGTAAACCCCATCCCCATCATAAAACCCTGTCACGGTGACCTTTTGCTCCCCTTGCGTAAAGGTCGCCGTCAGTTCCACATCCACAAAAGGATTCCCCTCCGAAGGCCCCGAAAACGACGCCTCAAAGATCCCCCAGCGCTCCACTGTGACCGGCTGGGCCCCGGCACAAACTCCGCAGAAACAAGCCAGTAGGACAGCGGCTATACCCAATCCCTTTCTCTTGCGCAACATAGTCCATTCCTTTCCTTTATTATTGGTGATAATACAGATCCCAGCCCAGATACTTCGAAATCGCCTCAGAAAGAACCCGAGCACAGTGACTTCTCGCCATCGCCACATGATGCTCAAAACCGTTTTGGCAGATATGTCTCAGCAGGGCTCTCAGGTTGTCCACCTGACAGACCGCAATGCCCCCATCCATCCCGAACGAATCATCGGTAAACCGCCCCTCTCCCAAATACGATTTAATCCGGCCCTTCGTATCATCTGTGGAAATTCGGAAATACGTCATCGGCCCCGGCGCCACCTTGCCCTTGACAGCCCCGAAACAGCGTTCGCGGTCCAGCACGGTCCCCAACACATCCAGCTTGGAGATTTCAACCTCATTTCCCATAAACGACTTGGGATAATTGCTGCAGTGCGTGCAGACACATTTATCCCGCTCCTGCCCGAAATTGTTGTTCCAGTCCAGCAGGGCCGGAACGGAACCGCTCGCCAGCAAAAGGGCCGCCATCGAGACCGCTCCCGTCACATCCGTTTCGCAAGCACTCGGAAGATGCCGCTCCCCCATCATCGACATCGACAGACAGGTCGCACACCCATAGTGATTCTCAACGGAGCTCCAGCACTGAATCGCACTGGCATCCAGTTCATACTCCTCCATCAGCTCATCAAACACCACCGACAATTTCGCCTGACGAAGGACACTCTCCGCCCCCACATCCGATGGAATTCTCCCATACTCCCGGATCGCCGACAGTTTGGCCTGTACGGCCCGACACTGCCCATCAAGGCCCTGCGCCCGCGCAATTACCTCCGACAGGTCCACCGGTACCACCGTAATCCCCGCCGCCTGCAGGATTTTTTCACTGAAGCGAACCGTCTGAAAGGCCCACGGACGAGTCCCGAACGCCCCGACCCGCAGACTCCGAAGGCCCCTGACAACCCGGCAGACCGATGCAAAAAATCGGATATCCTGCTTAAATACGTCACTGTCGATATCGCACGTATGCTCTGTCGTATCCGTAAACGGAATCTGATACTGATACAGATTGTTGCAGACCGAAATCTTGCCGCAAAAGGCATCCCGCCGGCTTTTTACATCCACTTTGTCTATTTCATCGTTGCAAGCCTGAACCAGAACCGGCACCTTCAAATCTGCAAGCTTCAGGGTTTCTGCGACCCCCAATTCATCCCCGAAATTGGGCAGGATAACAAGAACCCCGTCAATTTCATCCCGATGGGCCTTAAACAGCTCCGCGCAAATCTTGGCATCCGCCCGTGTCTCAATCGCTCCGGCCTTCGTCGCCTTCTCATCGGGTATCACGGCCCCGTACCCCAGCTCCTGAAGCACCGAAAGCACCTTTTTCCGCTGCTCTGCAGCCAGATGAGCGTTAAAAATATTCCGAGTCCCTACAATAACCCCAAAGGTGATTTTCTTTTGCATGATTCTCATATCGCATCCTTCAATCTGCCAAGCCCTTCTCGCATCGAATAAATGCAGACACAAGAGAACAAGACACTCCAGACCAAAAAACTGTAAAGAAAAGCAGAAGGTTCAGCCAACATCGATTCCTCTGTCCGGCCGTTCGATTTCTGTCATCTGCGAACATAATACTTTGTAAAAACAAAACCTCCCCTTCCCCCTTTCACAGGGGTTTCTCGGCCCAGTTGTCTTCTTTTTCTTTGTTTTCGTTTGTACTGATTCCTATTGTAAAATTGAAATCCGGCAGATTCCTCCTTGATTTTAGAAATAACTTGTCATATATTTAGGTCCATGAAACACTTCAACCCAAACCGAAAAGAGTTCACACCGTACGGGTTCACGTGTGAAATGTGGGAACCCATGTTGATGAGCCGCCCCGACAAGCACTCCGAAATCGAAATCAACTTTTTTGAAAAAGGAACCCTGACTTACTTGTTCTGGGGAGAGCGCGTGTCCATCCAGGGCGGCACTCTGGCCCTTTTCTGGGCCGCCGTTCCCCATCAGATCGTCGACTTTTCAAAACTCAAATCGTACTATGTCATAACGATTCCGCTCCCCTGGATGCTCAGCTGGGGAATGCCCGAAAAGTTCGCCTCGCAGATTCTGAACGGCCGCATTTTACAGGAGCCCGAACCGTCCAGCCGCGTCCCCGACAAACATCTGTTCGAACAATGGTTTGAGGACATCAATCAGAATGCCGCCGCCACTCGGGAAATTGTCCTGCTCGAAATCAAAGCCCGTCTGCTGCGGATGGCCATGAACCTGGACAACCGCAAAGAACCGGCTGATGTTTCCTCCTCGAAAAGCTCGCTGCGGCACGTCGGGGCTCAGAATTTCAGCAAAATCGAAACCATGGCACGATTCATTGCTCAGCACTATACCGAATCGATTCATCTGGCGGACATCGCCGCCGCCGTCGGCCTGCATCCGGACTATGCGGCATATGCCTTCAAAAAAACCTTCGGCATCACCATGAATACCTTCATCATCCAGCACCGCGTCCAGCACGCCCAGCGCCTGCTGGTCACAACCAATAAAAAAATACTGGATATCGCCTTTGAATCCGGCTTCAACTCGCTGAGCCGTTTCAATACCTCCTTTAAAGAACTCTGCCACTGCACGCCCCGAGAATACCGCGAATCCCATCGACTTGCGGAGGTCTCCTGAACCCTCTCGGCTGCAGGAAGCTGCAGGAATTAAGAAAAAATACAAATCCAAAGGTAAACAACAATGAAACAATGGTTCTTTACGGCAGTGATGGGTTTTGTCTTAAGTGCTGCGGCGGTCCTTGCCGCGGAAACACAAACCGGAGCCGGTCAGGAAAACCACGCCGGCCTGTCCATCGAAATCGAGGGACAACCCTCCCCCCGGCTCCTGTATGCCTCCCGGCGCCTTCAGGAAAGCTTAAGCCAATTCGGTCCGGCCCGCATCCTCCTGTCCAGCGGCAAACTGGTTACAGTCAACGGCAGCCAGACCCCGGAGGGTTTCCATCTGTATCGGGATGAACGGGGAATCTACCGCATTCACGGCTTCGGCGATTCCGGAGCCCTCTATGGAGCCCTCGAGCTCATCGACCGCGTCAACGAAGCGGGCCGCTGGCCCCGGACCCTCGACATCACCGATGCACCCGACTTCCGCCTCCGCGGCCCCTGTATCGGAATGCAGCTGACCTATATTCTGCCGGGCCGGGAAACCTACGAATATCCCTACACGCCGGACAATTTCCCTTTCTTCTACGACAAGGACCAGTGGCTGGAGTTCCTCGACTTCCTGGTGGACAACCGAATGAACACCCTCTACCTATGGAACGGACACCCCTTCGCTTCCCTGATCAAACTCGAGGAATACCCTTATGCCCTCGAAGTCTCGGAAGAGGTGTATCAGCGCAACGCAGAGATGTACCGATTCCTGACGGAAGAAGCGGACAAACGCGGCATCTGGGTCATCCAGATGTTCTACAACATCTTCGTCTCCAAACCCTTTGCCGAACACCACAACATCCCCACACAGCATGCCGCCCCCACTCCGCTGATTGCCGACTACAACCGCAAATCCATTACCCAGTTCATCAAAACCTACCCCCATGTAGGACTGCTGGTCTGTCTGGGCGAGGCCCTGCGCGGGCAGGAAAACCAGGAGACCTGGCTGAATGAAACCATACTCCCCGCCGTCAAAGATGCCCTGGCTGTCCTCGGCAAAACGGAAGAGCCCCCGGTTATCATCCGGGCCCATACCATCGGAAACGTCCGGCAGCTGATGGAATCCGCCTTGAAACACTACACCAATCTCTACACCATGGCCAAGTACAACGGCGAGTCCCTGACCACCTTCGAACCGCGCGGACGCTGGCAGCAGGTGCACCTGGATATGAGCCGTCTCGGGTCCGCCCACGTGGTCAATATCCATCTGCTGTCCAATCTGGAGCCCTTCCGCTACGGAGCGACAGAGTTTATCCGCCGCTGTGTGCTGGCCTGCCGACAGCGGCTGGGAGCGCAGGGCGTGCATCTCTATCCTCTGACCTACTGGGACTGGCCGCATTCCCCCGACAAAACCAATCCGTATCTCAAACAGATTCAGCGGGACTGGATTTGGTTTGAGGCCTGGGCCCGCTATTTATGGCGGATGGACCCAGACCCGCAGCAGGACCGGCAGTACTGGCTCCAGCGGCTGACCGACCGCTACGGAACCCCGCAGGCGGCCGAATGCATCCTGACGGCCTACAATGAATCCGGATACTGTGCTCCCCTGCTGCTCCGACGCTTCGGCATCACCGAAGGCAACCGCCAGACCCTCTCGCTGGGAATGTTCCTCGATCAGCTGGTCAACCCCAAACCCTATACCCCTGTCAGCGGCCTCTGGGAATGGTTTGCCCCGCCCGGCGAACGGCTGGAGGAGTATGCCCGAAAGGAATGGGCCGGCGAACCCCACGAAGGCGAAACCCCCGTCACAGTCATCGAAGAAGCCGTCCGCCGCTCCGAGGCGGCTGTACAGGCCATTGAAAAGGCAGCTCCCTCCGTCACCCGCAATCAGGAAGAGTTCGAACGGCTTCGAAATGACATCGCCTGTATCGACCTGATGAGCCGGTTCTATGCCGAAAAAGTTCGGGCTGCGCTCTGGGTCCTCGATTACAACTACAGCCGCAATCCGGACCGCATGCGCAAGGCCGAAGATCACCTCAAAAAAAGCCTCGAATTCTACCGGGCCCTTACGGAGCGAACAAGCCGCTTTTACCGCTATGCCAACAGTCTCCAAACGGGCCACCGCCGCATCCCCATTCGGGGAATGAAAGGCGATACCCCCTATTACTATCATTGGGAGCACATGCTGCCGCTCTATGAGAAAGAACTGGAGGATTTTCGGGCACGCCTGGCCGAACTTTCCGACGGAAAACCGCAGCCCGCCGGAAACATCTCCCGTCTTCAGGGGGCTCCTTTTGAACTCCTCAGCAAAGATTGTGAAACATACGAAGTGCGTATCGGGGCCAAACCCTTCCTCGACCGCGAGTACCGCATCCTCCAGCTGGCACAGGAACTCGAAGGCCTTACCGGCATCCGTCTGTCCCATACAGCAGGTAAAAACGGGCAGCTGGGCCCCATCCGCCTGAAAACCCGAACCCCCGTGCAGATGCTTGTCGGCTATTTCAAAGAAGACCGATCCATCTGGGCAAAACCGCCCAATCCGGACCTCGACAGTCAGGCCGCCAAATACGGCGGCATCGAATGCACCCTGCAGAACGCCATCCAAATTGAAGAAACGCCGGGCGTCAATGTCCATCTCTTCACATTCCCCGCCGGTGAAATCGCCTTCGACCCGCGCAGCCCGGGCAGCTTCCTGATTCTCGGCATCATCCCCGCCGATACAAACGTGCCGCCGCGCGACGTCGGAATTCCGCCAGGACGGATGTGAACGCAGCCCTTCAGACGCGGTAGGGTTCTATCTTTTCGGCAAGCGCTTCCATCTGACGGGGCGTGATGGGCTTCCCTCCGGCCGTGGTAACCGTCAGATACATTCCCTTCGGCCCGACCGCATCCAGCAGCGGTATCACCTCCTCCGCATCCAGATTGGCCGCCCAAACAGCCTTGCCCGCCCGAAGGATTTTTCTGTACAGGTCATACCAGTGCGGCGAACCCCCCGGCGGAACCTGCGGGTCCGGCGTCCATTCAATCGCCTTCAGCCCCTCAATAGCCAGCAGCGAATCCACACACGCCAGACACTGATGCCCGTCCACATGAAACATCGAATAATCCAGATACTCCACGGACTGCTTCAGATACGGCACAACAAACTCGTCAAACATCTTCGGAGAAATCATCACCGCCGTATCGCACTGAAGCAGGCCCGTCTTGCCCGGCCCCCAGAGCATAAAATACCCGAAGGCCATGCTGCCGTCTTCGTCTCTGAGAATCTCATACAGCTCCTCAAACACCTGCCGATACGCCGTTTCAATCTCCTGAAGCTTCTGATGAACCCACGCCGGACGCTCCAGCATATCCGCCAGCAGATTTTCCGTCCCGCGCAGCGCCGCCAGCACATCCAGATTCGAAATGACGGCAGGCATCCCCACAAAATAACGCCCTCCGCTGCGGGCGACCGCCGCCCGAAGAACCTCTTTCAGCATTCGGCTGTAAGGGGCATCCGGATTGTAGCGAAGCGGCGGATGGTTTTCCGGGTCGGCAATGCACGGGTGATACCAGATGTTCTCCTTCTCATATTTCGGGACAGCCCCCAGAAAGGGCGCCAGCGTCACCGTGCCGATATCCGGCCAGGCAACCGGCAGCATATCCGCAGGCCAAACCTTGTGAGCCATTTCATAATGAATCCGTTCCGCAACCCGATTCGGGTCCGTATGGTACTGTTCCGCATCGGCCGCCGCCGCAGGTCGGGGAACATCCTCGTGAGGCGGGCCGTCTCCGTCAAGCCCCGTGCCCCAGCTTCCCAAGACCAGTCCTCGACCGTTCCACCAGTCCAGAAAATGCTGACGGGTCTGAGACCAATTCCTTTTCCAAAGCGGTTTCATAGTCTGAAGTCCCGATTAATCCTTTTCTGAAGAGGGTCGGATATCCTGATAGGCAGCCTCAAGGCCGGCGGCATCCACAATCGCCTGCGCCTCCGGCGACCAGGGCGGCGCACTTGCTTCCTCAATCGTGCGGGTAATCAAGCAGCGCGTCCCTTCACAGCGAACACGGTCCGACTTGACAAAATTCTGATCAATCCGCATATCATGACAGGCCGCTGTCCAGATATGCAGCCACAATCCCTCCCGATCGTCCGAAAAACCGGGGCCATTCAAAATCACATTATGATGAATACTCCAATACCCCGACCCGTCATCCGGATAAATACACCGCGGACCGTCATACAGATAATTATACGCTATTTCCGATCCCGGCTGTTCCCCCAGCACATAAATGACCCCGCCGTCGCGAAGCGCCCGGTGTGTACGGCCGATGCGGTTGTACAGAATCGAATTCTTTTTGGCTGTCGTCGAGGGGGGAATCCCGGCATTGCCCCACCACCACCCCAGCGCCAGACCCCCATACGGCGTATCGCTGATTTCATTGTGAACAATCCTGACATTTTCGACAAAAAAGCCCGTCATCCCTTCCACCTGCCGAAAATCAAGGCACACTTCCCGAACCAGGTTGTTGGAAATCAAAATATTTTTACAGACCCCCTCAACCCCCTCCAGAAACTGCTCCCCATCCCCAATCCGATAATGCTGAGGATGACCGACATTCACCGACGTGCCCATCAAATCAAAAAAGGTGTTGCCGACCACGGCCGTATCCACAACATCGTTTTCCAAACTCAAGGCCGCCGCGCTGCCCAGATGCACAAACCGGTTTCGTTCAAATCGAATCATCTCCGCATTGCACACATTGACCGTCCCTTTGGGAATCGTAATGTCGTTGTAATAATTGCGATGCCAGTTGCCCTCCGGAATATACCGCGTAAACTGAGTCAGACTCTGCACGCTCACCCACCCGCGGGAATCCCCCAGAGAAGACAGAAGATAATCATCATAAGCAAACGTCAGCCCGGAAAACTCCATATTCCGCACCCGCCGGCAAACGCCCTCGCCCTGAATGCGGACAAGCCCTTCAACAGCCGGAGCATACACCTCCGCCGTGGTCATATCCTCCCCGCGCGAATAATAATACAGGGTCTGGGCCTGTTCATCAAAGTAAAACTCCCCCGGCTCATCCAGTAGCTCATAGGCATTCCGGATAAAAATCGGCCGATCCGGGCGGGGAGAAGCCCGAAACGGCACCCAGCTCATATTCATCGCAATTGCACCATACGGCTGCTGAAGCACAGCCACTGTATGCCCGTCTTCAGAAAACATCTCCCTGACGCACACAATCGGCTCACTCCATACATTCGTCTGAACCAGCTCGACATTCTGAGGATTTTTATAGACGCCGACTTCATCCGCCCGAAATCGAATCCCGGCAGGGTGCGACCCGGATGCGGACGCCCACGGCTCCCGGCCGGTGATGACGAAGGTTCCGTAGCCGCCCTGGGCGACCACTCCCTCGGGCTTTCGGGCCATGACGGCTCTTTTGCCGTTGACATACAAAGCCCGAAGCTTTCTATCCCGCACCAGCGGCGCCTTCCAGATATCGCCTTCATGCCGCTGCCAGCCCGTCACCCGCATCGCCCCGCTTAAGACCGGCTTTTCCCCCGGATACGCCCGATAGTGAATCCAGTGTCCGTTCGTTCCCGAATCCTCCGGAGTCAGCACGAAGGGCCTCTCCAGCGGATAGACTCCGCCGCGAAGATAAACGATAATATCTCGCTGCATATTTTTGTTGAGCCGCCGAATCCGGTCGCGTGCCTGCTCCAGTGTCCGCCACGGCCGCTCCGCCGTCCCAGCCGCTCGGTCATCCCCGTCCGGCGCAACATAAAACTCTATCGACCCCGACGGCGGCACAACCGCACAGCCGACCCCTAGAATCACCGTCAGAAACCCCAGAACGCCGGCTTGCACCCACCCGACCACCGCTTTTTTGTCCTCCTGGTTCATTGTGCCCCCATCCCAAACTGAAAGAACAGATACAAACTCACCATCACCGCCGCCAGAACTCCCCACCCAAGAAAGCCGGCCGTGCCCAAACCCGGATTTTCCCGATAGGTCTGGCGCAGCGTCGGCAGCGGCGTTTCCGAAGCACTGTGCCGCGTAAGAAGAGAAACCAGCACCATAAAAAGCCCTATCCCGACGAACAAATAAAACGACAGCAAAAGAAAGTGCGGGAAAATATCCTCCCCCCTCTCGTTGGCAAAAATGCTGGTAATATCGCAGACCCCGATGGTCAGGGAAACCGCCGAGCCGACAATCAGGGTCAGCAGGGCCGCCTTTGCCGTCGAACGCCTCCAGAAAATCCCCAGCACAAAAACCGCCGCCACCGGCGGAGCTATATACCCGATAATCCCCTGAAAAAGATTAAACAGATTCGTTCCCTCCACCCGGCTCAGAAACCAGGCAATCCCGACCGCCAGCAGCGCCGCCGCAAACGTGGTAATCCGCCCGACCTGTTTTGTCTGATGCTCTGACGCCGCCGGCGCAATCCAGCGCTTGTAAAGATCCAGCGTAAAGATTGTGCTGAAAGAATTAAGTCCGGAATCCAACGTCGATATCACGGCGGCCACCAACACCGAAATCATCAATCCGACCAGACCCCTCGGCAGAAAAGTACTGACCATCCTCAGAAACACCTGTTTGTCATCCGGTATCCCCGGCAGCAGCTGAGCCGCCAGAATCCCCGGCAGCAGAAAAAGAAACGGCGGAAGGATTTTCAGAAACGCCGCAAACAAAGTGCCCCCCTGGCCCTGCTTCAAATCCCGCGCCCCCAAAGCCCGCTGGACAATCGTCTGGTCCGAACACCAGAACCACAGCGACAAAACCGGGTACCCGAGCACAAATGCGTACCAGGGATTGTCGGAACCGGCCGGATGCAGCAGTTTCCACGTCAGCTCCGCCGGCACAGAAACGCATCGAATCTGCGCCAGTGCCGAAAACGACTCCAGCCGCCCCGCCGCAAGAACGGTTAAAAGCGCAGCCCCCACAATCATCAAAATAGACTGAAACGAGTCCGTCACCATCACGGCCGCCAGCCCTCCGGCAATCGTGAAACTGGCCGATACAGCCGCCAGCAGCCACACACAGGGCATCAGGTCCCACCCCAGAAACTGCGACAAAAGCGCCCCGCCGGCAAACAGCGTCCCCCCAATCCATAAAACAACAATTCCCAGCAGGGAGTAAAACGTCATAAAGGTATAGCAGTCCGGCCCGAAACGCTTCTTCAGAAACTCCGGCATCGTGGAGATTTTCGTGTGCAGGTAAAACGGCAGAAAAACCGTCCCCAGCAGAAACAGAAAGACCCACGCCATCCATTCAAAATTGGCCGTCACCATCCCCGTCGTATAGCCGGCCCCGCACGTGGCGATTAAAAAGGTCGGACCGATGTTCGTGCCGAAGATGCTCAATCCCACATTCCCCCACCCCATTGACCGGTCCCCCAGAAACAAATCCTCGCTCCGGCGGCGCCGATAACTTACAAAACCGCCGATAGCCAGCAGCGCCGCCAAATACCCCCCGAAAACCCACATATCCAGCGGATGCATCACAACTCCGGCCGCCAAAATCCTCGCCGGATTACCCATTTTGGGGCTCCTTTTGGACTGCTGAACCTCCAATCGGAATCATCGGCGCCCAAATCTCCTTTTCCCCCGGCAGCGGCTTCTGGCAGGGCCCCGTCTGAGCCCACCACCGCTGATTGACCGGGTCCTGCTGGTTCATCCGGTCATCTTTTGCAAAATCGGTCCCCATATACTCCAGATAGAAAAACTCATACAGCGTATCCCCGATTTCCGCCAGAAAGATGCAGAAATTTCGGTTGTTCCCGCGAATCATCTGGTCCACCACCCCCGGCCAGACGGTCTGGTGCAGACTGCGGTATTCCGCTTCTTTTTCCGGCCGAATCGTTGTCACCATCGACAAAACCTGCGACGCAGGGCCCTCCATATTCAGCCCCCGGATATAATTAATCCATTCCGCCTGCAGCCAGTACCGCCCGTACCGCACCGCCCGCGGATGGGGCTCAATCAGCTCCTTCAGCTCCGGCGTGATGCTCTCAAACGCCTCCGCCGCCGTCAGATAAGGTTTTCCGCCTGCATACTGAAACACAACCAGAAACCAGGTTTCTCCCTGAATCGAACGCCGAAACGCCGCCGGATTCGAAATCCCCGCCCGCAGCATCCGCACATTCTCCTTGTCCGTGCAGACCTTCAAAAGCCCCTCCGCCAGCTGGACTTCTCGCCCCGCCTTGGCACGGGCCAGCAGTCCAGCAAAGGTTGGTTTCCCCGACAGCAAATAGTTCTCATACGGGGAAAACGCAAACGCCTCCGCCAAACCGAACACCACCGCCGCCGGCACAATCCACCCAAAACGTCTCATCGCTCATCTCCTTTCTCCGGCCGGCTCACCGAGCAAAGGAACCCGCACGCCGGCCGAATCTATCCGATACACCCGGTCATAAATCTTAATCTCCACAGGCTCGCCTTCCTTCAGCCGAAAACCTGCATGAGTCTTATTCACTTCCGCTTCAATCAGACGCCCCCGATAATGCACCTGAAACCGGTAGCGTTTCCACAACGGGGCAATCTGAGGGCGAAACGAAAGCACCGCCCCATCACTGCGCATCCCGCCGTACCCGCAAACCAGATTCGCCCACACGCCCGCCGCCGACGTCGCATGAAGCCCCTGCTCCGTATTGCGGTTGTAGTTGTCCAAATCCAGCCGCGCTGCATAGGTGAAAAACGCATACCCCTCCTCGGCCTTGCCCAACTCCAGCGCCAAAATCGAATGCAGCGACGGCGACAAAGAAGACTCATGAATCGTCCGCGCCTCATAGAACTCATAATTGGCCTTCTTCTCCTCCCAACTGAAATCCTCACTGAAGAAAAACATATGATTCAGCACATCCGGCTGCTTAATCATATTCTTCCGAAAGATGCGGATATACGCCCAGTTCTTGTAAATGGGAATCTCACTCATCGGAATCTTATCCACCTCCACATGCGGCAGGTCAAAATACCCCGCATGCTGCTCAAAAACCCCCGTCTTGGGGTCCTGATGAATCCGCATCTTTTCGGCCATCTTCTTCCAGTCTTCCGGCTCCCCCGCTTCCAGCCCGACTTTCTGCACCACCTGCTCATACCGGTCCGGCGCCTCCCGCCTCATCTCCTCCAGCACCTGGAGCGTATAAAGAAAAATCTTCTTCGCCAGGTAATTGGTATAAAAGTTGTGATTGACCATCATATGAAACTCATCCGGCCCCATCACTCCGTACAGACCGAAATCCCCGTTCAAAGGACTCCAGTCTCCCGCACTGGCGAAAAATCGGGATATCTGAAGCAGCATCTCGATGCCTTCCCGATACAGAAACTCCTTATCGCCGGTCACATGGGCATACTGCCAAATCGCATACCCGACCGCCCCGCTGATATGGTGCTCCAGGTCCACATGCTGCCAGGTGCCTGAGTCTTCATACCCCGAAACCGTGGCAAACGGATAGCGAGCCCCCCGGCAATCCAGGTCCCGTGCCCGCCGAAGCGCCTCCGGCAGTGTATGGTACCGGTACATCAGGAGATTCTTGGCCGCTTCCGGATTGGCAAACAAATGAAACCGATGGCAGTAGATTTCCGTATCCCAGAACGCCCAGCCGAAATACACCTCCCCCGTCATCCCCTTGCACAGCGGATTCAGCCGCGGGTTTTCTCCGTGATAGGTCTGATAGCATGACAGAATGGAGAAACGCACCCCCTGCAGCGTCTCGTCATCCCCTTCAATATCAATCCCGAAACGCTCCCAAACCCGCTCCAGAAACGCTGTATGACGCCGGCGGGCTTCCTCAAACGTCACATCTGCGTATTTAGCAGTCAGGGCATACCCCTGTTTCCAGACCGCCTCTGTATCGCTGTTCTTTTCCCAGTGATTTAAGACGATTTTTTCAATCCAGGCCGGCTGGTTTTCCTCCAGCGGAAGGGAAAACTCAAGACCGATGAACTTCTCCCGGCTCTCGACCCGCGGACAAACCGGCCGTCCCGTCCGCATCCGAAAGCCGGAAAACAGCGGAAAACCCGTCCCCTTTGTCTGGGCCAGAATCCGACATCCGAACGCATCCGAATCCTTTTGAACTTCCTTCCAGAAATTCTCCCCCTTCCTCGAATCCGCCGAGCCGGTGGTCTGCGTCTGTGTCCAGCCGGAAGCAATTTCATAGCGGGAATTAAAATCAAGCCCGAGCACAATCTCAGCCTGTCCCGAAAAATTCAGCGGCTTCAAAACAATCCGCTGGCAGCCCATCCGCGTCATCTCCATATTCAAAAAACGCTCAAACGTCATTTGAACCTGTCGGCCGGACGACAGATGCCAGACAAACTCCCGCGTATAGACCAGCGTCTTCATATCCAGAATTCGCCGGAATCCGCTCACACGCGATGCGGCAAGGTCCAGCAGCTCCCCGTCAATCCGGATGCGTGTGTACAGCCAGTCCACCGCTGTAATCATTGCACCGCCTCGGGTAATCATCCCCTTGAAAAACTGGTCATGCTGAATCGGCAGGTAGTCATAAAGATGATTGAAGTAACTGCCCAGCAGATGGTCGCCGCTGTAGCCCTCCTCGAAATAGCCCCGCACCCCCATGTACTCATTGCCCAGTGAAAAAATCGATTCGCTGAGCCGCTGCCTTTCCGGATGAAACCCTTCCTCTGTGATAGTCCAGGGATCGCCTCCGTAAACCCGTTCAGGATGCTTTGCCAAATGCATAACTCTCCCGTTTCAAAGAAGTTCGCCCGCTCCCAAGACGGAAGCGGTTCCTGTTTGTTTGGAACTGCTGTCAATCGCACGCATCGTCCGTGCATCGGTACGGACACCTCGGACCCCTCCGATTCCCGAGCGTACGGGCTTGGATTGTACTGACTGCCGTCGGCCTTTTCAATCTCCTTCTTCCGCCCTTCGTCTGCCGCTCTCTATCCTCAGAAGCATTCGCGAAGGAGGATGGCGGACGCCGGAAGACAGCTTCGCCCGCAAGGGCAGGGAAAAAAGAGAATGAAAATCCCTCCTGCTCTCCCCCGGGCTCATCGCCCGGGGCTATTGTCCCCGTCAGCCTCATGCCTTTCCCTCGCAGACTCTCTGTTATTCCCGCCCAGCCCCCGTCATTCCCGCGTAGGCCTGTCATTCCCGCGTAGGCGGGAATCCATATTCCCACAGTCTCGCAACCGTCCTGCAAAGATTTCCGCGGATGGAAACGAGTTTTTAACCACAGATTTCACCTGCCGCGACGAGCGCAGCATGGCGGGCGGATGACACAGAGTAGACAAAGAAAAGAAAAAAATAAAAATGAAAAAGGCCCGCACTTTGTCTTGCGAAACTTCAGCGAAGGGAAAACAAAAAGCCATCCTTCTTTTCATTTTGCCTTTTTTCTATTTGGTTTTCGTTGTACTCCCCCCGAGCTCGACCTCTGGTCGCCGGCCGCTTTTCCCTCATTCTTCCCTTTCCCAATCTGTGTAATCCGTGAAATCTGTGGTGAAAATCTGCGGTTGCTTTTTCCTGGACAAAACCGCTCCCCAAAAATAAAGTGAGCAAAACGATCTTTGGGTGTTGTACTCACAAACAAATGGCTTCCCGACGCAGAAAACACAGACGGCATATCGAGCCGACAACAACGGCCCCACCCTCTGCCTCTGCGTCCGTCCCGGCAGATCTCCGAAACCGTCTGCTTAGTCCCGATACAGCCGCCCCTTGGCTGATTCTGCTGTTCGGCGCCTATCTTTCTATCCTCTACTTCGGCTATCAGGCCGTCCCCAACTCCGACTTTCCCGCCTTCGTCCAAACCGCCCGAGACATCCTGCACTTCCGTCTGCCGGCCAGTTTCAAACGCCTCCCCGGACTGGGCATCCTCCAAATCTCCCTCAGCTTCTTCCTCAAAAGTCCCCATCCCGTCCTGACCGCCGGCCTGCTGCTCAATGCCCTGCTTTATCCCCTGTGCGGCTGGCTCTTTTATCTCATCGCCCGCCGTTTTCTGGGACATGCTGCTTTCTGGGCCGCACTCCTGGCTCTGGTCAATCCTGAGGTACTTACTTGGCTGGTGCATCCCATCGCCGAAATTCCCCTGCTGTTCTTTTTTCTGTTGACCTTCCGCCTGCTTTTGCTCCCCAGCCGCTGGGCTTATGCCGCCGCCTTCGGCGCTGCCCTAATCCGCTATGAAGGAATCGTTCTGATCTTCTTCGTTTGGCTCTCGGATATTCTCCGGCAATCCTCCCTCCGTCAGCGGCTTCTCTCAACAGCCATGGCCTTTTTTGCCGTCCTGCCGACCGCCCTTTGGGTGCTCGGACAATTCCTTACCCGCCCTTCCGGCTCCGGAGACTACCTGTCCAGCTACACGGAAGCCGCCGAAAGCGGTTCGATGGTCTTTGGACGCTTCGCTCAAATCCTCCGCCAAATCACCATCCAGCCCTTCTTCCAGACCCCGTATCCTCCTCTCCGGTCTGTGGTAATTCTTTGTACAGTGCTTTTCTGGGCAGGTCTGGTCACTGCCGTCCTTTTTATTCTCTGGAAAAAACACACCGAGCTGCTGCCCATCCTTGCTTTCACGGCCGTTTATTTTCTTCTGCATTCGGCCCGCACCGGCACTCGCCCGCGCTATGCCGCCCCCATCGCCTGGCTGGTCCTTCTGCTCTGGCTGTTCGGCTTTCGCCGTCTTTGGCTTCTTTTTAAAGAAGCTGCTGATGTTCCTAAACCAGCTGTAGTCATTCTTCAATCGCTCCTTTTTCTCATAGGAATAACTGCCGCTCTTGCGTTAGTCGAGCCGCTTGCACAAATCCAAAAATTTAGTCCCCGCTCCGCTTCTGTACCGTGGGTTGCCTTTGCCGTATCTGTTCTTTTTGGGACAATAGAGATCGCCACAACAAAATGACGATTGGCCGGATGGATTGCAGATGTTCTCGGAATCATATCATTGGCGCCCTTTGCCAACCAGAGTAAAATCATCCGAAAACTCGGAAACGGCGACATCGACCGCAAGTTCAAGGTTTTAGCGGTCTGGTTTCAAAACAATGCCTCCCCAGACCCAAAAATGGTCACAACCATGCCCCGCCTCCTTGGACAATTTTTGCAGGGCATGGATACAAATCGTACCTCCACAAAACATAAACGGGAACACTGCCGAGGAATTTATCGAAAATTGTCGAAAAAACATTACCTGCCTTGCCTGGGATTCCCGTTTAGGATTTGCCTATACCAACAACAGCTGCTACAAAAAATATCGTTTAGAGCGCATCGACCACTTGGAAGCACATTTCTAGGGATGGAAAAATAATCTTCCCCCGAAAAAAAATGGTCCCTTCCATTTGGTCGGGACCATTCATAACTTTCGATATTCAAAACAATTAGCTCATCAGCCGGAAAAACACTCTCATTGCGTTTTTATTCGACTGCTACCACTTCTTTCACTTCCGGCACCCGCTGCTTCAAAAGCCGCTCGACCCCCATTTTCAGAGTCATTCTGGCTCCAGGACACCCTCGGCAGGCCCCTTGAAGCCGTACACGCACCTTATGATCCGCATCAACACCGATTAACTCAATATCGCCGCCGTCATTCTGGAGCATCGGGCGGATGGAATCGATCACCTCAGATACCCTCATTTCAAAACTCTTTTGTCCACAGCCGCATGTATCGCACATGTGTATAATCTCCAAAATATATCTTGTTTATTCCTCAAACATTGTACCGAACCGAAACGGCCGGCACAACTGTTTTTCAAAAACACTAACTCTCCTTCTTACAACTTCTTAGAGGTTCTACTGTAAAAAAAGAAACCGGTTTACAAAAAACCGGTTTTTCATAAGGACCCTATCCTCTCCGAATGTACCCGCCCTTGAGTTTGGACTGACAGCCCTTCAAATGCTCGGGGTAAAAGTCTTGGCCGCATTGTCCACCCGCATCAGCAGTTCCTGCCAGGAGATGCAGTCTTCAGAAACCAAATGCACTTCCGAATCACTGCCGATCAGAAAGACCTTAAACTGGCCAGGACAAATGTGAAACTTTTCGCGAAACCGGGCACATCCCTCAGCAGGAAGTTCCGTCCGCCCAATCCGCCCATACCCCTGCTCAAAAATCTCCGCCACCGTCAGTCGGCAGTCCTGCATCGCCAGACGAATGCTGTCCAACTGTTCAACCTGCATCTGATAATAACGATGGTCCGGCGATGGGGAAAAAATTATAAGCAGGGGAGCTTGGGCCTTTAATTCGTTGAGCCGTGGTCTGGGTATTACCATATTCGACTCCCTTCTTTGAACAACACGGCACCACCCTCACAGACGTTTCTGCTTATACGAACAAAATCGCAAACAGTCAAGAAAAAAAAGATTTTATAGGACAAAAACTTCACCTTTTTATCGATAAGAATCTTTGTTCGGATTCCTTACGAATCCTAAAGAGCGTCTCGAAAGGGTTTATGACAGAAGGCCTGGCTTCCCGTCTTCTTCCTTTGCTGAAGCTTCGGAGGACAGGTTGCAGGAAGGAACAGGGGTTCCCTCTGTTAGGGGCATTAAAAAAGCCGCCTTTTCAATACTGAAAAAGCGGCTTTTCATTCAGACAGGAACTTGACGGCAGACTGGACTATTTGGCCTCAAACTCGGCATCGATCACATCATTGGAACCCTTTCGACGAACTTCCCCTTCCGCAGGCGGTGTTTGCGCTCCAGATGTCTTTGCCGATCCAGATGACGCCTGCCGTTTGGCTGCTTCTTCATAAAGCGTCTTGCCCAGCAGCTGCACCTCGCTGTTAAAGTTGTCCAGCGCCCGCCGAATGGCCTCTCCATCATCTCCCTTTATGGCCTCTTTCAAATTATTCATAGCCGACTCAATCCGGCTCCGGACATCCGCCGGCACTTTGTCGCCAAACTCCTTGAGCTGTTTTTCTGTCTGGTAAATCATCTGATCGGCCTGATTTTTCATCTCCACAACTTGACGGCGCTTCTTGTCCTCCGCCGCGTGGGACTCGGCCTCTTTGGCCATCCGCTCGACCTCTTCCTTGCTCAGACCGGAACTGGACTGAATCACGATCGACTGCTCCTTGCCGGTGCCCAAATCTTTGGCCGAGACATTCAGAATCCCGTTGGCATCAATATCAAAAGTCACCTCAATCTGAGGCACTCCGCGAGGCGCCGGCGGGATACCCGTCAGCTGGAAGCGGCCGAGTGTGCGGTTATCCCTGGCAAACTCACGCTCTCCCTGAAGCACGTGGATTTCCACACTGGTCTGGTTGTCCGCCGCTGTGGAGAAAATCTCCTTTTTGGTTGTAGGAATTGTCGTGTTCCGCTCGATGAGTTTGGTCATCACACCGCCGAGCGTCTCCACACCCAGTGACAGCGGAGTCACATCCAGCAGCAGAATATCTTTTACTCCCGCATCGCCGGCCAGGATGGCCCCCTGAATCGCCGCCCCAATCGCCACAACCTCATCCGGATTGAGACTCTTGTTGGGTTCTTTTTTGAAGATTTCCCGGGCAATCTGCTGCACTTTCGGAATTCGCGTCGAACCGCCGACCAGCAGAACTTCCTGAATATCCTCCGGACGCAGCTTGGCATCCTCCAGCGCCCGATAGCACGGGGCTTTGAGCCGCTCAAACACATGGTCGCAAAGGGCCTCAAACTTGCTGCGTGTAATCGTAATATTCAGGTGCTTCGGCCCGTTCTGGTCGGCCGTAATAAACGGCAGATTGACCGTGGTCTCTACCTGCGTGCTCAGCTCGCACTTGGCCTTTTCGGCGGCCTCTTTGAGCCGCTGATGAGCCATCGGGTCCTGACGCAGGTCAATCCCTTCCCTTTTGCGGAACTCTTCGGCCAGATAATTAATCAGAACTTCATCGAGGTCATCACCGCCCAGATGCGTATCGCCGTTTGTGCTGAGGACCTCGAAAACATTATCTCCGATGTCGAGAATAGAAATATCAAACGTCCCGCCGCCGAAGTCAAAGACGGCTACTTTCTCATTTTTCTTCTTTTCCAGACCGTAGGCCAAAGCCGCCGCTGTCGGCTCATTGATGATGCGTTCGACCTTCAGCCCGGCAATGGCGCCGGCATCTTTTGTGGCCTGACGCTGGGAATCGTTAAAATAGGCAGGAACCGTGATGACAGCCTGAGTGACCTTTTCGCCCAGATAATCTTCCGCCGTTTTCTTGAGGTCCTGAAGAATCATTGCGGAGATTTCCGGTGGAGTATATTCTTTATCTCGAACCCTCACCTTGACCAACTCGTCCGGGCCGCCGACGATGGCATAAGGCACCATCTTTTCTTCTTCGCTGACCTCACGGTGCCGCCGGCCCATAAACCGCTTAATGGAGTAAATGGTGTTTTTCGGATTCGTAACCTGCTGATGGCGGGCCGCCTGGCCGACCAAACGTTCTCCTTTTTCGGTGAAAGCCACCACCGAAGGGGTCAGTCGGCTTCCGTTTGCGTTAATCAGCACCTTCGGTGTGCTTCCTTCCATCACCGCCACCACAGAGTTGGTTGTCCCCAAATCGATGCCGATAATTTTTGCCATATTTCGATCTCCTCTTTGTTGTCAAAATCGCTTAAACTCGGGATGTGCAAAGGATGTGCCAGGCCCTTCAAGAAATCATATCCACTTTATTTATAACACTTTATAAACTGGATGCATCCGTCATCTTATGTCAATTTGGCAGGCCTTGACAGAAAGAACTTGATTTCCGAGCCAAAAATGACTTATCTATTTCTGAACTCAGGAGGACTTTTTATGAAACAAATCCTTATTTTTCTTTGCGGGTTGTCCTTGCCGCTAATACTAAACCGGCCTGCCCGGGCGGCGGATACGCCGGAAGATGCGCAAAAGCAGGAAAAGGCATTTGAAACCGATGTCTTTCAAACCGATTTGGGGGAATTGGTCATTACCTTTATCGGACACGGCACGCTGATGATGACCTGCGGCGGCAAGGTCATTCACATTGACCCCTGGACACCGCTGGCCGACTACACAAAACTGCCCAAAGCGGATCTGATTCTGATTACCCACGAGCATCGGGACCATCTGGACCCTAAGGCTGTCCATCTGCTTCAAAAAAACGGCACAATCGTGGTCATTCCGGAAAAATGCAGGGAGGCCGTCCCGAACGGTTTGGTGATGAAAAACGGCGACAAGAAAAAAGTGCTGGACCTGGACATCGAAGCGGTACCCGCCTACAACCTGATTCATAAAAGGCCGGACGGCCAGCCCTTCCACCCGAAAGGACAGGGCAACGGCTACGTCCTCACCTTCGGCAAGACCCGGGTCTATATCGCCGGCGATACGGAAAACATCCCGGAAATGCAAAACCTCAAAGATATCGCCATCGCCTTCCTGCCGATGAATCTGCCCTATACAATGACGCCGGAGATGACCGCATCGGCGGCCAAAATGTTCCGCCCCAAAGTCCTCTACCCCTATCACTACGGGCAGACCGACCCACAGAAACTGGTCCAGCTGCTGGCCGAAGACAAGGACATCGAAGTCCGGATTCGCCGGATGCCATGAACTTCCCAGCGATTCCTTATCATCAGGCTGAAACTCAAACGCTCCGGCTTCCCGCTTTCGCGGGAATGACAGGGGATTTTACCTGGATTTCAGGATGTCGCGGATTTCTTCGAGCAGAAGTTCCTGCCTGCTCGGGGCCGGAGCCGGTGCAGCGGCCTCCTCTTTCTTTTTGGCCATATTCATCACCTTAATTAAGGCAAAGATGGCGGCGGCTACAATGATGAAATTAATCACTGTGTTGATGAACATCCCGTAGTTGATTTTGACCGCCTGCGAAACCGCTTGTCCGGTCTCGGAGACCACGGCATCCCGCAACGTAACGGAAAACTCCGAAAAATCCATCTGCCCCAGCAGCAGCCCCAGCGGCGGCATCAGAATATCATTGACCAGCGAGTTGACAATTTTGCCGAAGGCGGTCCCGATGATGATGCCAACGGCCATGTCAATCACATTCCCCCGCATCGCAAACGCCTTGAATTCCTTCCATAGACTCATACGGCTCTCCTTTCTCTGAACAAAGGTTTTCGCCCAACTCCGTACGTCCAAAAACCCCATTGTAAAAACAAAAAGACGGAACGCAACGAAAGATCCCAACAAAAAAGGCGGCCCAAAGACCGCCTCAAAATGTTCTCGAGCAGACACAAACCGCTATTTGCCACTGCCCCAGCCGCCCAGCAATCCGAACTTCCGGAATAAAGATTTCGTCTTCTCATCCGGTTCGGCGGCCTGGGCTTTCGCCGGAGAAGTTTCCGGTTCCGCGGCAGCCGATGGAGGTGTCTGAGCCGGCTTGGCAGCTGTCAGGACCGAGGCAGGAATATGAATCGGGGCCGGCTTGGGACCTGCCTTCCGCTCCTGCTCTTCGAGGAACTGCCAGACTGCCGCACGGGCCTGCTGGCGTTCGGCAGGCGGCTTGCTGATCCAGGATACCTCCGCCGAGGCATTGTCCGTCAGCGTTAGAGGAATCGGCCCGGGCGCGGGTGTCTGCGGAGCAGGATTGACCGGCTTCTGCTCCCGCAGCAGACGAATCGTTTCGTGGGCCCGCCGCAGATTCTCCGTTTGTTCCATCAGCTGATTGCGAAGAGCCGCAATCCGGGCCTCCGCCGATTCCGACGAACTACCCCCTGTGTTCGTAATCAGACACGGTTCATCCGCCGGCATCTGATTGCGCGGGTTCTCTGTCGGCGGCACAGGCGGCTTCGGCGCGGGGTCCGCGGGCTTGGGCGGCTCCGCCGGACGTATGGAAGGCAGCTCCCAAATCCCTTCGGACTGCCGGCTGAGAATCTGCAGCTGCCGGGCAAACTCCACATGCTTGCTGAGCTGCTTCTGTGTGGCCTCCAGTTCGGCGGTCTGGCGGGCCAGCATCTGTTCCATCGATTCAATGTATCGGCGGGCCTTCTGCAGCTGGCTTTGCGTCTCAGTCAGCACGCCGACCGTTTCCTGCAGCTGCTCAACCTGACGACGAAGCGACTGATTGTCTTCCTCGCAGCGGCTCAGCCGTGCCTGCAGGTCCGCGGCCTGCTCCTGACTGCGCTCCAGAGCCCGCCTGAGCTGATGATTTTCTTCGTGCCGCTGGATGCTGAGCCGCTCAAACTCCTGAGCCCGGCCGGTCATTTCCGTCAGCTGACCTTGCAGCTTTTCAATCTGCTCATCCCGCTGACGGCACTGCTTTTCAAATTCCTGCTGACGCAGCTCCATTTCCTCCGCCAGCTGCTCATAGGCCGCGCGGGCCTGTTCAATCGTTCGGCTGTGGGCCTCAATCTGCCGAAGCAGATGTTCCTCCTGCTGCTGCATCTGAGCCGTCTGCTGGGTTTTCTGCTCCAGTTTGGCCTGCAGGTCATCCAGCCGCTGCTGCAGCTGCTGTTCGGTCTGGGCGCTCCGATCAAGCAGACGATTCTTTTCTTCCAGACGCACCTGCAGGTCTTCCAGAGTGTGCTGGAGCTGCCGAGCCGTCTGTTCGGCGGCCAGATACTGCGTCTCAAACTCCTCCAGTGAAGTCAGCTGCTTCCGCAGGGCCACCTTTTCCTCCAGCACCTGCTGCAGACAGGTTCGCAAATCGGCCGCCTCCGCCTCCAGCCGGGCCATTTGCTCTTCCGTTCGGGTTCGGCTCGATTCCTGAAGCTGGAGTTTCTGCTGGGCTTCCTGAAGGGCCTTTCGCAGGTCATCGGCTTGCTGCCGGTACAGCTGCGATTCCTCCCGCAGAGCGGCCAGATAGGCACGGCTTTCTTCGAGCTGACGAGCCGCATCCTGCGACGATTCGGCCTGCTGACGCAGCTTCTCCTGAAGCATCTGCTTTTCCTGTTCGAGCAGCTGGCGGGCTTGATCGGCCTCACGCAGCCGCACGCTGAGGGTATTGCAAAGCGTCCGCTGCTCCTGCAGATCGGTTTCGAGTGCTGCCTTCTGCTGAGCCGACTGCTCCTGGCCGCTGTGAAGCATCTCCTCCAGCTGACGAATCCGCTGACGGGCTTCCTCGAGCTCCCGGCTCAGCCGCTCGACCGCCTGCCCGCGCTCCTGCGCGAGCACCTGCTGGCTCTGCAGCGAAGCAACAGTCCTTTGGGCCTCGAGCAGTTCCTCCCGCGCGGCCGCCAGCTCCGCCGCCTGCTTGTCCTGGCTGCCGGCAAGCAGCTCCTGCAGCTGCTGAATCGTCCGGTGGGACTGCTGAAGTTCGTCCTGCACCGCCTCCAGACGCCGCTGAAGACCGGCCGCCTTCTGCTGCTGAATCCGAAGATGTTCGAGCTCCTGCTCGCTTCGGCCGCTTCGAGCCGCCAGTTCCTCCAGCTGCCGGTTTGCCTCCGCCAGACGCGCCTGCATCGAGGCATATTCGCTCTTCATCCGGCAATGGGTTTCCTGCAGGTCATCCAGCTCCAGCGACAACTGGTCTCGCTGCTCAGCCACCTTCTGGAAGAGCCGTTCCTGCTCGGCAATCTTCTGCTGAAGCCGCGCGGTCTGTTCATCGGTATTCTGATAATGATTCCGAAGCGCTTCCTCCAGCCGGCAAGCCGCCTGCCGGGCTCGCGACAATTCCTGTTCCAGCAGACTGATCCGCTCCTGCTGCTGAGCGGTCTGGTTCCGCAGAGCCCGCATCTGTTCCGCCTGCTGGCGGGCCGCTTCCTCCTGCAGACGAACCACATCCATCTGTCCAGTCAATTCAGCCACGCGCGTCTGGAGCGCATGATTTTCCTCTTCGAGCTGCCGGCAGATCTGCTGCATCTGTTCCAATTGACCGGTCTGTTCCTGATGCCGGCCAAGCAGCTCATTCATCCGCATTTCCAAAACCGCCAGGGCCGCCTGCTTTTCTTCAAGGGCTGTCTGTTTTTCCTTCAGGACCTCTCCGAGCGCATCCTGACTGCGGCCGGCTTCCGCTTGATGAATCCGGGCTGACTCTTCGAGATGAAAAATCCGGGCCTGTGCCTCCTCCAGCTTCCGACGGAGCGATTCAATCGTCTGATGAGCCCGAGCCGATTCGGCCTGATGGGCACGCAGCTGCTCCAATTCCTCTTCCTGGCGGGCTTTGTCCGCCTGAAGCGCAGCAAACTCACGAGCCAGCTGCGCAATATAGGCATCCTGCGAGGCACACGTCAGCGACAGGTTTTCCCTCTGCTGCTCCAGCCGGGCCAGTCTCTGCCGGGCCTGATGCAGCTGCTCTTCCAGCACCGCTGTCTGACTGGACACACCGCCGGAGTCTTCCGGTGCCGACAAACTCGGCTCGCTCATCCATTCCATCGCCTGGCGGACTCGGCTTTTTCGGCTCAGTATCTCTCTGGTATCCATCCGAACGCCCTCACACAAAATCCCTTTTGCCGCTCGTCCGATAACTCGTCCGGCGGTATTGTGCCTGCAATACGGCCACCTTGTTATCTTCGCCGTTTGGTGCGTGAAAACATTAATTCTGCGAGCAGTTTTTTTGCTGTGTCCGATAACCGACGAATGTTTGTCCGATAAGAATGCCGCCCGGAATGATGGCAGATTATTTGGCGGGCACAAGCAAACGGCTGCGCGTCTGTGTTTCGGTGGGGAAATCCTCCGGCACTTCTTTGAGCGCAACCGTGCCGGCGGCGGCCCATTCGGCCCCGCGCTGCAGCGTTACAATAAACCCGACACACTGCATCGAGGCCGCATCGTGGCCGAGTGTGGTATGAAAGATGCGTCCCTTTCCGTAGGAAATGGTAAACAGACACAATTCGTCGCGTCCGGTGCCGCGCTGGGCGGGGTCTTGCCGACCGGTCGCCAGCACATGCAGATTCACCGCCGGACCGCGCAGTTTGCTGTACAGCTCATCACAGCAGTGAAGCCAACGTGTCGGCAGACCGGCTGTAATCGGATGATTCGGGTCGCGGATTGTCACAACCCAATCGGCCTTCTGACCATGATAGCCCGCCGGACCGGAGGAAGTATCATAAACAAGTTTGCCGTCCTGCCACCAAACCATCGGGCCTGCTGTTTCATTGCGTCCGCCCCAGCCGCCCAGGCCGATCATTTCGTTCCACTCGGGCCAGTCCGCAAAGGCATTGTCCGCCGCATGCACCACAACCAGCCCGCCGCCCTGCCGCATATAGCTGACAAATGCCTGTTTGGTTTTTTCCGCCCAGGCATCGCCTTCATAATTCATCACCACCACATCGTAATCCGAAAAGGGCGGACAAACATCCTCATTAGGCCGGCCTTTCGGCGGGAAGGTAAAGACATCGACGGCAAATCGCCCGCTGGATTCGAGGATGGCCTTCAGGACAGGGGTCGTTTCCTGCCATTTGTGGCCTTCAAAGACCATCTGGCCGTCGATGATGAGGGCTTTCATCTTTGGGACGGGTTTTTCGCCATCCATCGGTTTATCCGGCTGTGCCAAAAGAGTGCCAAAAAAAGAAAAGAAACCCAGAGCTGCTGCCGCAAACATTTTTCGTCCAACCATTGTCTGCCTCCCGAAATTGACCGGCCTGTTCTGCTCGAACCATCATGCCCTTTGATTGTACGATGCCCCCGGAAAAAAAGGAAAGAAAAACCTCATTTCCGAAGCCAAAAATGAGGTTTCTGCATCAAAATGGGCGGTACAGGACTTGAACCTGTGGCCTCCAGCGTGTCGAGCTGGCGCTCTAGCCAACTGAGCTAACCGCCCGTGCCTAAGTCTTTATAAACAGGCCATATACACGATTCCCCGCTTTTTGTCAAGCAGAAAACCTGCTGGGTCCGATTTCCTCGACCGAACGAATAGAGGGTATAGTTTGAAACCTTTAATTACGCACCGCCCAGAAAGATTTCGACAGGGGTGCCGGCGGCGAGGCTACTTAGCTGCCTCACAAAACCGGCGCGGTCAAAATCCGCCCGCTTTCGAAACTGATACTGCAGCGACACGCGCCCATCCATTACCGAAAGCGTTTTTAAGTGCAGGTTGTCCACCTGCCCGCGGAGAAACGCTTCCAGCGGCTGCTGAAGCCGGTCGAAGGCCTCCTTGTCCATCGACAGGAGCAGATGACTGAACCGCCGCAGGCAAAACCGCCGCCGCAGCAGCGTCTGTGCCGTCAGCGTTAAAAACGCCGCCGCAAACAGCACAATCACAATTGCATAGGTGCCGGTGGCAATCCCAATCGAGGAGGCAATCAGCAGCAGGAGAAAACCGATTTCCGCCGAATCCTTCACGGGCGTGCGAAACCGCACAAACGACAGCGCCCCCAGCAGTCCCAGCGACAGCGGAATGGAACTTTGTATTCCCAGAAACAGCGCCGTGATGGCCGGCCCCCCGAGCAGAAACGCCCGGTCCACGCCCGCCCCAATCGTCCGCGAGCCGTAAAACAAATGATACATCCAGTACACCGCCACGGACGCCGCAAGCGACGCGGCCATCGGAATCCACAAATCCGAAACCGTCAAATCCAGCGATTGAAACTTCAGTTGAGCCGCCAGCATCATCTTTCTTTCTCCTATAACGTTCCTATTGGGTTTTCATTCCAAATCATTGCGCAAAGCGCGCCCGGACAGCATTGTTTGTCCGAACGAGCCCGGTTCTTCCAAATGAGCCGCCAGACAGCAGACGTATTTCGAACAGCGTGTCCAGTCCGTTTCCAGCAGATTCAAAGACCGCAATGTTTCACTCAGTTCCGCCGAACGTCCTTTGACTTCCACGATTGCCCCTTCCATTCGAAGCGTCTCTTCCGAGCCCGACCAAACCGAATCGGCCGGCGCGGACTCAATCCGCCAATCCAGCGACACCCGGGCTCCGGTCATCAGGTCGGTAAACCGAAGGCGATGATAGGAAATCCGAATGACCGGCAGGAGCCGCTCCGTCGGAAAGACGCCGAATTGAGCCAGCGTATTCTGCAGCACCGAAACCGGCAGAATTCCTTTCTTCCATCGTTCCCCTCGAAGCGTTTCAGCCGGTACGGAAAAAATCTGCCGCTTTTTTTGTCCGGCAAAACCGTTTTTGATTTTTAACTCCGCAAAAACCGCTGCATTGCCTTCCTGCGGCAGCGGATCATACCAGCGGATGCGGATTTTCTTCCGCTGCCGGCTGCCCTGCTGCGAATCCTCATAATCCTCCAAATCCTCCGTATCGAAATAGAGAGAATGAATGACCCCCTTCGGATACTGCCGGTCCGGCGGACAGCCATGCCGCAGCAGGCCCGCCGCCCACTCAATCTTCTCCTCCGGGATGAAAAATTTTCGTTCCATCCGCCAGCCGTCCAAGTCGGTCGTCTGCTCGGCCTGCTTTCTGAAAAAATTCAGAAATCCTTTCATCAATTGCCCTCCTGCATCGGCGGCATTCCCGGAAATCTCGGCATCATCTGCTGACGCTCCTCTTCGGTCGGTCTGGAGGGGATTTCGCCGCTCAGCTGCCTGCGGACGGACAGCCGCCGTTTGGCAATGAACGATTTTAATCCCGGGGCCTGCATTCCGGGCGGGCCGCCGAGTCCGGGACCTCGCTGCCCGAGGCCGAAACGCCCGCCGCGATTAGGGCCGGCCTGCTGTACGGGGCGCTGCCCGGCAGGTTCCATCGGCCCCGGCGGATTCGAATTGCCTGCCGGCGGCCTCATCCAGCCACCGCCGAATGCAGAACCCTCATTCAGGCCTTTTTCAAAATCCTCAAGCGTGAAAAACTTCAGTTCGTCTTTCTCCACATACGGACGCACCAGCGCCGCCAGCCGGTCAATCCGCTCTTCCAGTGCCCCCTCTGCAAAGGCCCCCTCCAGCAGGTCTTTTAAATACTGATGGTACCGCTCCCGGTAAGGCGGATAAGACAAAAGGCGATACACCAGCGGGCGGGATTCAAAGGAATTAGTCACAGGCTCATCAATATAAAAATCAGCTGCATCCCTCGCCAGGCCCATTCCAAACGTCCCAAAGGCCATATTCAAATCCCACGGCAAAATCGTAAAACGTCCGTTCATCTCGTAAAGATAATAATTGTGCCCCATCCCGATATAGTTGTCCAAATGCACAATCATCACGGACACCGCCAGATACCGCAGCACCTGGTCCACATCCAGCACCTTCTCAATCTCCTGCGGGAAAGTCTCATCGGGACACTTGTTCAGAACCTCCAGCAGTCGAAACAGTGCTGTATGGTCGGCTTTGTTCTCATTGGTTTTCAGCCCGACGGCATCCAGCAGACTGCCCCATCGAAAACCGGGTCCGCCGCCCGGCCCCGGAGGACCGCCGAATCCTCGCCCTCCTCGTCGGCCGAAACCCATCGGAACCGCATTCGGATCAAACCGTCCGCCCGGCCCGCCTACTGCAAATTGCGGCGGCATTCCCGGCCCTTGCGGAAAAGCTCCTGCCGGCCCCATGGGGGGACTCATTGGATTATTCGGATCTGCTCTGAATGCACCGGGCGGCCGCCCAAAACCTCCCGGAGGCAGACCGAAGGGCCCGGCAGGCGCCTGCACATTACCCGGAGGAAACGGATGATTTGGGTCGGGAACAAATCCCGCCGGCGGAGGTCCGGCAAAACCGCCGGGCGGCTGATTTCCCGGATTGGATCCAAATCCCCCTCCATCTCCCGGCCTTACTTCAGGGTTGGGAACGAATCCGCCCCCGGGGCCAGGCCCGCCCACGCCAAATCCACGCCCCCCAAACCCACGCCCGCCAAAAGGACCGCCAAAAGGCATTGCCGCCTGACGGCTGAGCAAGTCTTCCAGCGGCGTTTTCTCCCGTTCGAGCAATTCGAGAAGGTCGCTGAGCCGCCTTCCGCCCAGACGCACCGCCAGCGGGTCGTTCGGATTTTCCCGCGAGGCAAAAACCGGATTTTGCGCCTGTTTATCCACATCTTCCTTCGTCCAATTCAACAAGGCCGCCCCGATTTCCGGCTTGTACAAGTTCCCATACGGATTGTCGAAATGTCGAGCCAGAAAGGTCTTATCAATCGCCTCCACCTGGGTATAAAGCCCGAGGTGTTCATTGTTTACATACACATCGGCAAAGGCACATCGCGGGGTCGGCAGTCCCATCTCCCTGAAAATTTCATAGCTGAGTACTTCCCGAATCAAGGTCGGGTCTGAAAACCCGTTGTTCAGGCACAGTTTTTTGACTCCATAAAAAGTCTGGGCACTGTTAAAAAAGTTAAAATCAATCTTCAGACTTAACCGCTTGGCACCGCTTGCCGCCACCGACATTAAGGAAGAATTGCCCTTGGGGCGGACCGCTACGTTTGAAAACTTTCGGCCGTCGAACCAAAAGTCCGCCCGAACATATTTTTCCGACATCGGATTGGCCAAAAGCCACTTCCAATCCTTCTCGGCCATCACAATTCGGACCGTTTTTATCCGCTGCAGGTCAAACGGATTCCCATCCTTAGATGAGCTTAAAAAACCGCTTCCGCAGACAACAAAACCTGTCAAGACAGCCAAGACAGCCAAAAGTCCGATAAAAATTGCCTTTTCCGTCTTATCCACAATTCTATCAAATCCTAAAGAAACTGCCGGCCAGGACTTCTGCAACTCCTTCTGACCGCTTATTCAGAACTTTCTTCCGCCGCATTTTTTTTCGTTAAACACAAAGAAAAGAACGCCGAAGAAAAAACAGATATTGCCGTCTATGCCGCCAAAAAATATCCGTCGGAGAAATAAAATAAAAAGATGGCAAAAGAAGACAAAAGAAATCCCGTTCCATTGGTTTCTCAGACCGACGCTTCGGCACAAGCGGCCCTGGACAAAAAGAGTTTCTCCGCCGATCTGATCGATAATCTGGCCTACCAAATTCGCACGTTATCCAATGCCGTCATCGGCTTCAGCAATCTGCTGGCGGCCGAAGACTTAACCGATACTCAGCGGGAGTATGTCGCCGAAATCCACCGGGCCGGGAAAGGCCTGTCATGCATTGTCAACGATGTCGTGGATTTGGCGCGTCTGGAACGAGGCAGCCTGAAACCGAATTTTGCCGAATGCGATCTGGCTAACCTGCTGGAAGAAATGGAAAGCATTCTCAGCCGAGCCGTCCTCAGCAAAGGCTTGTCCTTTGCCGTCGCTGTCGAAGAAAATGTGCCGGCCTTCCTGCGGACCGACCGTGCCCGCCTGAAGCGGTGTCTGCTGAACCTGGCCGGCAATGCCGTTCAGTTTACCCAGCAGGGACACATCGAGCTTCGGCTGCGGATGGATTCAATCGGCTCTCAGTCCGTCATTCGCTTTGACCTGACCGATACCGGTCTGACCCTCTCCACGGAACATTGGTCTGAACTTTTTGAACCGGTTTGTCAGAAGGAACAGATTCACAGCGGAATGCCGGCGGGTATTCATCTGGGCATGCAGGGATGCGGACTGCTGCCGCTGACCCGGCAGCTGGTGCATCTGCTGAACGGACAAATCGAAGTGACGTCCCAGCCGGGAGAGGGTTCAACATTTTCGATTCTGCTTCCGGCTGAGCCGGCAACCCAGAAATCCGGAATGCTTTTCTTCCCGCCTCGTTCGACGGGATACGGAAGACACGAAGAAACATTCGAGAACAAACAATGCATCGGAAGGGTTCTGCTGGTTGAGGATGAAGAATCCAACCGAACGGTGCTGACCCTGATGCTCGAAAATCTCGGGTCGGAAGTCATCGCCGTCGGCAGCGGTCGGGCTGCTGTGGAGACAGCCTGCCGAAACGATTTCGACGTCATCCTGATGGACATCCAGCTGCCGGATATCAGCGGACTGCAGGCCGCCCGACAGCTGCGGGACAAGGGGCTTCAAACCCCGATTATCGCCCTGTCGGCAGGAACTGTCGCGGAAGATCGAAATCACCAGATTGAGGAACTTTTCGATGCCTTCCTGGCCAAACCGGTGGACAGTCCCCAGCTGGCCGAAGTGCTTCAGCCGCTGCTGCCGACCGTTCAAAAACCCAGAACAAACGAATCCAAACAACGCATTGAATTTCAGAAGACAAAATGAAAATACAGAATCCGGACATTCCGACGGCTCCTTTGGAAGGGCCTCAGCCGAGCACAGGCCAATTCGGGGAATGGCTGCTTGAACAGGGACTGCTCACAGCGGAAACCCTGCAAAAAGCCCTCGAGTCCCAGAAAACCGCCGAGAAGCGGCTGGGCCAGATTCTGGTGGATATGGGCGTTCTGACGGATGTTCAGGCCGCCCAGGCCCTCGGGAAATTCCTGAACGTCGAATTCATCCCGCTCGATGACCCGTCCGTCGTTCAGATGGAGGTGGCCCGCACCATCCCGGAACCCCTGGCCAAGCGGTTCTGTGTAGCGGTCGTGCGGGAAGGAGCGCAGGGTGTTGAACTGGCCATGGCCGACCCCCTGAACGTTATCGCCATCGATACCGTTTCGTTCAAACTCAAAAAGCCGGTTAAACCGCTGATTGCATCCGAAAAACAAATCCTGCATCTAATTGACCAGATTTATCACGGCAGCGACCTGGACCAGCAGCAGATGCGAGACCTGGCCGATCTGGAAATCAGCACAGAGGAGGACGAGGAAGAGGAATCCGCCCAAAGCGGTGCACAGATTATTTCAGAGGCCGAGGCGGAAGAGGCCCCCGTCGTCCGCTTTGTGGATTTGATGCTCAGCCACGCCATCAAAAGCCGCGCCAGCGACATTCACGTGGAACCGCAGGAACACGGAATGATTATCCGGATGCGGGTGGACGGCATTCTGACAGAAATGGTCCCGCCGCCGCGGAAGATGCAGGCCGCCGTAATCGCCCGCCTGAAAATCCTGGCGGAAATGGACATTGCCGAGCGGCGGCTGCCGCAGGACGGCCGCTTCAAAATCAAACGCGGCAAAGGTCAGCCCGACATCGATGTGCGGGTCAGCGCCCTGCCGACCATTTACGGCGAAAAAATCGTCCTGCGAATTCTCGATAAGTCCGCCGTCAATCACAACCTCGACACCATCGGGCTGGAACCCAAACTCCTCAAGCAGTTCAAGCAGATTTTGAATCTGCCGCACGGCATCATCATCGTCACAGGCCCCACCGGAAGCGGCAAAAGCACCACGCTCTATTCAGCCCTCAATGCGCTCAAAGACCCGCGGAAAAACATCACCACTGTCGAAGACCCGGTGGAGTACCGCCAGCCCGGCATCAACCAGACGCAGGTCAAACCTGAAATCAATCTGGATTTTGCCCTCTGCCTGCGGGCCATTCTGCGTCAGGACCCGGACATCATCCTCATCGGGGAAATCCGTGACAAGGAAACGATGGAAATCGCCATCAAGGCCTCCCTGACCGGGCACCTGGTCCTGAGCACGTTCCATACCAACGATGCTCCCAGTGCGATCAGCCGTCTGGTTTATATGGGGCTGGAGCCCTACCTGCTGGCTTCTTCGCTCAACCTGATTCTGGCGCAGCGGCTGGTTCGAAAAATCTGCGACAAATGCAGTCAGCCGGCAGCCATCAGCGAGGAATTAATCCGCCGGCTCAAACTGACGCCGGAACAGCTGGCCGCCGCGGACCTTCGGCAGGGAACCGGATGCAGCCACTGCAATGGAACGGGCTATCGGGGGCGGCTGCCGATTTTCGAATTTCTCGTCATCGACAACGAAATGCGTCAATTGATTGCCGCCGGCGGAAAAGAAATGGAAATCCGCGCCCTGGCCCGCTCCCGCGGCTACAGCGACCTGCTCGAATGCGGCATTCGCCGAATGCTCGAAGGAAAAACCACCCCCGAAGAAGTCCTGCGCGTCACCTTCTCCGAGGCCGTGGCGGAAGAATAAGGCATCCGCTCAGCGGCTGCGCCAGGCATACTCACGGCAGCCGTCATTCTGGCGAGTTCGAAACCGCTTCAAAAACCGAACGGCAATCCAGTCCGCTGCCAGCACAGCCGTCACAATGCCCGCCAGAGTCAGAAAGAGAACGGAAATCCACCAGTTCGGCCAGTACATTACTGGCACAACCCGGACAAATTCGGGGCGGTAATGAGCCAGAAGTCCCATCGCTCCGACCACCCCAAGCAGCAGGATAGGCACACGCATTCCATTGAAAACAGCCGCCCATTCCTCCCGCAGACTGCCGCCGGCCCGAACCGAACAAGAGCAACGGCGAGGCGCCTTCTGCAGAATGGAATAATCCTTCAGCATCTCTTTGTTCAAAGGATTGATATTAGGATTGGGATGAGATCCCCAAATCGCTTTTTTCATACATCCCCCGATGTTTTAACCTTTGCTTTCTATACGCATATTATATCGGATTGTGCGTTCTGAATCAAGCCAAACCCGGCAGGCACAATGGTTATAGGACGTCAGCCGGCTGATTGGGAAAAGTCGCGCCTCTTTTTCCGTTACTCCTTTCGAACCCCTTTTCCCGTCGGATGCGATTCCCGGACCCAAAATCCGTTCCAAACCCCTTCAAACCGTTTTTTATCAGACTCAGGAAACTTCCGGACCGGCCCAACTTTCTTCCGGCAGAGATTTTTCACAAAAGCCCCCGCCTCAAAATGCCGAACCCCAGAACAAATCAAATTCGGAGAGGATCGTGCGCAATGCAGACGTTTGAATATGTAGCGTGGGATACAGCCGGACACTGCCGGGAGGGAATTCGCCAGGCGCAGTCCCGTCAGGACCTGCTGGCCCAGCTGCGGCAGGAAAATCTGACTCCGGTATCCATTGCGGAAGTGATTCCGGAAACCAACGAGAAAGTGCACACAGCCGGTGCACGGTACCGCCGGGTGCGATCGGAACAGATGTCCACCTTCTGCTGGCAGCTGGCGACGATGCTTGAAGGCGGGTTGTCCGTCACCACGGCCATCCAGACGATTGCGGAGGACCTTACCAATCCCTATTTTGAGTATGTCCTGAAAGATATAGCCGCCCGGCTGGAAACGGGGGAAACCTTTACCGACAGCGTCCGGGCACATCCAAAAGTCTTCAACCGGCTGGCCTACTCCATCATCATGGCCGGCGAAACCAGCGGCTCGCTGTCCAACTCGCTCCGTCGGCTGGCGGATTATTATCAGGAGCGGGACAAACTGGTCAGAAAAGTCCGCAGCGCCATGGCCTATCCGATTTTTGTCGTCTGCTTTATCGTGGTGATTGTCGTGGTGCTGATGACGCTGATTGTTCCGCGCTTTCAGGTGATGTTCGAGACCTTCAAAGGGGAACTGCCCGCCTTCACGCGCGGCTTTATGGCTGTCTATCACGGAATCGTCAATCACATTCTGCTGATTCTGATTGCCCTGGCAGCTCTGATTGCCGGCGCCGTCATTGCCTCCAAAACCAAATCCGGCCAGGCCGTTCTGCATCGGCTTGAACTGAACATGCCCCTGCTGGGCCGAATTAAGCGGATGGCTTTCATCTGCATGTTCTGCCGGACGCTGGCCTCGCTGGCAGCGGCAGGCGTATCGATTCTGGATGCGTTCATCATTTTAGCGGAAATGACACCCAACCAGCTGCTCCGGAACGGAGTCCTGCTGGCCCGGCAGAAGATGACCGAAGGCATTTCGATGGCTGACAGTCTCCATGCCTGCGGCCTGTTCCCCGGCGTGGCCGTCAAAATGGCTCAAATCGGCGAACAGTCCGGCTCCCTGGTGTCCGTCTTGGAAAAAACCGGCGACTTTTACGCCCGCAAGGTCGATGAGCTTGTCTCCATGATGCTCGGGCTGCTGGAACCGATTTTGATTGTCACCGTCGGAGCGATTGTGCTGACCGTTCTGCTGGCGATGTATCTGCCGATTTTTTCTATGTCCGTATAAACCTCGAAAAAACGTGGGTCTCGAACAGGATTTCGAGACAAAAAAACATAAAAAAATGTACATTTTTTTAGGAGATGCAAGCAATGACAGGAAGAAAAGGATTTACGCTGATTGAACTGATGGTCGTCATCTTGATTGTCGGCATCCTGGCGGCGGCCTCCATCCCGCTGATGCGCGGCCGCATCGAATCCGCCAAGTGGGCGGAAGCCAATGCCACCGCCGGCACCATTAAGTCCGCCGTCCGGGTGTATTTTGTCGAACACGGCACAGCGCCTACCGGCAGTCTGGGCGTCGCCGCCACGCGACAGGCTCTGGGCTTCCAGGATGCGGACCTGACCGGAACCTACTTTGTCCCGGGCGACTACAACATCGACAGCGTTGATGCCAACGGCAACGCCCAGATTACGGTCACCGGCAGTCAGCCCAACGCCCCCAGCGGGTCCAAGACCCTCTACGTGGACGGACGATGGGAATAGCCGGCCGAACGGTCAAATCCCAGGAACGGAGGAGGTCTGCATCTTTCTCCGTTCCTTCTTTCCTTGAGATGCCGAAGAACACAAGGAGGCTTCTCATGACTGTCCTGAATGCTCCGGACCGACGCGGCACCCGCCGGCGGACTCGAATGCCCGCCGGGGTTACCCTGCTCGAACTGATTGTCACAACGGTGATTTTGGCCATTGCATCCCTGGGAGCCCTGACCTACCAGTATCACGCCGTCAAGCGGGCCCGCAGCGCCCGTGCCGAAATCGTCGCTGCGCAGCTGGCCCAGCTGCTGCTGGACGACTGGAAAAGCACCGGCGGCAATGAATTTTATGACCCGACGACTCTTGACCTCGGTCTGGAACAAATCGGCAGCGACCCGATTTACCGTGTCACTTTCAACGGCTTTCCCATGCGGGCACAGCTTGGGTACTCTGACATCGACACCGATTCAGAAGCCGGAGTGACACTCCGGGAAATCCGCGTCACAATTCGTTGGCGGCGGGATTACAAAAATCTCGAACCGACCGCCGCGGACCCGACTTTCACCTCATCTACGTATGTCCGAAGAGACCAATCCGGCGGATAAGGAGGCATCTCGCATGAATCACTGCAAGAATCTATCTCGCCTGCCCAATGCTTTTACGCTGCTCGAAGTGGTCGTCACGCTGGCGATTCTGATTATTCCGATTTTGGCCGTCACCATCCTGGCGGCCGGCGGCTCCCGAAGCTTCCGCCAGACCTACAACAGCATTCACAAACCGATTCGGCAGGACGCACTGGCCGCTATGACGGCTTTCAGCACCATCGGACGCAAATCCAATCGAAGCAATTATACTGTCTATAAAATCATCAACGGCAGCTACACCGTCGCCCAGCCTCCCGTCAATCAGGAAATCGCCTCCGGTTCCGCCGTCGAATTCCGCTACTGGGAAAATACCTTCGACCCGGCGGCCGCCAATCCGGATGTGCTGGAAGTCGCCAATACCGGAACACACTATGCTCTCTTTTATCTGGAAGGCCGCCGGCTGAAAGTCGACTACGGCACCGTCGTCAACGGAGTCGGCGGAATCTCCGGAGGCGTCCGCCGAACCAGCTCCCTTCTGCGAACCGTTACTCTCAGTGAATTTGTGGATACATCCAAGGGAACAGAGATTTTCAGCCACAACGTGGTCGGCGGAGTCGGAATGGGTTCCGTCCGGATGAATCTGACGCTGACCGACAATGAAGGCGATTCCGTAGAGGTCAAAACCTCCGTTCTGCTGCGGATGAACTGGCCCCGTTAGGAACAGAACTTTATGGTCCGGACTCGAACCATTCAAACACAAAGACCGACAGGTTCCGCACTGGTTTTGGCCGTGCTCCTGCTGGTGATTTTATCGCTGCTCGGATTGAGCATGCTCAAGGCCGCTCAGGACGCACAGGAATACAGCATCCAGCTCAAACGGAAGGCCGCCGCCCAGGCCGCCGCCGAAGCCGCGTATGAGCAGGCCGTCTTCTGGATGAGCCAGCAGCCCGACCTCTTTGTCGCCCTCGAGAAAAAATCCCCCCAGGGAATCGTGTCCTTTCCGGACAGCTCCGGCTCCTACCAGATTCGATTCTCCTCCTTTGCCGATTCACGGCCGGTTTTCGAGGTAGCCGCCCGCGGACAGTCCGGACAGATGGTCAGCACCCTGAATGTCTTTCTCGTGCAGGCGATGACCGGCTGGGAGATGGGGCAGTGCCGGGTCCCCTCCGGACCCTCCTCCACGGCCGAAGTCTATTTTGCCAACGGGGAAATTATCGCCATGCCGATTCACATCAATACGGTTCAGCCGCCGGACGACCGCAACCCGGATATTTATGTGCAGCCGGACCCGCTGTTCCTCGAACCGGTCTCGATGAGCGAATCCCGATACGCCTCCGACGGCACCGACAAATACCGCCGCATCATCGACCTGTTTGACAGCGGCATCTTTTTTGATCAGCCCAAAAGCCGAATCAGTGACGAAGAAGCCGTCCAGCTGAAATTCGACTGGTTTGTCCAGATGCTTCAGGAACAGAAGCCGAACCTCATTTTCCGGCCGGTCAAAAACAATCTGGTGCCGCTCGGGCAGCCCGCTGTGCAGCTGGAGTTTTTTGTCGGAACGGACAATATCGGCTATGTCCGCATCACCAACAACTGCACCGTCCGCGGCTATCAGCGGACCGTTTCCGACACGGACACATGGGACTACAAAATCAAACCCGGCAGCGGCGGAACCCTCTTTGAAAAGTATCCCGTTTACGGATTCCATTATATTCCCGCCAATGCGTCCGCCACAGGACAGCAAATCATTCTGCCGGTCCAAAATACCTATGTTGTTCCCCGATACGGTTCGACGGAAGGCCCCCCCGGCGGACAGATTTTTGTGGACGGAAATGTCATCATCGGCAGTGCCTCTGAAAATGCCTCCCTGCCGAACGTCCGTCAGCTCAATACCGTCCAGGGAAAAATCACCGTCGCTGCCACGGGAAATATCTGGGTGGCCGCTCCCATCCAGGTATCCGACCGAGACAACAACGGCGCTTTGTATCCTCGTCAGACCAACGGCCTGCCGCATCCGGACAATCCCAATGCCCTCGGTCTGGTCGCACGGGGTGTGGTCAAAATCATTGACCCGGGACTGGCCGCCTCTCTCGGAGCCCCGGGGACCGTCTCCGGCGCTGTCTATCAGCCGGCGGCCCTGCTGGACAAAGGAAAGCCGGCCGGTTCTCCCTATCGGCATCTGCCCGACCCGATGATTGTCGAGGCCGCCATTACCGCCTGCGGAGGGGGATGGGGAGCGGAGAATGTCGAACGAAACGGCTACGGCGGACGAAAAGAGGAGGTTGGACCGACTGACAATCTGATTGTCCGCGGAATGCTGGCCGAATCCATCCGCGGCGTCGTCGGCGTCATCGGACGAGACGGCTACGTCAAACAATACTACCTCGATGAACGGCTCAGCCGCGGCATTGTCCCAGGCAATCTCTGGTTCAAAGGCAAATACATTCCAATCCCCGGCGGATGGAAGGAAACAGCCCAGCGGCTTCCCTGAGTGAGGAACGGCTATGAAAGGATACAGAGCTACAAAACCGGTCATTCGACAGCGCGGTTCAGCCCTGATTGTCGCGGTTGTTCTGCTGCTGATATTGTCCATCTTTTCCATCGGCGTTCTCAAGAGTGCCGAAGGAGCCCATGTCCAGGCCGTCCAGCAGAAGCGGCAGACCGCCGCTCTGGCGGCCGCCGAAGCCGCTTACGAGCGAGCCATGTTCGCAATGAGTCAGCAGCCCGACCTGCTGTCGGCCCTGGCCGCCGGCGCTTTCGAAGAAACCCTTTCCTTTCCGGACAGCCAGGGGTCTTATTCTGTTTCCCTGGCCACTTTTCTGCAGGCCAAACCTATTTTTGAAATCACAGCCGTCGGCCGGTCCGGCATCTACGAAAAGACCATTCATACCTATGTAGTCCAGGCCATCAACGGCTGGGCCATGGGAAAATGCAAGGCCCCGGTCGGCGGCACTTCCTTTATTGATGTAGTCTTTGCCACCGGCGAAGTCGTGGATTTGCCCGTGGAAATCAATAAAGAAAATGACAGCCCGGATGTACGCGACATCAAAATCCAGGGCACACCCGTTTTCCTTCGTCCCGTGTATATGGGCGAATCCCGCTATACGATCGGCGGTCTGGACAAGTACGTGTCAGTAATGAACTGCTTCAAAAGCGGCATTTACTTCGATCAGCCCATGCTTCGGATTACAGACAACAGCGGTTTGGAAAGCAAGATTCAGCGGTTCCGCGATACGACGGACGCCCGATTCCGCTTTACGCCTGTAGCCGATGCTCCCACGCTGAAACTGCCCCAGCCGGCTGTTCATCTGGAGTTTTTCGTCGAAAACGGCATTGGCAAAATCTGCATCACAAACAACTGCACCGTCCGCGGTTTTATGCAGTCCAAGGACAGCTATACGTATGATTTCCGCGTCAAACCCAAAAGCGTCGGGGAAGAATTCGAACGCTATCCGATTTATGCCTATCACGTCCGCCGCTCCAATGCAGACAGCAACGGCGACCGCTTTATCGTAGACCTCCCGCAAACCTATGTCTCCCAGGAATTCGGAGGGGTTTCCTCCGCCCCGGCCGGACAAATCTTTGTGGATGGAAATGTAGTCATTGGAAGCGGACGCACCCTCGGACAGCAGACCGATGTCATCCAGGGGCAGATAACCATTGTCGCCACCGGCAATATCTGGATAGCCGACTCCCTGACAATATCGGACCAGGACAATTCCGGCCGAATCTACCCTCGACAATCCAACGGCCTGCCGCACCCTGAAAACCCCAATATTCTCGGACTGATCGCCAAAGGCGTCATCAAAATCGTCGATCCCGGAATGACGGAATACAGTTATGTGGATACTATGCCGAAAGAACCGGCAGGCTTTACTTATGTGCCGATTGGAAATCGGGAAAGCGCTGCCAAACCGATTTATATGCGGCTTCTGCCGAATCCGACGATTGTAGAGGCGGCTTTAACCATCGGCGGCGGAGGCTGGGGTGCTGAAAACGTAAAAAGAACCACTTACGGCGGAAGAAAAACAGTCTCGGCCAACAATGATCAGCTGATTTTGCGAGGCAGCATCACCGAAGCCGTACGAGGAGTCGTCGGGATAGTCGGACAGAATGGATATTTGAAATCGTATTATTGGGATGAACGCCTGCTGACAGGCATCCTGCCCGGAAATATCTGGCTCAAAGGAAAATATGTCCCGGTCCCAGGCGCCTGGACGGAAACCCAAACCGCCCAGACTCAATAGACAGGAGACCCTATGCTGGCAACTGTCAAACAGAAATATCGTTCTCTGCTCGAGCGGCTGGAAATGAACGCCGTCGAATGGGCCGGACTGGACATCGGCTCTTCTTCGGTCAAACTGGTCAAGGGAACCTGGCGGAACCGAAAGTTCACCGTCACGGGGGCCTGTCAGTTTGACCTGCCGCCCGCTCAGAACTCTCAAAATCCGGATGACACTTCCGTGGCGGAGACCATTCGCCGTTGCCTGAATACAGCCGACTTAAACACTCCCTACGTGGTCTGCGCTCAGAGCGGGCCTGAAGTCGTTACCCGTCCTTTCCGCTTTCCTCTTATCCCCCACGAAGCGCTCAGCAAAGCCGTGGAACTCGAAGCCCAGCAGATGAGCCCCTTTGATGCCGATCAGAGCCTTGTGGCCTTCCAAACCATCCGCTCTTCCGCCGACGGCCATCAGGGCTTTTTGGTCGTCGCCATGCGGGACGCCGTTGAACGAACCGTTCGCCGGGTACACAGCGCCGGCGGCAAAGTGATGCTGATGGATGTCGAAGGACTGGCCGCTATGAACTGCCTGTGCCACTGCATCCCGCAGGACCCGCACCCCTGCCGTACCCTCCTCCATTTGGGACATCGGTTTATCACCGTTACCATCCTCCGCGACAACGGCATCCCGTTTATCCGAGACCTGACCTATGCCGGTTCCGACATAATGGTCTCCATCCGCAGGCAAACCGGTCTGGATGAAGAAACCATCCGTCAATCTCTCTTCGGACAGATGGATTCGATTCCTTCGCAGATATCGGCGGCTCTGAAAAACGCCGCCGCCCGTTGCCTGAACGACATCAATGATACACTCCGCTATTATGTAACGCAAATTCCCGACTGCCAGGTCAAAAAACTGTATTTGTCGGGCGGGTGGGCGATGAGCCGGCCGTTTACGGAACTTTTGGCCGGCACACTGGGTGTCGAAACGGAAGTCTTTAACCCCTTCCGTTTTCTGAATCTTCAGACCCCGCCGGCTCAGGAAGCTTTACTGAAACTCGCCGGTCCGGTTTTCACGGTTGCAGCCGGATTGGCTATGAGGACCTGCTGATGCAATTTCGGATTGATCTATTACAGGGACAGGGATTGCCGAAAAGGAGCCGGCCGGGCACCATTGCCCTGGCTGCTGTACCCTTTGCCGTTCCGCTTCTGGCAACCGGTCTTCTGGCCGGCCAATGGTTCAGCCATGCAGCCCTGATGAAAACCGAACTGGCCATCCATCGGCAAAACCTCCAGCATATAGCCGAACACGCCGAAGACCTCCAGCGTTATGAAGCTGTCCAGCAGAACATCCTGGCCGCACGTCACCGCATCAAAACGGTTCAGGATACCCTGCGGCTGGAAATGCCGCTCTCGCCTCTGCTGGCCGAATTGGTCCAGAATCTTCCGCCGGAGGTGTTCTTTACGGAACTGGATATCGCCTACCAGCCCGTCCGCCGCAAAATCACGGACCCCAAAAACAATCAGGTATCCTATATTCAGGTCATCCAGCGCACCCTTCGGCTGACCCTGGCGGCTCCAAACCGCCCTGAAAGCGATCAGGCCGTCAACGGCTATATCCAGAAACTGCGTTCGGCCCCCTGCCTGTCCTCCGTGGCTCAGGAAATCCAAATCCAGTCCCGACAGGAGGCGACTGATTCACAAAATCTGCTCCTGTACGAAATCCGATGTCCCCTGATTGAACAAAAATAAAACGGATAGACCTTATGATTTTTAAAAGTCGAAAATATTGGATGTCCGTGGCCTGTGTCTGGGGCCCCTGGCTTCTGCTGGCCGCAAGCTTCTATACCCTGGTGCTCACCCCTCAGGCCGAGCGTCTTAAGGCGGTCCATCAGGACCTCACCGTCAGCAGTGACCGCGTCAGTGTCGCCCGTCTGGCCTCTCAGCCGGAAACGCAGCAGCGCCAGCTGGAACTCCTGAATGAGCTGCAGCAGCGAATCGACGATTTCCTGGTCCCTTCAGGGAAACAGGACAAAGTCCTGTTTGAAATCAGCCGGCTGGCCAATGCCGCCGGACTGAGCGAATACGCCGGCAAGACCCGCGAAGACGTCTGGTCCGCCGAAGAAGCCGGACGCGCCAAACTCAAACGGATGTGGCAGACCATCACCTTCCGCGGAACCTTCCAGCAGTTTGCTTCGTTCGTCAACGCCCTCGAAAGAAGCCGGCCGACCGTTTTCGTGGAAAGCGCCTCCATCGAACGAAGCCGCCAGGAGTCTAAGCTGCATTCCGCCAAACTCCTGGTGTCGTTTCTGATTCAGCCGGAGGCACCGACCTCCGGTGCCGTTTCCTGGATACCCAGGGAGGATTCATCTCTATGAAAACCTTTGCCGTAACCAATCAGAAGGGAGGATGCGGAAAAACCACCACCGCCGTCAATGTGGCGGCGGCGCTGGCCTCCCGCGGATACCGAACGCTCCTGGTGGACCTCGACCCGCAGGGACACGCCACACTGGCCTTCGGCCTTCAGCCCGACACCCTCGAGCAGACCATCTACGAAGCCCTGGTCAATCCCCAGGTCCTTCCGGGACGAATCCTGCAGCCGACCTGTCTGCCGACGCTTCAGCTGGCCCCCAGCAATGTGCTGCTGTCCGGAGCGGAGTCGCAGCTGCTTCGAATGATGGACCGGGAGTTTGTGCTCCGCCGTCTTCTGGAAGAGCTGGCCGCTTCGTTTGATTACTGTCTGATTGACTGCTCGCCGTCGCTGAATCTTCTGACGCTGAACGCGATGGCGGCCGCCGACGAACTGATTCTTCCCGTCCAGACGCAGTATTACGCCCTCGAAGGACTGCGACAGGTGATGGAAACGGTGGACGTTGTCCGGGAGCGCTTTGCTCCAAATCTCCGCATCCGCGGGATTCTGCTGACGCTCGTGGAGCGCCGGACACTCCTGAGCCGGCAGGTTGAAGAGCAGATGCGGGAGTATTTCGGTCCGCTGATTTTTCAAACGGTCATTCACCGCAGTGTCCGTCTGGCCGAGGCCCCCAGTGCCGGCCAGTCCGTGATCACATACGCACCGCAGAGTATCGGCGCCGCTGAATATCAATCCCTTACGGATGAGTTGCTCTATGAAACCCAGAACCGGACTGCACAAGAAAGTGTCCTTTATATTTGACGGGGTTCCCACTCCGCCGGCCGCCTCGGCCGCATCGGCCGGACCGATGCCGTCCGTCGGTCCCGCCGGCTCAAATACCTATACCCCCCAGCCCCTCCCGGCCTCCGCTCCGGCCGCCCGTCCCGCAGGTCCGAAAGACATGCGGACCTCCGCAGCCAAAAACCGCAAGAAAAACAAAAAGGACGCCCGACAGACCCAGATGCAGATTCTCGTCGGCGTCCTTTCGCTGGTTCTGATAGCGACTCTCTTTTTTGTGATGCGCACCCCAGCGGCGCCTCCGAAAAAGGCCGCTGCCTCCGTTTTGAGCCCCTCTGCGGAATCGGCGGCTTCCGAACCCGCCAAATGGGTGCGTCCCGAACCCTGGCCTGAACAGATGCGCGACCCGATGGCCCCGGACACAGCAGGACAAATCCCCGGCGCCGGCTCAGATGCCTTTGCGGTTCGCGGCATCGTCTTCAGCCAAACCAATCCGTCCGCCATCATCGGAAACCAGATTGTTTTTATCGGTGATACGCTCAACGGAATCCGAATCGTCAAGATTACCAAGGACGCCGTCGAATTCGAAAAAGACGGCAAACGCTGGACCCAGACGGTTCAGCCGTAAAACGGATTGTATCTTTCGAAAGGATAACAGGATGGAAAAGACAGGCAGCAAAATCCTTTGGACGTTTTTATGGCCGGCAGTCTTTCTGCTTTGGCTGGCGGCAACGGCATCCGCCCAGGACGGCGGGCCCGCAGAAGAGTCCTCCGCAATGCGGGCCGAACGGCTCAGTCCCGTTCAGCAGCGAATGCAGCAGACCGTCAGTGTGGATTTCCGAAACACGCCGATTGACGATGTGCTTCGCATCCTGGCCCGCCAGGCCGGTGTGGACATCATCAAAAGCCCCAAAGTCGAAGGCACCGTTACCGCCACCCTGAATAACGTCCCGCTGACCGAGGCGCTGGCCAACATTCTCGAAGCGCACGGATACAGCTACGTGACCACCGAAAACATGATTCGAGTCATGCCCGCCAGCGACATCATCGATGCGAGAGAGAAAATCATCAGCCGAATCTACCGGATTACTTATGCCGACGTTAAAGACGTGGAAACAGCCCTCCGCAAATTCATCACAGAACGGGGCTCCATTTCCGCCAATCCCGGCACCAGCAATATCATCGTCACGGATGTCGAAAGCAAAATCAAGGCCATCGATTCCTTCATCGAAGAAATCGACCGCATCACCCCGCAGATCCTCGTCGAGGCCAAAATCTACGACATCTCCTCCCGGGCCAATCTGGACCTGGGCGTCGAATGGCAGATGGGCACCAACACCCTGTATGACCTGCAGGGAAGCTCCTATTCCAACGGGACAGCCGTCACCAGCACCATCGGCAACGCCGTGCAGGGCACCGTAACCAATCCGGCCATCACCAGCGTTTTCTCCGGCGACGTCGGAAAAACCTCCAGCACCGACGGCCTCTTCCGCTTCGGCATCCTGAACGACCATGTTCGGCTCGATGCCGCCCTGAAAGCCAAACAGGAAGACATTCGGGCCAAGCTGCTGGCCAATCCGCGCATTCTCGTGCTGGACAATGTGCAGGCCGAAATCAAAATCGTGGAAGAATTTCCCTATCAGGAGCTAACGGAAAGCAGCGGCGGCGGCAGCATCGGCACTACAGCCTTCCGTGAGGTCGGCATTGAACTGCGCGTCGTGCCTCATCTGACGCGCGACGGGCTCATCCGGCTGCTGCTGAATCCCAAATTCAGCGTCCGCACGGGCGAGGTCGTCATCACAGGCATCAGCAACCCCATCCCGCAGCCCATCATCGCCAGCCGGGAAACCATGACCACTGCCCTGATTCGGGACGGACAGACCGTCGTTATCGGCGGCCTGAAAAAACAGGATGTTTCTCAGCAGATCAACAAAATCCCCGTCCTGGGCAATCTGCCTCTGGTAGGCTTCCTTTTCCGCTCTGAGGGCGAAAGCACCATGAACAGTGAACTGGTCATCTTCATCACACCCACGATTGTGAAAAATCCCATTCTCAGCGAGGAAGAACAGCAGCATCTGGCCAACACCGTCTTTACAACACCGCAGGCACCTCAGCCGCGCATCAAAGACCTGATGAATTGAGAGTATCCAACAAAACCCGTCATCATTCCCGCGCAGGCGGGAATCCAGACCCTTTGACGCGGTTTTGTTCGAAGCCCCAAGTCAGCGGCTCTCGGAAATCATTCCGATCCGTCGGAATCCTCTTTCCGGCGGCTTTTTCCCTGCGCCTCCATCTCTTTCAGCAGCCGCCGCCAGGTTTGGATATGCCCCTGCTCATCCTCCTGATTCTTCCACAGCATCCGCCGGGAGGCCTCTTCCCAAGCCGCCGCCTCGAGCAGCCGGCTGTAATGCTCAACCGCCTTGGACTCGACCCAAATGCCTGTCTTCAAAATCCACTTCGCCCCCGCCAGCCGAGACCCAAGCCCGAACACAACACCGACGGCCTGCCAGAAGAACCGCAAAGGGCTCGGTCGAAAACCGTACTCGTACAGCTGTGTCTGAAAATCCTGCCAGTGCGTCAGCTCGTTGCACATCGCCGCAATCAGCTCGCGATTGAGCTCCGTCCGCTCCGGACCGATCTGAAGCCGATAAATCGTCGTCGCCATCAACTCCAGCGAATGCAGCGTCCGAAGGGCCCGGGCGATCTTCTTTCGTCCCTCCGGACTCAGCTTCTCTCCGCGAAACGCCACATCCTCCCGCCGCATCAGGGGCCGCAACACCTCCACTTCCGCCCCTGCCGACCGTTCATCCGCAGGTCGGGATCCGCCCTGAACTCTGCGGCGGAGATGCTGACGGGTCTGCACACGGACAAATGCCTCTTCATAGCGCTTGTGCTCTTGCGGCGTCTGCGGAACAAGAGCCGGAACCGGACGGGGTCTTCCGGTCTGCGGGTCCACCGCCACAAAGGTCAGATAGGCCGTGGTCGCCAGAGCTCGCCGACCTTGCTGCGGATTTTCACAATACACCTCCACCGCCACCTCCATCGAGGTGCGGCCGGCATAACTGACCACCGCATCCAGCACCACCTGATCTCCGATATGAATGGGCTGCTCGAACTGCAGCGTGTCCATCGCCGCCGTCACCACCGGCCCCCCCGCGTGACGCTGGGCCGCCATCGAGGCCGCCATATCAATCTCCGCCGCAATCGCCCCTCCAAACGCCGTCCCAAACGGATTGGCCTGGTTGGGCATCAGCAGAAACCGCGTTTGAACCCGGCTGTCCGAAGGTGTTTTCGAAGGACGGTTTATCTTGTCAGAGGGTTCTGCCATTTTACGACTCCTTATGTTGTTCTGCGTCTGATAATATAAGCAAAAAACAATCTGAAAAAAAGCAAAGAATCTTCAAAAATTTTTTCACATCATTTTGGCCATTTTTCAAATTATCATCTCTGCTCCAACGGTCGATAATACCGTCAGACGCTCTTTCTCAGGGAACAGAAAGGAGATTTTTCTTATGACAACCGCCTTATCCAGTTCGATCAACCCCTGCTTTATGCAGCCGGATGCCAAACGGGCCATCGACGTGATGAAATACGGAGTGATTACCGTCACCCCGCAGACCCGCCTCTATCAGGCCCTGGCCTGCATCGTCGATCTGAATATCAGCGGCCTGCCGGTCGTGGACAGACACATGCATCTGCAGGGCATCATCACGGAAAAAGACCTTCTGGCCATGCTCTATGAAAAACAAACCACCAGCGGCCTGGTCGAAAGCTACATGCACAGAGAGGTTGTATCTTTTCCGGCCGAAACGCTTCTGGAAGAAATCTGCAACTGCCTGATTCAGAATCCCTTCCGGCGCGTGCCGATTACACACCGCGGAAAAGTTGTCAGCGTCATCAGCCGCACAGACCTGGTCCGCGTGAATGTGCATAAATTCCTTCCCGAACAGAAACCCGCTCCGAAACCGCCTTTTTCCGCCCAGCAACTGATGACCAAGGGCCTCATTACCGTCAGCCCTGAAAGCTCGCTCGGGGAAGCCCTTTCCCTGATGGCGGATTACTCCATCAGCGGCCTGCCGGTCGTCGAAGAAGGGATGTATCTGGTCGGAATCATCACCGAAAAAGACCTGATGCCGTATTTCTACAGTCAGACGATTCCTCCCGCCCGGGTCGGAGAGATTATGACAACCGACCTGACCGTTTTTTCCCCCGAATCAAACGTCTTTGAAATCACCGAATGCCTCATCCACAACAATTTCCGGCGTGTGCCGATTGTCCAAAACAAGATTCTGCTCGGTCTGGTCAGCCGCGCTGATGTTATCCGATACATCCTGCGCAATCTGACCCGCATCAGTCACCACCGAGCCGCTCAGAAAGTCAACCAGATGATTCCATAAAAAGCGCCTTTCCCCTCGGGGAACATTCTTTCTTCAGCCAGGCAGGACGATTGGTTGTAATTCCCCTGGCCCCCAAATGAATCATCAGCTCCGCCGTCCGGCAGTCATCCACCGTCCAGACATACCAATCATATCCGGCCTGCCGAACCGCACGGGCAAAGACTTCATCGACTCCTTCATAATTCACATCCAGCCCGTCAATCCCTTTTTCCCGGATAAACGCGATCAGCTCCGGAGAATGCGGAATGGGCTTTTGAGTTTCCTTGTCCTTCTCCGTTCCCACAAGCCAATAAACCGGAATGTCCGGCATCCGCTGTTTGCTCTGAACCAGCACATCCGGGTCGAAACAAATGATGACAATCTGCCGGCGTTTCCCGCTTGCCTCGACGGTCTTTTGAAGATACGGCAGGATTTCCCCTTTGCACTTGATTTCCACAAACAGTTTTTTCCCATTCGGCAGCAGCTCCAGCACCTCCTCCAGCATCGGAATCGTTTGGCCGGCGAATTGGTCTCCTTTCCATCGCCCGACATCCAGGGTCCACATCTCCGCCATCGTCTTTTCGCTCACCCGCCAATCCGCGCCGGCCGTCCGTTTGGTATTCGCATCGTGAATCACCGCCAGCTGATGGTCCGCCGTCAGATGCACATCCACCTCCACGGCATCCGCCCCCCGCTCCCAGGCCAGCCGAACTGCCGCCAGTGTATTTTCCGGTGCGTCATATGATGCCCCCCGATGGGCAATAACCTCCGTCTGTCGAGCACATCCTGCCGTCATCAGAATCCCCGCCAAAAACACGGATCCCCTTCGCGCCGAACCTGTCCTGAACATAACACCACTTCTCCTTTTGTCTCCAAAACCTCACCGCCGCCGACAGAACAAAATCAGCAAGATGGATTTTTCGTTCCTACCTTACAGCAGGCAGCTCAAAAAGGCAAGATCTTCAAACAAACACCCCTCCCACCCGCGGAAAATGACTGCGGGAATTCATCTTCTCCTTCCCGCACCCTGTTCTTTGAAACTTTTGCAAGAAAGAAAGGGGAAATCCAATCCTTCGGAGACAGATATTGTTAGACACTCTTAGGATTGGGCAGGATGACCGGAACCGGAGTGGGCTGAATGGCTTTTCAGAATCTCTTCCGACCATCGGGTCTGGTCCGGCATCATCAGGGTCGGAACATGCTCGCGTCCGATAGTTGTGGCAATTTGGTAGCGGCAGCAGCGGGCAAAATCCCCCCGGCAGTAGGTTTCTTTGAGATAAGCGGTCAAGTGCCGTCTCTGAACCACTTCTTCCGCATTAAAAAACGGACATTTTGCCAAAAATTGACACTCTGCCATAAAAGGGGTCCTTCCTATTCATCGGCCTAAAAAGACCCATTCCCTAAATCGGCTGTTTTCCTACACGACTTTAGAAGTCTAAATCCCCTTATTTTTATATTTGATAAACAGCCCGTCCGTTCTCCACAGGCATATAAAACCAAAAAAAACTTGAAACAAAAACCGGTTTTGGCTATTATAGAAACCGGTTGCCGAAAGAATTGAGTGTATTCTCCGCCGATACGAGGGGTTCATGAAAGCAAAAGCCGACCTTCAGAAGTTCACCGCTTCCATCCTTCTGATTTATTTTTCCTGCCTTTCGGGCCGGATACCTGCCAAAACAATTATGGCTCATTATATGCCCTGGTACCAATCCCGGCCTGTCAGCGGCTTTTGGGGCTGGCATTGGCATATGAATCATTTCAGCCCCCCGGACACCCTCGCCTCTCACTATCGTCCCCTTCTGGGCCCCTATGACTCCAAAGACCCGCACCTGCTGGCTTCTCAGGTCCTTCTGCTCAAATTCGCCGGAATCGACGGAGTCATTATCGACTGGTACGGCATCGAAACATTCTGGGATTACGGGCGCATCCGCGACGCAACCCAGGCTCTGATTCCGTATCTGAAAAAAGCCAACCTGACTTTCTCCATCTGCTATGAGGACCAGACGGTCAAAAACATGCTCAACAACGGATATTTCCCCGACCGCACTGCGGCCGTTGCCCACGGTGTCCAGGTAATGCAGTGGCTGCAGACGAACTATTTCACAGACCCCGCCTATCTCAAACTGGACAGCCGCCCGGTCCTGCTTTGCTTCGGTCCCCAGTTTTTCACTGCCTCCGAGTGGACCACCCTCTTTGCCGGTCTGGCCCCCAAACCGCATTTCTTTCCCCTTCAGTATCATGTTCTGCCGGATACCCTTCGGACGGGAGAGTTCGGTTGGCCGGAACCCGCTTACGGTACATCCGGCGTCATCTCCCGGCTGAATGCCTTCTATACCCGTGCCGCTTCTTCCGGCTGGGCATCCTTTATCCCGGCCGCCTTCCCGAGATTTCACGATATCTACGCAGAAGCCGGTGTCGGCTCCTCCTACGGCTATATCGACGCACAGGGCGACTACGGCACATACGGCACCTCCACCTATTCTTACACCCTGGAACGAGCCCTCCAAAGCAGCGCCCAGATTCTTCAGATTGTCACCTGGAACGACTACGGAGAAGGCACCATCATCGAACCGACACAGGAAGACGGATACCTCTTTCTCGAAATTACACAGGCTCTTCGGAAGCAATACCTCGACCCCGATTTTCGCTATACCCCCGCCGATTTACGGTTGCCCGTGCGGCTTTATACCCTGCGAAAAACCTATCAGGCCGACCCCGTGAAAATGAACCGCCTGGCGGAAGCGGAAGACTGCCTTTTCTCAGACCGTCTGCCAGAGGCCGAACTGAGAATGAACCAGCTCGACTGTCCGGCTTTTCTTCTCAGTGATTTCAACGCAGACTGTCAGGTCAATCTGGCCGACTTTTCCGCCCAGGCATCCGCCTGGCTCAGTACCCCGGGGCAGCCCCGCTGGAATCCGAACTGCGACATGAATACTCCTCCGGATGGACGAATCGATATCCTGGATTTACTGATTGTTGCAGAGCAGTGGCTGACGGCAGGTCTATGACCTATATTTGGCCAATATAGGTACACAATAGCCATATTATTAAACAGAATCAGAAAAGTTTTTCCTGTTTTTTCGCTCCAATTCCGGCAAGACCTGCCTCTATGTACTATGGAGCGACTTTGATTCAGTCTAAAAACGGCTTTCGGCCGGTTCAGTTAAACCCGAAAAATATGAGTGCACAGAAAAACACTTTGTTTATTGAACTGTACTCCAGAGAACAGAAAAAAATCTTCCTGTACATCCTCAGTATGGTTCACCGCCGCTCCGATGCGGAAGACATCATGCAGCAGACCGCTGCCGACATGTGGCGGCTTTTTGACCGATTCGAAAAAGGAACCAATTTTGCCTCCTGGGGCATCGAAATCGCCCGCTATCGAATCCTCAGTTACCGAAAAAAACAAAGCAAAAACCGCCTGTTCCTCAGCGAAGAAGTGTACAACCGGATTGCCGAGGAACTCCAGCGGCAGGAATCCTCCTCCGACAAACGTACCAAAGCCCTTGAAGGATGCCTGAAAAAATTAAAAGAATCCGACCGACGGCTTCTGTCCATGCATTATGAAGACAATCTCAACTACGGGAAAATCGCTGAACAGCTGAATCTGTCCAGACTCGGCATCTACAAGGTCATGGCACGAATCCATACGGCGCTTCGCCGGTGCATCAACCAGACCCTTTTGCTGTGGGAAACCAATGGCTGACCGTTATGACCCATTCGAGTTTGCTGAATTCGTCCTGATGGCTCTGCAGGGCGACATCCAAGCCGAACAAATGCTTCAGCTGGATGAAAGGATGAAGACCCAGCCGTCTTGCGTGCGCGCCTATGTCGAACTGATGGAGCTGTGCACGGAACTGTCTTCCCTCGGCAGTGTGGAAATTCCTCCGGCGCTCGAGGATTCCGCCGGCAGTCAGGATATGCTGCTGTCTCTTTTGGCCGAAGAGGAAAAGACCGCCCCGGCCGTCGAAGTCCCCAAACAAGAAATTCCGCAGGAACCAATGCCCACTGCAGAATTCAAACAGAAAAAAAACAAACCCAGCAAACTGTCTTTCGTCTGGCTGGCGGCCAATGCCGCCGCCGTTATCCTGGTGATTGTCCTGCTGAAACTCCTCCCCCAGCCGCCCGTGCTGGATGTCGCCACATTGGTTGATCAGCTCGGTACGCAATGGGCCCAGCCCGCCCCCGCTCGGGAAAACGGCAGCCGCCTGTGGACGGATGAAGGCCCCCTCACCCTCCAGCAGGGACTGGTCAAAATCCGCTACGACACCGGCGTGAACCTCCTTATCGAAGGTCCCGCTTGTTTTACCATTCAGCCGGCCGGTGTATTCCTCGAATATGGACGGCTGTACGCCGCTGTTTCCCCGGCCGGCAAGGGCTTTCGCGTCGAAACCCCACGCTCGCAGTTTCTCGATTATGGAACCGAATTCGGCATCCTGACCCAGAAAGACGGCGCGGCGGAGCTGCACGTTATCCAGGGAATGGTGGAGTTATACACCGGCTCCCGAGGCCGATTCCTGAGCCGTCAAATGGTCTCCGAACAAAAGGCCGTTCGCTACAACCCCCAAACGGACCAAATCCAGAACATCCCCGTCCAAAAGGAGGCCTTCGTCCGCTCTATCCATTCCGCCAGCAAAATGGTCTGGCGGGGGAAGATGTCGCTCAGTCTGGCTGACATCGTCGGCGGCGGAAACGGCTTTGAAGGGGGACTTCCCAACGCCGGCTTCGATGCCGCCACCGGAAAAAAACAAACCCGTCTTTCCAGCTGCTATCCGTTCGAAGGTCCCGCCGGCTTTCGCAAAGTGCTCGACCATCCTTTCATTGACGGCGTCTTTATCCCCGCCGCCGCAGGCAAAAAAACGCCGATTGCCTCCGAAGAAACCATCACGGCTTCCTTCCCCGGAGCAGCCGAACGGCTCTGGGGCTATATTTTCAACGGCGCCTTTCATCAGGGGACCCCGTATGACCGAACGCCTCTGAAGCTGGGCGGCCGGATTTATGGAACGCCCGAATATCCGGCCCTCACCATCCATTCCAATCAGGGCATCACGTTCGACCTGGCCGAAATCCGAAAAGCCCTGCCGGGATTGTCCATTGCCGCCTTTCGGGCCACGGTGGGCATCTCTCAGACCGTAACGGAAGCCCTCGAAAACAAGACGGCCGAAACAGATTCTCCCGAGCAGTTTGACGCAGACCATTCAGAAGCTGACTTCTGGATCCTCCTGGACGGCCAGACGGTCTATCATCGCCGGCTGTCCAGCCGAGAGGATGCAGAAGATTTGAATATTCCTATTCCCGAATCCTTCCGGTTCCTGACGCTGGCCGTAACCGAATCAGACGACGGTATCTCCTACGACTGGGCCCTTTTCGGACGGCCGGAATTGACGCTCGAACCGGCGGAAAAATAACAGACCGGCACCCGGAGCACGGGACAAAAGAGCCGACCGGCTCCGGAAGCCGTCGAATCCAATGGTTGGATTCGAAAATGAGTGGGTAATACGGCTCATTTTAGCGGAGGAAGACGATGAAAACAAAGAATTGGTTAAAAGCGTGGGCAATCCTGGCGGTACTCGGCCTGTTCGCCGCAGGTCCGGCATTTGGGGCAACCATTCTGATTGATTTGGGCAATGCGATTTCCTGGCGCGGTGTGGACGTGCCGAATCCGGATGCCAACGGCCACTATTGGAACAGCGTCTGGAGCGGTGCGTACTACCCCGGTTTGGTGGACATCAACGGAAACGTCACCAGCATTAACTTCGGATTCTCTTCGGCAGGCGGAACCGACAGCTACAACGGCCCGGCCGGCGTCACCTCCAATCCGCCCACCCCGGCCCAAATCGCCGCCACGGACATTGATGCCGCCGCTCTGGGCAATCTGGGTGTCAAGGAGGCCGCCATGGACTACTATGTCAATTCCACCTTTGAGATTCAGGGACTGGACCCGGCCAAAAAATACAATCTGACCTTCTTCGGCTCGCACAAGTTCAGCCCCGACACAACCACCGTCTATTCCGTCTATACCGACAACACCTATACCACGCTGGTCGCTTCCGTCATGCTCGATGTGCAGGACCCCTTGTATCCCTGGCTGCACAACCGGGACAAAGTCGCCGTCCTGACGGGCCTGTCGCCGCAGATGTACAATATCCTGTACGTCAAGTTCGCCGGATTAACCGGTGTCGAGGGGTATCTGAATGCCCTCCAGATTGAGGAAGTCCCCGAACCGACAATGATGTCCCTGATGCTTCTCGGAGGCCTCCTGGCCCGCAAACGCTCTCGATAATGGTCTCAAACAGGGACAAACGTGCAAAACTGACAGAGGAGATGACTATGAGAACGCAGAAGTTTTTATCCGGGCCGGCGGCTGTCCTGCTGGCAGGCATCCTGAGCTCGTCGGTGCTCGGCCAAACCATTCTGATTGACTTCGGCAATGCCTCCTCCTGGCGAGGGGTCACTGCCCCAAGTCCCGACATCAACGGCCATTACTGGAACAGCGTCTGGAGCGGCACCTATTATCCGAATCTGGTGGACATCAACGGCAATCCGACCTCCACTCATTTTGGTTTTGCCATCGGCGGTGCCGGCGGCACCGACAGCTACAACGGCCCGGCCGGCGTCACCTCCAATCCGCCTACGCCGGCTCAGATTGCCGCTGCTGACATTGACGCCGCCGCACTGGGCAGCCTCGGCATCAAAGAGGCCGCCATGGATTTTTATGACTCCTCCAGATTTGAGATTCAGGGGCTGGACCCGACCAAAACCTACAACCTGACTTTCTTCGGCTCGCACAAGTACAGCGACGACGATACCACCGTCTATTCCGTCTGCACGGACAACACGTATTCCTCCGTCGTCGCATCCGCCTCTCTCAATGTAGCGGATGCCCCCAACAGCCCCAATCACAACCGCGACAAGGTCGTCACCATCAGCGACCTCGACCCGCAGACCTTCAACATCCTGTATGTCAAATTTGCCGGCATCAACGGAAACCTCGGCTATCTGAACTGCATGCAGATTGAAGAAGCCCTGCCGGTTAAAGCACGCAGCCCCCTCCCGCGGGCGGCCGCCAAAAACATCCCGCTGGATACCCACTTGACCTGGACGGCCCCCAGCGCCTACACACCGTCCCATTATGTTCTTCGTTTCCGTGTTCGCGGGGCCGCAGACCCCAACTGGCTGGTGGTTGATCCGGTGCAGGACTTGGCGCTGGACAGCGACCCGATGACGACCGAAGCGGCCGTGCCGATGGCTCTCGATTACAGTACAACCTATGAATGGAAAGTGTCCTCTTTCAAAGCCGGAGACCCGAACGAATTCGAAGGTCCCGTCTGGTCTTTTACCACAGTTCCGGCACTCCAGGTCAGCGCCGGACCGAACATCCTCACCTGGCTGGACGGCGGTGTCGCAGTCGTGAACCTGAACGGCTCTGTCGGCTGCCAGTGCAGCCCCACCCTGGCCTGGTCTGTGGTTTCCAAGCCCGCCGGCTCGAATTGTGTGATTGCAAACCCTGCTTCTGCCGTTACGTGGGCCTCGCTGGACAAGACCGGCACCTATATCCTGAAACTGTGGGCTCGAGATAATTCCATCCCGATTGAAAACGAAGACACCATGGAAATTCAGGTTTTCGCGGACGCCTGCCAGGCCGCCAAGGCCAGCCCGGCCGGGTATCTCCCCCTGCCGCACGATTCCAACAGCGACTGCCGGGTAGATTTGGAAGACTTTGTCCTGTTTGCATCGGACTGGCTGGAGGATTTGTCGCTGACGCAGAATCTCGAGTATTAACTGACAAACTCCGCCCCAAGCAAAAAAGAACGGGATGCCGTACACAGCAACCGGCATCCCTGTTTTATTCCGACCCAATCAGCCGCCCAGACTTCGACGCAGACGAACGGCGGCCTGCACCATATTTTTCAAAGATGCCTCCGTCTCCGGCCACCCGCGGGTTTTCAGGCCGCAGTCCGGATTGACCCAAATCTGCTCAGCCCGAAGATACCGAAGTATTTCTTTCAGCAGCGCCTCCATCTCCTCAACAGACGGAACCCGCGGACTGTGAATATCATAAACCCCGGGACCGATTTCATTCGGATAACGGTATCGTTCAAACACCTCAAGCAGCACCGCATCCGAGCGGGAGGCCTCAATCGACAGCACATCCGCATCCATTGCAATAATGGCACCCATCCGGTCATTGAAATCCGCATAACACATATGGGTATGAATCTGTGTTTCGTCTTTCACCCCGCAGGAAGCCAGGCGAAACGCCTTCACAGCCCAGTCAAAATATTCCGCCCGTTCCGATTGCCGCAGAGGAACCCCCTCGCACAGACCCGGCTCATCAATCTGGATGATGCGGATGCCGGCCGCCTCCAAATCCGCCGCTTCGTCCCGAACAGCCAGTGCCAGCTGGAAAGCCGTATCCCGACGCGGCTGGTCCTCCCGGACAAACGACCATTGCAGAAGCGTCATCGGACCGGTCAGCATTCCCTTGACCGGTTTGTCGGTCAGTGACTGGGCGTATCGAATCCAATGGACCGTCATCGGAGAAGCCCGCCGAACATCGCCGTAAATCACGGGCGGCTTGACACAGCGGGACCCGTAGCTCTGCACCCATCCGTTCTGCGTAAATGCAAAGCCCTCCAGCATCTCCCCGAAATACTCCACCATATCATTACGTTCCGGCTCACCGTGCACCAGCACATCCAGCCCGATGGATTCCTGAAAGCGAATCACGTTCTCAATCTGCCGTTTCATCGCGGACTGGTATTCCGCTTCAGGCAAAGCCCCTTTCCTGAAATCCGCCCGCATCCTGCGAATGTCCGGCGTCTGCGGAAATGAACCGATGGTCGTGGTCGGAAACAGCGGCAGACACAGCCGCTGGCGCTGCAACCTCCTCCGCCGTTCAAAATCAGACTGCCGGGAGAACATTGAATCCGTCAGCTGACTCATTCGATTCCGAACCTCAGGATTGTAGAACAGCCGCGAAGTCTTTTCCGACTGGAAGAGACGCTGATTCTCCTCCAGAATCGGCTCTACAGCCTGATGACCCTCGCGGACAGCCCGCGCCAGAATCCGGATTTCCTGCAGCTTCTGCACTGCAAAGGCCATCCGCCGGCGAATCTCAGCAGGCAGGGCCGTTTCCTGAGCCAAATCGACCGGACAATGCAGCAGCGAACAGGAAGGAGCAACCATCAGCCGCTCCGCTCCAAGCCGGTCGGCCGCACGGAGAAGCTTGTCCAGACAGTCCGTCAGATTGGCTTTCCAGACATTTCGTCCGTTCACAATCCCCAGCGAAAGCATCATCTGCTCCGGAATCCGCTCCAGAGCCGCATCCAGCTGCCGGGGCGCACGGACCAGGTCCAGATGAACCGCATCGAAAGGAAGCTCCGTCAGCCAGGACAGTTTCTCAGAAATATCCCCAAAATAAGCCGTCAGACAAACCTTCGGATGCGGCGAGGACAGCAGCCGGCTGTATCCCCTTCGGAACTGACGCTCTTCTTCAGCGGTCATATCCAGCGACAAAAGCGGCTCATCCATCTGAACCCACAGGGCTCCGGCTTTTTGGAGTCTTGACAAAATCTCTTCATAAACGCAAAGCAATCCGTCCAGAAGATTCCATTTCGAACAAAGCATTCGGCTTTTGCCCAGCCGCAGAAACGTCATCGGCCCCAGCAGAACAGGACGCGTCAGTATTCCCGATTCTTTGGCTTCCTCGAATTCCCGCAGCACTTTTTCCGACTGCAGCCGGAAAATCTGTCCTTCCTCAAACTCCGGCACAATATAGTGATAGTTTGTGTCAAACCACTTGGTCATTTCCATCGCCGCCGCTTCGGCATCGCCTCGGGCCATCCGAAAGTAAGTATCCAGACCGGGCCGCTCGGCGGAGCGGAGAAACCGAGACGGCACCGCCCCCGTCATCAGCACCGTATCCAGAACATGGTCATAAAAGGAAAAATCATTGCTGGGAATCTGCTCAATCCCGAGCGTCTTCTGCAGCTGCCAGTGCCTGACCCGCAGCGTGCGCCCCGTCTCCAGCAGACTCTCCTGCGAAATGTCTCCTTTCCAATAGGCTTCCAGCGCCTTCTTCAGCTCCCGTTCAATCCCCATCCGGGGAAAACCCAGATTGGCCGTCATCATCATAAGAAAATCCTTCTTCCGAACAATAGTTATACACAGGGCAGACGAATGCCCGTCTGATTCTGATACTTGCCGTTTCGATCGGCATAGGAAACCTCACAGGGACTGTCGGATTCAAAAAAAAGCACCTGTGCCAGCCCTTCTCCGGCATACACCTTGGCCGGCAGCGGTGTCGTATTGGAAATCTCCAGCACTGCATGGCCTTCCCAGCCCGGTTCAAACGGCGTTACGTTCACAATAATGCCGCACCGGGCATACGTGGATTTCCCCACACAAATCGTCATTACATTCCGGGGAATTCGGAATTTTTCCACACTCAGGGCCAGCACAAAACTGTTCGGCGGAATCAGACAGACATCCGTTTCCACCTCCACCAGACCCCGCGGGTCAAAATTTTTCGGGTCAATCACCGTGCCGTACACGTTGGTAAACACCCGAAAATGACGTGAAACCCGAATATCATAGCCAAAGGAGGACAGACCGTAGGAAATGACGCTTCGTCCCTCCGCCGTGCGAATCTGCTGATCCACAAACGGCTCTATCATCCCGTATTCGACGGCCTTTTTTCGAATCCACGAATCCGGACAAATGCTCATAACATCTCCTCCATCAAATCCGATTGTTTCCGCAGCGACTTCTCCAGCGCCGACTCGGCGGCAAACGGCTGGATTTTATAAACAGCACCGACCGGCAGGTCCCGCCGAATCTGCTCCAGATCTTCCGGCGTCAGCAGCCCGGGCACAAAGGTCGTGCGAAACTCCGCCGCAATTCCGCTGTGCACAATCAGCTCGATGCTGCGTTCAATTTCTTCCCGAGGGTACACCCCGCCGGTCAGCAGCGGATATTTGCACGGCGGGGCCTTGATATCCATCGCCGCATAATCCAGCAGCCCCTCAGTCAGCAAAGCTTCGAGCATCCTCGGCTGACTGCCGTTTGTATCCAGTTTAACCTGAAATCCCATCCGGCGAAGCAGACGGATAAAATCAGGCAGATCCCCCTGCAGGGTCGGCTCACCGCCGCTGAGCACCACACCGTCCAGAATCTTTCGCCGCTCCATTAAAAGGCCTGCAGCTGTCTGTTCGTCAAATATCTCCTCGGCATCCGTCTCCAGCAAACGGCCGTTATGGCAGAACGGACAGCGAAAATTGCACCCCTGCACGAACAAAAGCGCCGCCGTCCTTCCCGGAAAATCACTGAGCGTCACCGGCTGAAAACCGCCGAATTTCATCAGAATCCCTCAATCTGATACGACCGGCGAAGTTCAAACTCCGCCTGTTTGCCTTCATTCCACTGGTCCACCGGACGCAGATAGCCAACCACCCGGGCATACACCTCCGTCTTCTGACCGCACTGGGGACACTGCCGGCGGCAGCCCTTTAAATAGCCGTGCTCCGGACAGATACTGAAGGTCGGCGAAATGGTAAAATACGGCAGGCGGTAATTGCGGCAGATTTTGCGGACAAACGATTTGACCGCTTCCGGCTCGGCCGCCGCCTCTCCCAGATAAATATGCAGCACCGTTCCGCCGGTGTATTTCGACTGCAGCTCATCCTGAAGTTCGAGCGTCTGAAAAAGATCCTGCGTATAATAAACCGGCAGCTGCGTCGAATTGGTGTAAAACGGCTTTTTCTTCGGATCCGGCTGCGCCGTCCGAATGTCCGGATACCGCTGCTTGTCCAGACGCGCCAGACGATACGACGTTCCTTCCGCCGGTGTCGCCTCCAGATTGTACAGGTGCCCGCTTTCCTCCTGAAAGATCAGCAGGCGTTCACGAATCCGCTCCAGCACAAGACGGGCGAATGACTGCCCCTCGGGAGTCCCGATGTCCCTGCCGAACAGATTCAGACAGGCCTCATTCATTCCCACCAGACCAATCGTTGAAAAATGATTGTCCCAATACCGGCCGCTGCGGGCCTTGACATTCCGCAGGTAATACCGCGTATACGGATACAGATTTTTCTCCGTAAACTCCTCCAGCAGATGACGCTTGGTCTCCAGACTTTCATAGGCCTTCTTCAGCAGCCCGTCCAGACGATTCAGAAAATCCGCTTCGTCCTTGGCCAAATACCCCAGGCGCGGAAGATTCAGCGTGACCACACCGATGGAACCGGTCAGCGGATTAGCCCCAAACAGTCCGCCGCCCCGCTTTTCCAGATGCCGCACATCCAGACGGAGCCGGCAGCACATTGACCGGGCATCCTCCGGCGACATCTCCGAATTGACAAAATTTGCAAAATACGGAATCCCGTACTTGGCCGTCACCGCCCACAGTTTTGACAGCGTCGATGAATCCCAATGAAAATCCTTTGTAATGTTGTAGGTCGGAATCGGAAACGTAAACACGCGGCCGCGGGCGTCCCCTTCTTCCATCACCTCCAGAAACGCCCGATTAAAAATATCCATTTCCTCCTGATAGTCGCCGTACACACTCTGCTGAAGCTCACCCCCAATCACCACGGGCTGCTGCGCCAGCGCGGACGGCGGCTGCAAATCCAGTGTAATATTTGTAAAGGGCGTCTGAAACCCAACCCGCGTCGGGACATTGATATTGAACACAAACTCCTGTAGGGCCTGCTTGACCTCCAAATACGTCAGCCGGTCATGCCGAATGAACGGCGCCAAAAGGGTATCTACATTCGAAAAGGCCTGCGCCCCGGCAGCTTCCCCCTGGAGGGTATAAAAGAAATTCACAATCTGCCCCAGCGCCGTTCGGAAATGACGGGCCGGACGGCTTTCCGTCTTCCCGCAGACTCCCTTAAAACCGCTGCAAAGCAAATCCCGCAAATCCCACCCGACACAGTACGCACTCAGCAGCCCCAAATCATGAATATGAAAATCCCCTTCCAGATGAGCCCGGCGAATCTCCGCCGTATAAATCTTGTTCAGCCAGTACGCCTGACTGATTTCACTGGAAACATAATTGTTCAAGCCCTGAAGCGAATAAGACATGTTGCTGTTTTCCTGGACTTTCCAGTCCAGACGTTCCAGATACTGATCAATCAAATCCACCTCGGCTTTCTGAACAAACTCCCGAATCCGGGCATGTTGGTCGCGATACAGAATATAGGCCTTTGCTGTTTTCTTGAAGGGGCTGGTCAGCAGAACTTCCTCCACAATATCCTGAATCTGTTCGACTTCCGGTACCGAGGCCTTCAGAGTCATCTGCATCAAAGCCAAAACCCGCTGAGCCAAATGAGCCGCCGTCGGCTGGTCAAATTCGCCGGTTGCCCGACCGGCTTTCAGAATAGCTCCTTCAATTTTGGAGCAGTCAAACGGCACCAAACGGCCGTCCCGCTTGCGAACCTCTGAAAAGGCGGTTCCGGGGAAATGTGAGGAAAAAGTCTGAACCTGAACGTTCTGTTCCGCTGCCCGATTCATGATGGTCTCCCGTCATTCAATAAAAATTGTCGGTTTCGTTTCGTTCCGCCTGTCAGAAGACTGTCGGGAGACAAAAGATGAGTCAGAAGAATCACACAACCGGCAGACAGGCTGAAAAACCGTCTGCTCATTCATCACTTTGCCTTTCCCGCGAAAGCAAGTTTTCTTCCGCACAAGCGGGCTGTCGGCAGGTCTTCGGACTCTCAGGCACTCTCAGAAAACCTACTCGCCAAGCTTCCCATCCGAAAACAGACAGTGCTTTGTTCGGCTTTCGTTCCTGATTACCGCTGCGGGGCAGTTCCGGACTTTCACCGGATTCCCTCTTGCCACACCCCTATAGAACGGGGTGTACCAACAGCAATTTTCCATATATAGGGGGAAAGCAGAGGTGTCAAATGAAAAGTAAAAAAATCTCTCAGCAAACCGATGCGAAATCCGGCTCCATAAAAACTGGGCGGTACAGGACTTGAACCTGTGGCCTCCTGCTTGTAAGGCAGGCGCTCTCGCCAGCTGAGCTAACCGCCCGAAAGCTTATCCAGTTTACCCGCTAACCCCAAAAAGTCAAAAAGAAACCCGCTTTTCCTGGTATCGAAAAAGCGGGTTTTGCGGCTTCAACACCCTCCCTCAGGAACCGCATTTATTTAACCATTCGATTTTTCGAGATGCTTCGCAGCAGCAGGCCGCCCAGCCCCAACAACATCATCGAAGCCGGCTCCGGTATCAAAACCAAGGCTATCTGATTGCCGCCCTGATAATTGTAATCAATTCGGTAGCCGCCCGGCAGTTTGATAATATGGCCGAACTCGCTGCCGGCCAGCTGTCCGTACTGGGCAAACACATATGCCGGCTCACGCAGAATCCCCGCCCAGTGCAAATCCAGCGTTGCTTCGGAAATTGACAAAATCCCGTCCGCAATCAGCCGCGTGCAGTCGCCGGGCATAATCCCGCCCTCCAGCTGAATCTGCAGCAGCCCGTCCAAATCAACATTTCCTGCGACTGACAAACTGCCTACCATCAGTCCCGGCGCCAGAATCCCGCCTTCCACAGAGACGTCCGCTCCAATGTATCCGACGCCTCCCAGCAGGGCCCCTGTTTCGACCGTATAATTCCCGCCGTTTAGGTGCAGCCCGTTCACCAAAAGTTTTCCGCCCGTCACGGACGTCGGCCCCGTATAATGATTTTGCCCAGACAGACTGAGCGTTCCGCTGCCGCTCTTGACAAGCGAACCGTTGCCGGTAATCGTGCCGGCAAACGAGCCACTGCTGCTCACCGTCAAGGTCCCGCCGCCTAAAGCGATTGTCCCGCCGGCTGAACCGCCGCCGTTTAAAACAGCGACCGTCTGATTATATCCGGCCAAATCCAGGGTCGCTCCCGCTGCATTCGCCAGCGTCACCGACGTGCCTGTCGGCAGTCGGTTATTTCCGCCAAGCTGAAGCGTGCCGCTGCTGATTGTGGTGGAGCCGGCATACGTATTCACACCGGACAAAACCAGCGTACCGGAGCCGGTTTTTTCTAGCGAGCCGCTCCCCATGATGACTCCTTCAAATGAACCGCTGCCGACGGTTAATTGTCCGCCGCCCAAAGCGACCGTTCCGCCGCTTGCCCCCCCGCCGTTCAGAGCGGCAATCGTCTGGTTGTATCCGGCCAAATCGAGGGTCGCTCCCGCTGCATTCGCCAGCGCAACGGAAGTTCCCGTCGGCAGAGCATTTGTCCTGCCCAAACGGAGCGTTCCGTCTGAAATCGTTGTCGCTCCGCCGTAGGTATTGCCTCCCGACAGAGCCAGTATTCCGCTGCCGCCCTTGACCAGCGACCCGGCCCCGGAAATCACACCAGCAAATGCACCGCTGCCGACGGTTAATTGTCCGCCGCCCAAAGCGACCGTTCCGCCGCTTGCCCCCCCGCCGTTCAGAGCGGCAATCGTCTGGTTATATCCGGCCAAATCCAGGGTCGCTCCCGCTGCATTCGCCAGCGTCACCGACGTGCCCGTCGGCAGTCGGTTATTTCCGCCCAGCTGAAGCGTGCCGCTGCTGATATTCGTGGACCCCTGATACGTATTGCTCCCGGACAACCGCACGGTTCCGGAACCGGTTTTGGTAATCCCGCCCGTTCCGCTGATGGTATTTGTAAAGGATACGGTGCTCGAGCCGGCCGCGGTCAGCGTCGCATCCAAATCCAGATGAACCGTTCCCGAAAAAGTCGAAGAGCCGCTTGAATGATTGCCGCCCAACACTGCATTCACATTGTGACCGCTGTAGCTGCGTACACGCAGATTTTTCGTCACAGCCGCTCCCGAAGCATCCGTCAAAAGCCGGGCCCACGCCCCGTCCGTCACCCACTGGTCGCCTCCGATGTTCAGCGTGCCCGTGCTGGTTCCCAGTGCATCGCCGCTCGCTCCGGCATACCGAATCAGCAGCGTCCCCTGCCGCAGATAAAACGGACTGGATACGCTGCTCGGACCGTCCAGACGCACCGCACCGGTATCCGCATTCGTCGGATTCACAGAACTGATCACCGGGGCATACGACCCGATGAATCCGCCGCCGTAAGTCCAGCCGATTGCCAGGGTGCTGCCGCTGGCCGTATAAAGATTCAGACCCGGCCGCAGCAGTTCAATCTCCGGATAAAGCAGATTGACACCCGCTCCGCCCTGCGCATAGCTGAAAATCGCATCAAAGGAGTTGCCCTCGGCATACGGGTCCAGCCGAAGCGGTTTGTAATCCGTATAAACCGTCCACCCCGTGTAATAGAAGACCAGCTGCCCCAAGCCGTTGGACATCGTCGCATTCTGAATCGGCATCCCCATTCCAGCCGGGTTGTTAAAGATAGCCCGCTCATCCGGGTCATCCGGATACAGCCCCGACGGGCCGCTCCAGTTCGCCGAAGCCCTCCAGTTCCCGTTGTCCCCCGTACGGCTCCAGACAAAATCCGTAAAATCACCCCGGCAGAAAGACATCAGCAACAAAAAAAGAAGCGAAAAGGAAACCTGACGTGTTTTCATTTTCTCTGCCTCCTCTCGAAAACTTTTACTGCTCTACAGTTCCTCCTTAAAAACGAATATTTCAGACATGCTTCCTCTTTTTTCGTCTCCTTAGAGCAGTCTATGAGAAACAAATTATACGAAAAAATCCTAAAAAGTCAAGACAAATAATTTTTTTGTCTTTTCCATACTTTCTATCCTGCATATTCGTTATATTCAGAATATTCACCCCCAAAAACCGTCTATTTTTTTATCGGAACATCAAAAAAAGATTTGCAAATTACCAACGAGGCGATACATTGGGGAAACTGGTTTTGGTGGAGAGTGGCGAACTTAGCCAGTCAGGCGGGAATCATTGAAAAATGATTCCTGCTTTTTTGTCCGGATATACCTCTTCCTGGAGAGAAGAAAACGTCCCGGCCGCAAGCCCCGTCCTGCGGCTTTTTTTATCCTCAAACCTCACCCGAATTCAAAAACGGATTAAACCGCTTCTCATTTCGAATCGTCGTTGCCGGACCGTGTCCCGGATAAACCTTTGTCGTCTCCGGCAGCGTCAGCAGTTTTGCTCGAATGCTTTCCATTAATTGCGCAAAACTGCCGCCTTCAAAATCCGTCCTGCCGACACTGCCGGCAAACAGCGTATCCCCGACAAACACAAGCCCTTCTTGGGGCGCATACAAACAAATCCCCCCCGGCGTGTGCCCGGGTGTATGCAGCAGATAAAAATCCATGCCCGCCAATTTCACCTCCCCGTCTCCGTCCAAGAGAAACTCCGCCGGGCGCGCCGCAGTCATCGTACCGGCCAGCATTGAAAGATTCCGCGCCGGGTCCGTCAGCATCGCCGCATCCTTTCGATGGATCCCAACCTGGACCGAAGGCCATCGCTCTCGAAGCATCTCCACGCCGGCCACATGGTCCACATGACCGTGTGTGAGCACAATCACCTCCGGCCCCAGACCCTCCTCTTCCAGAAACTGCACCAGCGGCGCCGCATCCAGCCCGGGGTCAATCACCAGACATCGGTTTGTCCGTTCATCCGGACGGACACAATAGCAGTTGGTTTGAAAATCACCCAGAACAATTGTATCGATCTTCATCGCCGACTCCCGCAGAGAAGAATTGCGCTGCGTGATTCTAAAAACAGATGCCCCCTTCGTCCAGAAAAAAACGGATGCCTTTCATTCCGGAAGGGGATAATCTCCCACAAGGGGCCGGATGCGGTCAACCCGGAAGAAAACAACAAACTTGGCCGAATCATCCTCTGCCGGAAACATCATCGGCTGCTTTTGGCGAAGCGTCTCAACCAGACTCTGATTGCTCTCCTCCCGAATCATCGTCAGATACAGCCGCACGCCTCGGTAGCCCGGGGCATGCTCCATAAACAAATAAGAGGCATGCAGATTGCTTTGCAGATACTGATGACTGAGCCGCTCCTTCATCACAAAGGCCGCCGTCTGCTCATCCGCGATATGCGGTTTGGCATACAGAGCCGTATCCACCTGCCCCTGTGCATTGCACGTGGCCAATACTCCCCAGCCGTCTTTGGTCTCAAAATACCGTTTCAAATCCATCTTCGCAGTCCTTTCCCTCCGATCGAAACCCGTTTCGGCGCAGCCGAAGAGAGCCGCCGACCTCGGCCCTCTCCGTTATCTCCTCCGAAGCAAAATTTTGTTTTCTCTCCTCGTTCGCATATTCAATACTACAGCCCCTCTTCGCCCAAAGTTCACCCTTTTTCTCAACCCGCGATTGGCCGCCTTTTCCAAACGGCACCGAAAAGAAGAATATCCGCCTCTGGAAGGTTCCCCAAAACCCCAAAAGCGTTCAAGAATCCCCCTCCCGGGGAAGACAGACCGTAAACGTCGTTCCTTCCTCCGGGCAGGACCGAACAGAAATCTCTCCCTCGTGAAGAATGGCAATTTCACGGGCAATCGCCAATCCCAGCCCCGTCCCGCCCGAGTCGCGATCCCGCGCCTTATGAACCCGATAAAATCGACGAAACAAAAACGGACATTCTTCCGGCGGAATCTGCCCCCCTTCATCATGGACATCAACCCGAACAAACTTCCCGTCCAATTCCATCCGGACCGTAATGTCGGTCCCCGGTGGACCGTAACGAATCCCATTGTCCAGCAAATTGCCGAACAGCCGCCGCAGCGGCTCCGGATGGGCCCTCACCCAGGCCGAACCTCGTTCATAAACCAGCCGAAAGCCCCGGGCCTGAGCATACTCCGAATACTGATCGACTATCTCTTCCAACAGACGGCCTAAATCGACCGATTCCCGTTCCGATCGGGCCGCCAAACTCTCCAGACGAGACAATTCAAGCATTTGCTGAACCAATCGGGTCAGACGCTCCAGGTCCTCCAAAGTCTGCCGGATCGTCCGTTCATAAAAAGCCGGCGTGCGCGGCCGGGATTCTGACAGCTGCAGCGTGCTTTTCATCAGCGCCAAAGGCGTTCTCAATTCATGAGCCGCATCCGAAATAAACCGCTGCTGTTCCTCCATCGCTTCCGACAATCGGCTCAGCATCACCTGCCAGGCCCGAACAAACGGCAAAAGCTCCGTCGGCATCGCCGGAAAATCAAACGAAACCTGCTTCACATTCTTTCCCGAAATCTGCCCCATCCGCTCTGTCAGCACCTCGATAGGCCCAAAGCCCCAGCGAAAAATCCCGTAAACGGCCGCCGTCGAAACCGCCAAAAGACCCACCCCGTTCAAAACCAGAAGCCGGGTAAATTCAGATATTTCATGATAGGGAGATTCGCTGCTGATCGCCATCGCCACATGCACAAGACGCTCTCCATTCCCTTCAGAATCTCTAAAACAGTAACGAGCCCAAAGAACACGGGCGCGAACATCTCCTGCAAAATCTTCAATATGCACCCCTTCCGAAAATCCAAACTCCTCTTGGCGGCCGCCAAACAAAGCCCTCATATCCAGCGGCTCTGCCTTCTGAAGCCAACTCTCTTCCGATCCCTCCTCCCAAATCGCATATCCCAGCCGTTTCGTGCCGGCCTGGCTTTCCAAAACCATCCGAACCTCTTTTTCCGCATCCTCCGTATAAAGCCCATCCGAAAGCAAAATCTGATAAACAACCTCCGCATCCGTTCGAAGCCGATAATCCAGATTCCGAAACTGCGCTTCCTCAAATTCATAATGAGCCACCGCCGACAGCACTATCAGCACCAAGGCAATCACCCCGCCTATACACAACCCAATCCGGTTTTTCATCGACCGCATCATCATAAATTCATCGGATCTTCCAAAAGATACCCCTGCCCCCGATACGTTCGGATATACCGCTGCGGATGATCCGGATCCAGCTTGCGCCGAAGCGCAGAAATATACACCTCGATCACATTCGAAAACCGTTCCCAATTGAAATCATACAAATGCTCCAGAAGCTCCTCCTTCGAAACCACCTGGCCCTTTCGCAATGCCAAATGCAGCAGCGTTTGATACTCCATCGCCGTCAGATGAACCGCTTTCCCGCAAACCGTCACCCGCCGAGCCGGCTTAACAATCACCCGCTGGATTATCCCCCTTCCCGGCTTCTCTATGCAATGGTACGCGGTTCTCCGGCGCCCTCAATAAAAACAAAAAAGGTGTGCCCCGAAGAGGCACACCTTTTGAAAAACCAACTCCGGCGGTAAAACACTACTTCTTGTTGCGAATCGCCGCCTGGGCCGCCGCCAGCCGGGCAATCGGGACCCGGAACGGCGAGCAGCTGACGTAATTCATTCCAACCTTGTGGCAGAACTCCACACTCTTCGGCTCGCCGCCGTGCTCACCGCAGATGCCGATTTCCAGATTCGGATTGGTCTTGCGGCCGCGCTCGATGCCGACGCGAATCAGCTCGCCCACACCGCTGACATCAATGCTCTCAAACGGGTCGCCCGGCAGAATCTTCTTGTCCAGATAATCCCGCATAAAGCCGCCGATGTCATCCCGGCTGAAGCCGAACGTCATCTGCGTCAGGTCATTCGTGCCGAAGCTGAAAAAGGCCACCTGCTCGGCAATCCGGTCCGCCAGCAGGGCCGCCCGCGGAATCTCAATCATCGTGCCGGTCAGCGTCTTGAGTTTCTTCAGGTTGTACTTGGCCAGCACTTCCTGATAGACCCGCTGGACAATCGCCATCTGGTCTTTCAGCTCGTTGACATCGCAGACCACCGGAATCATAATTTCCGGATAGGGCTTCTTGCCCGCCTGGACGAGTTCCGCCGCGGCCTCGTAAATCGCCCGCACCTGCATTTCCGTCACTTCCGGATAGGTCACGCCCAGACGCACGCCGCGGTGCCCCATCATCGGGTTGACTTCATGCAGCGCATCCGCCCGCTTGGCCAGTTCGTTCAAATCAATATTCAGCGCCCCGGCCAGTTCGGCCCGCTTGGCCTGGTCCTGCGGCACAAACTCATGCAGCGGCGGGTCCAGCAGACGAATCACCACCGGCAGGCCGTCCATTGCCTCCAGCGTCGCCTTGATGTCCTTCTTGACAAACGGGAACAATTCATCCAGCGCTTTGCGCCGCTCTTCCGGCGTGCGGGACATAATCATCTTGCGCAGATAAAACAGCGGCTGCTCGCTGTTCTTGCCGTAGAACATATGCTCCGTGCGGAACAGACCGATGCCTTCGGCGCCGAACTGACGGGCCCGGGCTGCATCCTCCGGCGTGTCCGCATTTGTGCGGACTCCCAGCGTGCGGACCTTGTCGCACAGTTTCAGGAAGCTCATCAGAATCTTGTTCTCTTCGCCGACATCCATCATCGGCAGCTGCCCGACGTACACATTGCCTTTGGTGCCGTTGAGCGTAATCCAGTCGCCTTCCCGCAGCACCATGCCGTTCACATGCACTTCCTTTTTCGAGGGCTCAATATGCAGGGCCGCACAGCCGACGATGCAGCACTTGCCCCAGCCGCGGGCCACCAGCGCCGCGTGGCTGGTCATTCCGCCGCGGGCCGTCAGAATCGCCTTGGCCGCCCGCATCCCTTCCACGTCTTCCGGATTGGTCTCTTCCCGCACCAGAATCACCGACTTGCCCTGGGACGCCCAGGCCACCGCATCCGACGCCGTAAAGACAATCTGTCCGGTCGCCCCGCCCGGTCCGGCCGGCAGCCCCTTAGCCAGCACTTTCTGCTCTTTTTCCACCTTCGGGTCGATAATCGGATGCAGCAGTTCATCCAGCTGAGCCGGCGTCACCCGCATCACGGCCTCTTCCGGCTTAATCAGCTTCTCGTTAACCATATCCACGGCAATCCGCACCGCCGCCGGCCCGTTGCGCTTGCCGACGCGGCACTGGAGCATAAACAGCCGGCCCCGCTCAATGGTAAACTCAATATCCTGCATATCCCGATAGTGCTTCTCGAGCAGGTTCTTGATGCGGACCAGCTCCTTGTACAGCTTCGGCATCGCCTTCTCGAGCGTCACCAGATGCTTGTTGTGCTCCGACTGCGACTCGGCATTGATGGGAGCCGGTGTCCGAATGCCCGCCACCACGTCTTCTCCCTGGGCATTGACCAGGTATTCGCCGTAGAACTTGTTTTCGCCGTTGCCCGGGTTGCGGGAGAAAGCCACGCCGGTCGCGCAGTCCTCGCCCATATTTCCGAACACCATCGTCTGCACATTGACCGCCGTGCCCCAGTCATCCGGAATCCCTTCAATCCGGCGATAGCTGACCGCCCGCTTGCCGTTCCAGGAGGCAAAGACGGCATGGATGCCGCCCCACAGCTGATCCTGCGCATCATCCGGAAACTCCTTGCCCAGCACCTCTTTGACCTTCTTTTTGAACTGCTCGCAGAGCGTCTTGAGGTCTTCGGCCGTCAGGTCGGTATCCGACTGACAGCCCCGGCTCTTTTTCAGCTGGTCCATCATCTTTTCCAGCTGGCGGCGGATGCCCTCATCGTCCTTCGGCTCGATGCCCTCGGCCTTCTCCATCACCACATCCGAGTACATCATAATCAGCCGCCGATAGGCATCATACACAAACCGCTCATTGCCGCTCTGGGCAATCAGCCCCGGAATCGTTTTCGTCGTCAGACCGATATTCAGCACCGTCTCCATCATCCCGGGCATCGAGGAGCGGGCACCGGACCGCACAGACACCAGCAACGGATTCTTCGGGTCGCCGAACTTGCGGCCCATGATCTTCTCCACCTTGGTCATCGCCTTGTCCACTTCCTCCTTGAGCCCTTCCGGATACTTCTTGTTGTGCTTGTAGTAATACGTGCAGACCTCCGTGGTAATCGTAAAGCCCGGAGGAACCGGAACCCCCAGTTTGGCCATTTCGGCCAGGTTGGCGCCTTTGCCGCCCAGCAGTTCCTTCATCTTGGCGTCACCGTCGGCCTTGCCACCCCCGAAGAAATACACCATCTTGGCCGGCTTATCCGACCGGCTTTTGCAGGAAGACGCCATACACTTGGCACCGCCTTTCTTTGCTGTTTTTGCTGTCGCCATCGATTATCTCCCTAAATAATAAATTGTTTTCCAACGCAAACGGGGGCTGTCCCCCGAAACCTGCCGGCGTCTTTGGATAGAACATCTCCGTCTTCTGTCAATCAAAGAAAACGGAATATACCCCTAACCCCCCCGGCTGTCAACCGCAATCCCCCCGAATCCGACCTTTCAGGGATTCCATTTGTGCTCGCGGACCTTCTGCAGAATCTTCTCCGCACATTCCAGCGCCGCAAGTCCTTCCTCCGCCGTCACTTCCGGCCTTTTTCCCGGCTCCAGAACCGCCCGCAGAAAGGCCTCCTGCTCCACCCGCAGCGGTTCCGCTTCCGCAATATCCAGATGCTCAATATGCAGAAGTTCCGTCCATTTGACCTGGGAAAAATCAAAATCCCCCGCTTCCTGACGCTCCCGAATCCACTTGACCACATCAATATTCGGGTCGGTTTTGATGACAATCCCTTCTTTGCGGAAATAATCCACACTCAGATAGGCCTGCCGGCTGAATACCCGCACCTTTCGCTCCGTCTTCAGAGCCAGCCGGGAAGCCGTAATATTGGCGATGCAGCCGTTCTCGAAGACCAGTCGGGCGTTGCAGATATCCTCATGGTCGCCAATCACATTGACCCCCACCGCCTCAACCTGACGAACCGGACTGCGGGCCAGCGACAAAATAATATCAATATCATGAATCATCACATCCAGCACCACCCCGACATCCGACGAGCGGAACGGATACGGACTGACCCGGTCGGCTTCAATAAAACGCGGCTCAATCTCCAGCCGCTTCATTGCCTGCACCACCGGATTGCACCGCTCCGAATGCCCCACCGCCACCACCGTCTGGGTCTGCTGCGCCAGTTGAACAATCCGCCGTCCTTCCTCCACATTCGACGCCAGCGGCTTTTCAATCAGCACCGGAATTCGATGCTTCAGAAACAATTCAGCCAGAGAAAAATGCGCCGCGGTCGGTGCTGAAATCGTCACGGCATCCACCCGCCCAATCAGGTCTTTCGGGTCGGTCAGCGCCTCACAGCCGTACTGTTCCGCCAGCGAGCGGGCTCGGGCCGCATCCGGATCCGCTACCGCCGTCAGCCGGCTTTCCGGCAGCCGGCTGTACACCCGTGCATGCAGAGCTCCCATCTTGCCCGCACCTACTACCGCTGTTCGGAGTGGAGCCATCGTCCGGCGCTTTCCTTTCCCGCTAATCCCGGAACAGTTCCCGATACCGCCCGAACCGCTGCCGGCTGCTGTTCAAAAGCGAATCCACAATCGCTTTGACCGGCTCACACAGTCCGTCGCGTTCCGCCAGCAAGTGCACCTGCTCCAGAACCGGCTTGTCGCTGCGCCAGATAAACTTAAACGCTTCAAACAGCGACGCCTTTTGTTCCTCATTCAGGCCCGCCCGAGCCATCCCGCGCTTGTTCAGCGCCCGAACCTCATGCGGATAGTGCCCGCTGATAATTACAAACGGCGGCACATCATGGTTGATGCCCGTATAGCCCGCCGCATAGCACCACTTGCCGATGGTGCAGAACTGATGAATCGCCACCAGCCCGCTCAGCCAGGCCCCCACCTCAATCTTGCAGTGGCCGCTGACCTGCGTGTAGTTGCTGATGACAATCTTATCCTCCAGAATGCAGTCATGCCCCAGATGCACCCCGATCATCAGCAGGTTGCCGCTGCCGACAATCGTGTCTTCCTCCGGATGCATGCTCGGATGAATCGTCACAAATTCCCGAATCACATTGTCATCGCCGATTTTCAGCCCGCCGATCGGCGTACGGTCGTCGGCCCCCAGAATCTGCGGCGGCTTGCCGATGACACAGTTCGGAAACAGCCGATTCCGGCAGCCCAGTTTTGTCCGCTTCCCGACAATCACGTGCGCATCCAGAACCGTTCCGTCCCCGATGACTGCATCTTCCTCGACCACACAATACGGACCGATCACAACTCCATCCCCCAGCTGCGCGCTCGGATGCACCACCGCCGTGGGATGTATCTGAGTACTCATACTCGTTTGGTTCCTCCGAAAGTCTGTTCTGTCATCCTTCGTTTATCCAACCTCGTCATCGACGAGCATAAACTTCAGCTGGGCCTCGGCCACAATCTCCGAGCCCACTTTGGCCGTGCAATTGCACTTGGCGGCACGGCTGCGCACCTTGTCGGCCTCCGCCGTCAGAATCAGCTGATCGCCCGGCACGACCGACTTGCGAATCTTCACCTGGTCCATCGTCAGCAGCACCGCCAGTTTGCCGGTGTGCTCGAGCGTCTGTGCAAACAAAAGCCCGCACACCTGCGCCATCGCCTCGACAATCAGCACCCCCGGCATCACCGGCGAGCCGGGAAAATGCCCCTGGAAAAAGTGCTCATTGATGGTCACATTTTTTACCGCTGTAATCCGCCGATCCTCCTCCACCTCAATCACCTTGTCCACCAGCAGAAACGGATACCGATGCGGCAGGATTTTCTGAATCCGCCGGATATCCAGCAGCGGCTTGCCCGCCGGACTCAGCCCGTGGTGTTTTCGGTCCTGTTCAATCAGGGCCTTTACCAGCTGGTGGTTGAGGGCATGCCCGCTCTTGTAGGCCACAATGCGGCCTACAATCGGCATTCCGGCCAGCATCAAATCCCCGATCAAATCCACCACTTTATGACGCACACACTCATCCGGAAATCGATAACTGTTCCGAATGGGGCCGTCGGAGCTGATCACCAGAATCTGACGCGGGCTCAAATGCGTCCCGATTCCTGCCGCCTGCATCTGACGGGCCTCCGCCTCCAGAACAAACGTCCGTGCCGGCGCCAGGTGCGTCGCAAAATGCGACTCCGTGAGCCGGCACGAATAGGTCTGCCGCCCAATGCCCGTATGCTGCGTGTAGTCCATATCGAATGTCAGATGCAGCCCGCCCGTCGCATCCGGCAGCGCATAAATCGCCTTATCCCCGTCCTGAATGCACACCGGATCGCGAATTACCAGTTCCCGACGCGGCTTATTCTGTTCCACCGGCTCGCACCTGGACAGCGTCTTGAAATACTCCTCGCTGCTGCCGTCAAACCCCGGCAGCTCCGGCGCATCCATCTCAATAATCAGGTTGTCCAGCCCCAGTGCCCCCACCGCCGCCAGACAGTGCTCCGACGTCTCAATCAATACATCCCCAACTCCCAGCGCAGAACGGCGCTGCCGCTCCACAATCGACTCCGGGCAGACCCGTATCCGAACCGGACGCTCCAGGTCCGTCCGGACAAACACGATCCCCGTATCCGGCTCAGCCGGCCGAAACACCACATGGGCTTCCTGCCCGAAAAACAGCCCTCGTCCGGACAGTTTATCCTCATGCCGGATTGTTTTTTGCATCTTCAAGCTGCTGAACCCTTTTCTTTAATTCCTTAACATCTTCCGCCAGTTTCGGCAGCCGCCGGTACCACACCGTCGAGCGCTTTTCCGCCGAGATTTCCTGCGCCGGCGTTCCCCAAACCTGACAGCCCGGCTCGACATTCTCGACAATCGTGGCCGCCGCTCCGGCCATCGCCCCGGAGCCGACCGTGATATGGTCTGCAACCCCCACCTGTCCGGCCAGCACAACCCCATCGCCGAGCACCGCACTGCCCGCCAGCCCCACCTGTCCGGCCAGCAGACACATTCGGCCGATGCGCACATTATGCCCGACCTGCACCAAATTATCAATCTTCGTACCGGCCCCGATAATCGTCTGGCCGAACTTCGCCCGGTCCACACAGCTGTTGGCCCCGATTTCCACCCCATCCTCCAGAACCACCCCGCCGTTGTGCGGAATCAGCTGATGCCGGCCGTCCACAAACGCATATCCGAACCCCGTCGCCCCAATCGTGCAGTGCGACTGCAGGATGCAGAAATCCCCGATGCGGCAGTCATGATACACCACCACATTGCTGTCCAGCCGGCAGCGCGAACCAATCTGTGTCCGCTCCCCGATGCTGCAGTTGGCCCCGATGACCGTATAGGCCCCGATGCGGACCTGATGACCGATATACGTATTCGGCCCGACGCCGACCCCCTCTTCGAGAACCGCGTCCGGTTCAACAACCGCCGTCGGATGCACTCCCTTCCAGACCGTCAGCGGCGGAGCAAACAGCTTCAGCAACTCAATCAGCGCCTTCTGAACGTTGCCGACCACAATCTGCGCCGGACGGCAGTTCGGTGCCTCCTGCGGAACCAAAACCGCTGCCGCCCGGCAATCCGCCAGCAGCGGACGCTGCTTTTCTTCCGTCAGGAAACTCACTTCCTCCGGAGAAGCATCCCGAAGCGTATTGACACCGCAAACGGCCGGATGCCCCGGACCGCACAGCCGCCCCCCCAGCCGTTCGGCCAGCTCTGCGACGGTCATTTTCCGAATTGAAGCTCCGTTTGTTTCCATCCGCAAAGTCCCATTCCGTCCGGTTAATTGCTCAGCTTATCCAGCGCCGCCAGCACCTCATCCGTAATATCCAGTTCCGGCCGGCTGTACAGCACCTTCTGCGTCTTGACGCTCAGCATAAAGTCCCGCAGCGTCGGTGCCGGCAGGTCCAGCGTTTCCTTGCCCAGCACAATATCCAGCCCCTTCTCGCGGGCCACCATTTCCGTCACCTTCAGAAAATCCGTGTACAGCGCCTCCATCCACTGCTGCATTTCCTGCGTGAATTTATTCTCATAAAACGTATTGCGGCCCTCCATCAGAGCCCGCTTCTCTTCATACTCGCCCATCAAAGAAAAATAATCAGGACTGCCGGGCTTGCGCTGCTTGATATTCGCCTGCAGGGCCTCTAGATCTTTGCGCATCCGCTGAAACTCCGCCTGAACACGGCCGCGATCCGCCTCCGCCTTTTCCTGCCACTGCTTGTTCTTCTTGCAGTTCTCCAAAATCTTCGTCACATCCACCACTCCAATCCGGGCCGGTGCATATTTCTCTTGGGCCGCCGCAAATCCCTGCTGATAAACCATCCACGCCGCACTGCCCGCCAACACCGCCGTCAAAATCCATCCTTGTCCTTTGTGTCTGCTCATTGCATTTGCCTTTCCGAATCCCAAACGCTTTCTCGTTTCCGCTCAACAACGGCTTTCTTTCCTTTGACTGTCAACCATTAAAACAGGGCCCCCACCGAAAAACTGAAGACCTGCGTATCATCGTCATCATCTTTCGTAATCGGAGCCCCCAGCTCAAACCGCATCGGCACCGGCCCAAAAATCTGCGGAATCAGAATCTGTATTCCCGTTCCGACCGATGTGCGGATCGGCCCGCTGTCAAAAAAGCCGGCATCCGTAAACAGCAGCCACGAAAACGTCTCGCTGCCCAGCGGAATGGCCACCTCCGCACTGGCCTGCGCCATCCAGTCGCTGCCGATGGGGTCGTCATTCTCTCCGCGGGGACTGATGCCGCGATACCGAAAGCCCCGAATCGACCCGATGCCTCCGCCGTAAAAACGGTCATACATGGGAGCACTGCCGACGACCGTTCCGCCGAACAATTTGGTCTCCAAAATCGTTTTGTGTTCAGCCAAATCTTCATACAGCGTCTTGTACCACCGCTGCGTGGCCGTCAGAAGACCATAGGTATGGTCGCCCAGCACCTGTTCATAGCCCGCATCAAAATTATACCCTTTGCTGGGCCGAAAACGGCTGTCGGTCTTGTCCAGTCCCACCCACAGCCGCGTCCCCAGCCGCAGATTGTCCCCTTTCACATCCCACACATCCGACGGCACAACATCATCCAGATTCTCAATGTTTACGTTTTCAAATCGAAACGAAATCCCTCTCCGCCAGCCGTCCACATAACGGCGCGTCAGACCAATGCTCGGCCCCATCCGATTCTCATCATACGATTCCCGAATCCGCGTAAAACCATAGACTCCTACATCCAGCGCCGTCGGCTGATCATACAGATACGGCTCCGTGAAACTGACCGAATAACTCGTCCACCGCCGCCCCGGACTGTACATCGCACGAAACCGCTGGCCCGCCCCGCGAAACGCCTTGCCCGTAATCAAATCCGAAAAACTCGTCGGCCAGTCCGTAATATCAAAGTTCCGCTGATCCAGCGAGATCTGCCCAATCAGTCCGCTGTCGCTGGCAATCCCCGCCCCCAGCATAATCGTTCCTGTCTGCCCCTCGGCAATCTGAACCAGCGCATCCCGACGCTCCGGCTCCGTCCCGCTGGGCACGATCGTCACCGACTGGGCCGCCGTCGTCTGCTGCACAATCTTCTCCAACTCCCCTTTCCCATCCCCAGCCGCCGCCGACCCGTCATACCAGCCGCCCGGACGGAATCCTTCCTCATCCAAAACCCGCCGAACCAAATAATCTTTGATCATCCGGTTGCCCGTGATCGTAATCTGACCAATCCGGTACCGCGGCCCCTCCGTAATTTTCTGCTCCACGGCCACCCGATGCCCCTCCAATTCCTTCCGAACCGTCTCAACCTGCACATCCAAATACCCCTCCGACCGATACCGCTCGCGAATCTTCTTGACATCATACTCCAGCCGGTCGGGGCTGAACGGCAAATCCGGCTTGAGCTTCAATTCCGACCGCAGCGACTCCTCATCCTCAAACAAATATCCGATCAGCGCCATCGACGCCACCTTGTACTGCGGCCCTTCCGTCACACGGAAAACAACCTCCGCCGCCTTCCGATCCTCACGAAACGAAACCGTAGACTCCGCTCGGATATCCAGATACCCCTGCTTCCGGTAAAAATCCCGCAGCAGCTGCTCATCCTTGCTCAGCTGCTCCTGGTCCCAGTACACCGGAAAGACCAGAAACTTCTTCGGACGCGTCTTGACAACCTTCAGCAACTGCTCATCCGAAAACGCCTCATTGCCCTCGAAAATCACCCGGCGAACTTTCGTGCGCGGGCCTTCCTCTATCGTAAAAATCACCTGCCCGACAATCAGCCGGCTTTCATCCAGCGCCACCTGCGCCTGCGAATAGCCCTTCTTCCGATAATACTCCTTCAGTTTCTCCGCCCCCGCTTTGACCTGAAACTGGTCCAGATAATCTCCCTGCTTGATTCCCAGCTCGCTCAGCAGACGCGAATCACTCACCTTTTTGTTGCCCTGCAGCACAATCGAGCGAATCAGATTCTTTTCCACAATCACATAGGTCAGCACCACCTGCCCCTCCACCACCTTCGCATTGTAATAGGCCGTATCCACGCCCTCCAGGGCGGCCAGACGCTTGACGTCTTCCGCCACCAGCTCCGCCCGAAAAACCTGCCCCACCCGAGCCCGCACCGTGGATAAAACCTGCGCACGCGTAAGCGTCACGGTCCCGGCTGTCTCAATCGAGCCGATCACACGACCCTCCGGCTGGTCCTCCTGCGCCTGCGCGAAGGAATCCGCCGTCAGCCATACCGCCAAAACCATCCCGAAAAGCCATCCTGTTCTCATTCGGCAACCTCCTGTCTGTTCCTCGCTGGCTCTGAGCTCAAAACGGCGGCTGGCGATACTCCTCCGGCACAGAACCTTCATATTTGTCCCGAAACCGGGTACACCCGCCGTCAAACAGCAAATCCACCTTCCCCGTCGGCCCGTTCCGCTGCTTGGCAATGATCACCTCGGCCGTGTTGTCCTCTCCGGCATCCTCCCCATCCGATCGCCGGTAATACGATTCCCGATGCAGCAGAAGGATCACATCCGCATCCTGCTCAATGCTGCCGCTTTCCCGCAAGTCGCTCATCCGCGGACGATGGTCTTCCCGACCTTCCGGAGCCCGGTTCAGCTGGCTGAGCACCACCACCGGAACCGCCAACTCCCTCGCCAGCGACTTCAAATAACGAGAAATCGTGCTGATTTCCTGCTGACGCGATTCCACCTTACCCCCCAGACTCATCAGCTGCAGGTAATCAATAAACACCGCCTGAATCTGATACTGGCTTTTGAGCCGGCGGCACTTGGCCCGAATCATCAGCGGAGTCAGACCCGGTGTATCATCAATAAAAATGGGTTTTTCCGACAGACGCGCCCCTTCCTCCACGAGCCGCTGATGCTGTTCGGTGCTGATCAGACCTTTGCGAAGCATCTGAAGATTCAGTCCCGTCCGGCTGCACAAAAACCGCTCCGTCAGCTGCTGCTTGCTCATTTCCAGAGAAAAAATCACCACCGGAAGGTTCTCCTCCGCCCCAATATACTCCGCCATATTCAGGGCAAAACTGGTCTTGCCCATGCTCGGACGGCCCGCCACAATAATCATATCCCCGTACTGAAGACCCCCGAGATATTCATCCAGGCCCCGAAAGCCTGTCGGCACTCCTGTTACGCCGGTGCCCCCCTTGCGGGCGTCAATCGCCTCAAACGCCTGATAAATCAGATGGCGAATCGGTTCGGCCGTGCCGCTGATTTTCCGCTCCGTGATCTGAAAAATCTTCTTCTCGGCCTCATCCAGCTTCTCATCGCTCTCCCCGCTCGGATCGCAGACATCCTGCAGAATCTCCTGACAGACATAGGCCAGATCCCGCAGGATCGACTTCTGCTGGACAATCTGCATATAGTACTCATAGTTGGCGGCGGTCGGCACGGACTCCGTCAGCCGAATCAGATACTCCACGCCCCCCACGGCCGCCAGATGCCCCCGCTTTTCCAGCTCATCCTTGAGCGTCACCAAATCGACTTCGCGCCGCTCTTCAAACAGGCGCACCAGCGATTCAAATACCAGCTGATGCTCCGGCAGCGAAAACGATTCCGCCTTCAGATGCTCCACCACCCGGCCGATGCACAGCGGGTCCAGAATCATCGAACCGAGCAGAGCCGCCTCCGCCTCCGGAGAAGCCGGAATCTTCCGAACCCCGAGCCCCTCCGCTGCCTCTTTCGGGCGACCCTCGGAACGGCTACTGGCTGCTGGTTTCTTCGTCTGCGCCAAGGACGGACCCCTCTGCGGCCACGATGACACGCACCGTCGCCCTCAAATCTGACGCCGCCTTGATGACGACATCGCGCATCCCCACTTCTTTGATATGAGCTTCCAGATGCACCATCTCCTCCGTCACGGCAAACCCTTTCCGCTGCAGCGCCTCGGCAATGTCCGATTCCGTCACCGAACCAAACAGATGCCCCTGCTCATTCGCCTTGGCCGTCAGGGAGATTTCCACCCCTTCCAGCGAGGCACTCAGCCGCTCTTTTTCCTGACGGGCCAGACGACGCGCTTCCGCACGCCGCGCCTTTTCCTCCGCCAGCGACCGAATCGCCGCTTCCGTCGGAATCACCGCCAGTCCCTGCGGCAGCAGATAATTCCGGGCATACCCGTCTTTGACCTCCACAATATCGCCCAGCCACCCCAGTTTGGCTACATCTTCACACAACAACACTTTCATCGATTGACTCCTGTCATTCTGCTGGTTCACACTCTCTCAAACAGACCGCTTTCGTTCGGCGGAAGAGCTCCTTAGGCCGTAAACGGAAGCAGCGCCATAAACCGGGCCCGCTTAATCGCCAGTTTGACCTTCCGCTGACAGCCGGCACAGTTGCCGCTGCGCTTCCGCGAGAAAATCTTGCCGCGGTTGGTCAGCAGCTTCTGCAGCGCCTCCACATCTTTGTAGTCAATGTACTGCCGGCCTTCCCGGCAGAACCGGCACTGCGTCTGTTCCCGAAGAGTGGTCAGAAATTTCTTTTTCTTCTTGCTGGGTCCTGTTTCTTTCGCCATCGTTTGGGTTCCTGTTTTCAAAAGTTCTTAAAACGGTATATCATCGCTCGGCGGCGGGGAAAACGCATCCGGCATATCCGGCAGGCCTGTCTCTTCGACTCCGCCGGCGCCGGCCGCACCTCCGCCTCGGCCGATAAACTCAAAATTCTCCACAAACACCCGCAGCCGGCTGCGCTTGCTCCCGTCCTGGGCCTGCCACTGGTCCAGCTTCAGGCGCCCTTCCACAAACAGCGGGTCGCCTTTTTTGACATACTTGGCCAGCGCCTCCGCACGACGGCCGAACATCTGGCAGTCCACAAAGCAGGTCTCTTTGCCCTCCGTGCCGTCCTGCTTTTTGAACACCCGATTGACCGCCAGACCAAACTCCGCCACCGCCGTCTGACTGGGCAGATACGTCACCTGAGGGTCCCGCGTCAGATTTCCCATCAGCAGCACCTTATTCAAATTGGCCATGGTCCGTTCTCCTGTCCCGAGTGCCGAAACCGGCCCGACCGGCCTCTGCACAGCCGGGCTCTATTCAGAAGCCGCTGCTTCCCCATCCGCCGCCTCAGCAGCCGACGCATCCGCCGCGCTGTTTTCCGGCTCTGACGGTTCCGTTACCGGCATCGAGCTGCCTTCCGGATGCAGTTCTGCCGGCGTAGGCTTTTCTATATCCTCCCGGCTCATCCGGTCCGCGCGAAGAATCAGCACACGCAGCACCCGCTCCGACAGATTCACATCCCGCTCGATTCCGTGCACCCGCGACGGCTCGCAGTGAAAATACGTCAGAATATACGTTCCCCGGCTTTTGCCGTCCACCTCATAGGCCAGCCGGCGGTCGTCCCATTTCTTCAGACTCACAATGTCCGCTCCGGCCCGTTCCAGAAATTTGCGAATAGTGCCCAGCACACCATCCCAGTCCGACGCCGCCAGCGCCGAATCCACCAGGAACAACCCTTCATACAATCGTTTGACTGCTGTCTTCAAATTCAGACCTCCCATGACTTAAGGATTTTTCATTTCGTCCGGCTTTTTCTGTTCATTCGTCTTCGGGTCCGGTCCGTTCGGCGAACCGCTCCGGTCCCGACTGTTGTATCGATTCATCGCAGCGTCTATCCCGTCCCGCACCCAGCAGAGCACCGCTTCCGCCGCCAGTTTCACCGCCTGCTCCAGCAGGGCCTGCTCCCCGGCCGAAGGACGAGACAGAACATAATCCGCCATCACAGCCCCCGGGCAGGAACCGATTCCCACCCGAAGCCGGGCAAACGCCTCACTGTTCACTTTTTCTATAATATCCGCCAGGCCCTTATGCCCGCCCGACGAACCTTTTGCTCGAAGCCGAATCTGTCCCGGCTCCAGCGCCGCATCGTCCGTCACCACCAGCAGACGCTCCAGACCCAGCCGATAAAACCCCAGCACCGTCGCCACCGCCTGACCGCTGCGATTCATAAAGGTCTGCGGCTTGACCAGCAGAAGCTTTCGGCCTTCCGCCTGCGCCTCACGGACCAGCGAACCGAACTTCTTCCTTTCCGACGAGGCCCCCAGCATCTCCGCCAGCCGGTCAATCACCTCAAAGCCCACATTATGCCGCGTCTTTTCGTAAGCCGCTCCCGGATTGCCCAGGCCCGCCACCACATACAGCTCCGAACCCGACGGCTCGTCCGGCTGCCCGTCCGCTTGTCCCAGACAATTCCGCAACCTCTTGCAGACTCCATCCGACACGGCGGTCTCCGAGGCCGTACATCAGGCCGATTCGCCTTCTTCTTCCGTCGGCTTGCGCTCCGTAATAACTTCCGGCTCCTGAATCCCCTCCGCCGGGGCAGCCGCTTCTTCCGCTTCCCTGACCTTCGGCAGGTGGCACAGGCAAATCAGGGCGTCCGGATTGGTCTTCAATACCACACCCGCCGGCAGCGCCACATCCCGGGCATGAATCATCTGGCCCAGTCCCAGCTCCTTGATGGACACCCCGATCACCTCCGGTATGTCCGTGACAGCGCATTCCACTTCCAGATGGTCCAGCATCTGGTCCACAATTCCGCCCTCGTGCGTGCCTTTGGCCGTCCCGCGAAGCTCCAGCGGCACCGTCACCGTCACCCGCTCCGTCAGGTCCACACGCATCAGGTCCGCATGGATAATCTGCCTGCCCAGATGGTCATACTGCAAATCCTTCACCAGAAGGGTCTGTTTTCCTTCGGGCAGCTTCACCTCAAAAATCCGGTGTCCGTGATGCAGGGCTTCCACAAAATCGTGCGCATTGAGCGAGATACAGACCGGCTCCTGTCCGTGCCCGTACACAATAGCCGGCAGTTTGCCGACCTTCCGGTCCCGAAGCCGTCGGGCCGCTTTGCTGCCTTTCTGCTGCCGAATTTCTGCCTCTAACGTCATCAACTCTGCCATACATGTCCTCTCTGTCTTTGCCGGCAGGCAGGACTGCTCAGCCGCTTCCCGCCCGCCTTTGTCTTACTCAATTCCGTTAAACAAACCGCTGACGGACAGATTCAGATGAATTCGCCGGACCGCTTCCCCCAGCAGGTCCGCCACACTCAGCACCGTCAGATTTTTCAGCACATTTCCTTTGGTCCCCAGCGGAACACTGTCGGTCACAATCACCTCATCCAGCGGCGCCTTCGGCAGACGCTCCATCGCCGGTTCCGCCAGCACCCCATGCGTCGCCCCGGCGATAATCCGGCATGCCCCGCGCTGCTTGAGCAGCTCCGCCGCCCCGCAAATCGTTCCGCCCGTGGTAATCATATCATCGCACATCACAATATTCCGCCCTTCCACCTCCCCGATAATCTCCCCGCAGACAATCTCCGAACCGCTTACGCGGCGCTTGTGAATAATTGCTAAATCCGCCCCCAGCTTCTGGGCATACCGCGCCGCTTTTTTCATATTCCCCACATCCGGCGCCACAACCGTCAGTTTTTCCATCTGCTTGCTCTTAAGATAGTTGGCAATCACCGGCTCAGCCGTCAGATGGTCCACCGGAATATCAAAAAACCCCTGCAGCTGAGCCGCATGCAGATCCAGCGTCAGCACGCGATTGGCCCCGGAGGCGACAATCAGATTGGCCACCAGTTTGGCCGTAATCGGCACGCGCCCTTCATCTTTGCGGTCCTGACGGGCGTATCCGAAATACGGAATCACCGCCGTCACACGGGCTGCACTGGCCCGACGCAGGCAGTCCAGAAAAATCAGCAGCTCCATCAGATTCTCATCCACCGGCTTGCTGACCGGCTGCACCACAAAACAGTCCGTCCCGCGAACATCCGTTTCCAGTTTGATAATCTTTTCGCTGTCCGGAAACCGCCAGATGCGCGCCTTGCCCGGCTCCTGCTGCAGATACCGGCAAATCCCTTCCGTCAATTCCGGATGACTGGTCCCGCCGAAGACAAGCAGCGGATGATGAATCATCTCTGTCCCTCCATGGCAGCACGCTGACTGACTTGACCCAACGTTGTAAAAGCTTCCACCCGCCCACCGTCGCCCACCTGAGCACCCTCGCCCACATAGGCAAACGGCCCAATCCGGCAGCCCGACCCAATCCGCACCGCCCCGCGAATGCACGTAAACGGCTCGATGACCGTATCCCGGCCGATCTGCGCCCGATCATCAATCCACGTATTCGGCGGGTCCACAATCGTCACCCCCGAGGCCATCAGCCGATTCTGAATCCGCTGCTGCATAATCTTGCCCACAACGGCCAGCTGGGCACGGCTGTTGACTCCCATCGCATCTTCTTCCGCCACCGCCGTGACCGCCGTCGCCTTGTATCCTTCCGCCAGCAGCACATGCAGCACATCCGTCAGATAATATTCTCCTTTGGCGTTGTTCGGACGAATCTTCTCCAGCCCCTTCAGCAGCAGCGGCGTCTGATAGCAGAAATACCCGGTGTTCACTTCCTGAATCTTCCGCTGCTCTTCGGTGCAGTCATTGTGCTCCACAATCCCCTGAATATTGCCGTAGGCATCCCGCACAATCCGCCCGTAGCCGCTCGGGTCTTTCAGCACCGCCGTCGCCACCGTCACCGCCGACTTCTCCGACAGGTGCTTGTCCAGCAGAATCTCCAGCGTCTCTTTGCGAATCAGCGGCGCATCCCCGCACAGCACCATCGTATACCCGTCAAACCCCTCCAGATGCTTGCGGCAGCACATCACCGCATGCCCGGTCCCCCGCTGCTCGGGCTGCTCAACAAACTCCAAATCCGGCTGCCCCTGATACCGGCGGAGGATCTGTTCCTTCCCATACCCGACAACCACATAAATCCGTCGCACCCCCACGCCGCGGCAGGCGTCCAGCACATAATCCAGCATCGGACGTCCGCACACCTCATGCAGCACTTTCGGCAGACGGGTATTCATCCGGGTGCTCTGACCCGCCGCCAAAACTATCGCCGCATATTCCGCTTTATGGTTCACTGTTCAGCCTTCTCTCTTTCCTTGGTATTCTTAACTACCCGGCCTGGACTCGAACCAGGAATAAGAGGACCAAAACCTCTTGTGTTACCGATTACACCACCGGGTATCGCCTGCACACGGCAAGATTATACCTCGCCTGCCGTTTCGACAAAAGAAAAGTCCTCTTCGGGCACCGAAACCGTTCATGTAAGCCGCAGTATCCGCTTTCGAAGCAGACCGACCGGACCCTGCCACGGGCTTGAGCTGACCATGCTGCGAACCTATCAGCCCCACGTTTTCCCGTCCTCTGAGTCTTTGAGACAGACCCTTCAGACGGCTCTTAGACCTACCCACCAGGCAGAGCAGTAGAAAAACACTATACAATTCCTTTTTCTTTTTTCAAGACCAAAGAGAAAAAATTTACCATACTATATAGATATATATTGTCTTGTACTTCCCACCCAAGTATCATCGTTCTTGTATAATTTTATCCGAAAGGTTTCACGAAGGAGGAAAACGGGAATCCGTCTTGTTAGGCAGATTCTTACATTCCAAATTCCTGCAATAAATACCTGCCCAAAAACATCTATGGAGATGTCGGAATGGAAACCAACGTGTAAAAAATTTTTTTTGGAAAGGAACTGTTTTATGAAAAAAACACTCACAGCCCTGACACTTCTTACGATTGTAGCTCTCTTTGCCGTCCCGTCTTTTTCCCAGCAGGGCCAGGGACAGGGCCCGGAAGGCAGAGGCCAGCGGCGCGGCGGTCCGGCAGGCCAGATGGAAGCCGGCCCGGCAGGCGGACCCGGGCAGCAAATGGGAGCCAGAGACCCCGAACAAATGCGCCAGATGCTCCAGGAAAGACAAATCCAGCGCGCCAGACAAGCCCTTAATCCCACCGATGAACAATGGGCGAAAATTGAACCCGCTCTTAAGAAAGTAATCACACTCACCCAGCAAACCAACATGGCCGGCTTCCCCGGACAGGCCTTCGGCAGAGCCCAGCGGCAGGAAGGGCAAGCCGAACAGGAAGAAGAGCAGACAGCTCTTGCCAAGGCCCGTCGGGAACTCCGCACCGCGATTAACAGCGGAAATGCTGACACAATCAAGGCCAAACTCGAGGCCTTCCGCAAAGCCCGCGAAGAGGCCCTTAAGCAGCTGGCTGACGCCAAGAAAGAACTGAAGGCACAACTGACGACCCCTCAGCAGGAAGCTGAATTAGCTTTGATGGGCTACATTGACTAAATTTTCCCTCGGCAAAGGATGCCGAAAACGGCAGGCGGTTTTTTTTCCGCCTGCCGTTTTTTAACAGCACCTTTTCCCATTCAAAACGTACTTTTGTTTCATACCGATAACATTCAAAAACAAACTCATTTAGAAAAGAACAACCATGAAATCTTTACTGAAGAAACTCGCTGTGCTTTGTCTGGTTTTGGTGCTCGCTTCAGCCAGCTGGGCCGGATGCTGCAAAAGCAAATCGGATGACTCGGCCTGCGGCGATAACAAAAAAGCCTGCGAAAAGAAAGATAAAGAATGCAAACAAGAAAATAAGTCGGACTGCCAGAAAAAAAATCAGGGAGATGAAGGAACCTCCGACAAAGCCGCCTAAACCACGAATCCTGCTGAAAAACACCCATACAACAGTCAATCCTGCCTCAAAGCAGGGGTGACTGTTTTTTAGGGATAAAACTCCGCAAAAACCTGCTGAATCTGCTCCAAGGATTTGGCCTTCATCATCGCCATCATCACTTGTTTCCGTTGCGGATGCCGTCGGCAGTACCCCGCCGCAAACTTGCGAAAATACGGAATCGCCTTCCGGGCCGGCCAGAAATCCAGTATCATCCTCAAGTGCTCCAGCATCACGGCCCTCTGCTCCTCAATCGTCGGCGGCTCCGGAACCGCACGACCTTCCCACAACGCCCGAATCTCCGGAAAGATCCACGGATTACCGATCGCCCCCCGCGCCACGATAACCCCATCAACCCCGCTGCTTTCCAATCGCTCAACCGCCGTCTGGGCCTTCAGAACATCTCCGCTGCCGAACACACACAGCCCAGGAAATCGCCTCTTGACTTCCGCAATCCTCTCCCAGTCCGCTGCCCCTTTGTATTTCTGCTCCACCGTGCGGCCGTGAATCGCCACCATCAAAACCCCGTCCCGGAACGCATTCTCGCAAATCGTCCAAAAATCCTCCTGAGACGCCTCCGACGAATCAAACCCAATCCGAATCTTCAAAAACACAGGACACTTCACCGACTCCCGGGTCCGCAGATATGCCTCTCGAACCACAGCGGGCTTCTGCATCAGATAGCCGCCGCGCTCTCGACGCAGCACCTTCGGGACCGGACAGGCAAAATTCAAATCAATGATATCATACCCCGCCCTCTCAAAAATCGCCGCCGACTGCGCCATCACCTCCGGCTCATTGCCCATAATTTGGGCAGCCACCGGATGCTCCTCCTCCGAAAATGGATAAAACTGTTTCTGTCGGCTGGCCTTCGGATGAAGGGCTATCCGGTCCAGCATCACACCCGTAAACACCAGCGGACAGCCGAACCGCCTCGCCAAGATCCGCATCGGATGATCCGTATAACCCGACAGCGCCGCCTGAACAAACGGCATATCCAATCGAATGGACCCAAATTGAAGCATAAAAAAACAGCTTCTTTTCCCTATCTATCCCCTTGTAAAAGACTTACAACCTTCTCCCCTCCCCATTCCACCCAAAATCCTCACAAAAAAACCTTCTCCTTGTTGACGGAAGCCATTTTTGTCGATACTATCCCTCTCTTGCGTTGGCCCGTAGTGTAATGGTAGCACAAATGACTCTGGATCATTTAGTCGGGGTTCGAGTCCCTGCGGGCCAGTGGACGGGGTCGCTTATTCCAAATACACCGTATCTCCCGGCCGGATAGGCGGGACTTTATGAATATTGGCCGTTACATCCTCGGCCGTTAAAGCAAACGAAGGGGCCATCTCCAGCACACAATCCAACCGACCGTCTGCTGTACGCGGCACTTGTACGCCGGCCTTTTCCAGCCACGCTGCTGCTCGCTCCATCATCATCCGCTCCGTTACCGACGGACTGTCCTCTCCGGATGCGTTCTTGACCGGGGCAAACTCTTCCCTGCGAATCGTCTGAAGAATCACAGACTTTTCCGACAGCGGCAAAGCATCAAAAATAAAGGTTTCCAATTTAATCCCGCAGGGTTTATCCGGATTCACCTTTTTGCCGGTCGCCAAATCAATATGAGGAATCTTCTTGACCGCCCGATGCAGCGGCAGGGCAAAATCCCCATCCGCATTCAGATGCTCGACAAACTTCAGACTGAGGATATGAATCGCTATCGAACCCAGTTCAAAGATCAGGGAGCCGTCCGGATTCCTCCGATGGGCCTGCTCATCCGGCAAATCGCTGTATTCAATCACCGTCACACGGCCGTTTACCAGACAGAAATTGCCCACTTTTTCCAGCGGATGCGCCTTGATAAGGGCCTTCGAGGACATCCCGGCCCCTTCCATCACATGCAGTCCGAGGAAGAGCGGGTCAAACACCTGCACCAGCGGATTGTCAATCTGCCAATAGCTCAAATAGTCCACCCCCCGCTTTTTCATTTCCGCCAGCACCCCGGAGCTGTAAAGGGCCTTCAGACTGCCCCCATGCCCATCCGGACTGACGGCAATCGTGTCTTTTTCCGCCAAGAATACCCGACCCTCAAAATCGAAATTCGGCAGTGTCCCTTGCTGAAACAGAAAAACCGTATCTTTCCCGAGCCCAAAGTAGTCATTGGCCTCGAACGTCTCGACCGTTTCCTTATGATTAAGCGGGCTGGTCATAATCAGCCACGGCAGGACCGCCCCATATTTCTTTCGTGCAGCTGCAACTGACTCCGCAAAAATCCGAAATAACGTCTTTTTCTTGATAGGAGATATCGGATAATTCCCCTTCGGACCGTCAAATCCCAGTCGTGTCCCCTGCCCGCCGGCGACTACAAACCCCGCTACTTTCCCTTCTCGAAGCAGTTTTTCCCCAATTTGCCTCGCTTGAGCATATTTTTTTTCCTGTTCGGGACTCTGCGGAATGGGAGGATATGATGGAGCTGGCTCAAACTCCGTCGGCACAACTAAGGGCTTTTCATTCTTAACCGTCTCTCGTACCCATCGTGGTATATTCCGGACATCCAGCTGCTGAATTTGTTCCAGCAGCCGCCTCTGCTGCTCCTGGGTCAGTTCATCCCAAAACGTCAGCAAATGCCCCTGACCGATTTCTTTCAAAAGTCGCCTGGCTTTGTCTCCATCTATTGCTTTCATAAAAAATCCTTTTCGAAACTTTTTCAGAGAACGGCGTATTATAAAAAGTGAAGGCTTGTTTTCAAGAAGAGATTCAAATCCCCGCCCTAATGAAACAAAAAATAAAATTTTTTTATTGACAAAATTTTGTTGTGTCCGGTATTATGCCTATAGATGGGAAAGTAGGCAGAAAGGTATAATAACAAACAGCCATCATTTTTATATTTTTTTATATCAATTCACTCCTTTCTACCTGCCCCCTAAAAGCTGGTTTTTTTGAGTTTTGGCAGCATCAGGGAAAACATCATCTTATGACTTCTTAATCCGTGCGCGATCCGGTCTAAAAAAACCGGCAAGATTTGCTCACAGAAAAGTGAAAAAAATCCCTGCGTAGGGGAAAACCCGCACTTATCGTAAGTGTTTTACCGGATGCGCTCTGTCGGGCAAATCTTCAAATGTTAAGGAGAAATACGATGAAAAAGAGAGGTTTTACACTCATTGAGCTCTTGGTGGTCATCGCCATCATCGCGATGCTGCTGGCCATCCTGATGCCCGCCCTGAACAAGGTCAAAAAGATCGCTCAGCGGGTGGTCTGCGGCACCAACCTCAAGGGCCTGGGCAACGCCATGACCGTTTACGCCAACGACTTCTCAGGCCAATTCCCCTGCCAAGGCCAGGGAGCTGCTCATGTGTGGGCGGAAAACACGGCAGGTTGGCAGAACCCTCAAAAGGACTGGAGAACTACACCTGGAAACATCACGGTCGGAGCAAGTTTGTATCTCCTGGTCAGACTGGCTGATGTGAGCCCGAAATCCTTTGTATGTCCTGCCAGCGATCAAAAGGAATTCTCCGGAAGAAACGGTACAAACTATGACATTGTTGAACTCTGGGACTTTGGAACCACAAGTTCGGGAAGCGGCGCCTCCGGCTCCTGGGGAGCAGAAGGACCTGCCCGTTGCGTCAGCTATTCCTACCATCAGCCCTATATGGGGACAGCCAGCACCGGCAGTCCGGGGCGGTTCCGTGCGGATGATACACGCTCGGCGGCCTTTGCCATTCTGGGCGACAAAAATCCCTGGTATGACCCCAAACTTACAAATGTTGTAACATCTTTTACAAGTTTAACAGCGTATACGCCTGAAACCGTCGCCCCTATAGCCGGTCATTGGGAGACCTCACCAACCTTGCCAACCGGAATCAATCTTCGCCAAGCTATTATGGTAGCCAATGCTCAGGCTCATGAACGGGAAGGACAGAACATTACCTTCGCAGACGGGCACAACGAATTTGTAAGAACATCTGATGTGGGTGTAAAGAATGACAATGTATATACACGCCACAACCCGGCGAATACCGGCACAAATCCGTACCACTGGAGACGCGGTGTCCCGCCGGACAACGGAAACCCGAACCGCAACGGAACCGATGAAGCACCAATGTCTGGGGAAGATTCTTTCCTCGTCAATGATTTCCTCGGCTCGGCAGTTCGATAAAAGCAGACTTGCCAAAAATCAGTTGATTCTTCAGGCCCTTTCTTCAGAAAGGGCCTTTTTTATTGGATCAAAATCATCAACTAGACTAAATATACGGCTATTACGATCGGATGTCGTCGCCCTTTCATGGGCCGACGAAGAGGACTTTCGTCCGTTGGAAAAATGGTCCAGTTGCAATAAACAAACGGCTGATGTTCAGGTGGAAAATCTTCCGAAGTGATTTTTTCAACCTTCCTAAACAAATCCCGAAAACGTTCGTAATAATCTGCTCCCGGTGCCCGCACATGTCCAAACGCATGAGGATTCGGACAATGATATTCCACCGTTACATCCGATACGATCGGCACCTCGATAATCGCCAGCCCGCCGGGGCGAAGAATTCGTCGAATTTCACACATCGCCTGTCTGTCCTCAGAAATGTGTTCCAACACATGGGAAGCAAATACAACATCAAATGAACCATCTGAAAACGGCAATCGGCGAATATCAGCCCTGACCTCTACCTCCGGCATCTGAATATCTGTTGTGATTACCTGCCGAAATAACTTCCGAAATTCTTCGTAAAACAGAGGTTCCGGAGCAAAATGGAGAAGAATTTTTTCCGAAAATCTGTACTGTTCAGCTAACCGATGCATCAAAAGCCATTGGACGCGCTGCCTTTCCGCAGCTCCACATCTCGCACATAACGCATGTTTACGTTGAAGAGGATGCCCCGGGCGATCCATTAGAAATGAACCTCGATATCCGCATATTGGACATAAAAAAGAAGGAAAAAACAAATGACGTATACGAAATCGAAATAATCGAAACGGACCCAAGTACGGATCAGCATTCATGACTTCCCCTTTTTCAAAAAGGCTTCCTCCAAAGTAGTTCGGAAAACAGACTCTCCAGCCGCCGATTTAATTCCCGAATATCATAATTGTTTCTCACATACTCGCGTCCTCTCCTGCCCATCTCTCTGCGAATCTCCGGATGTTCAGCCAGATATTGAATCTTTTCCGCCAAAGCACGGCTGTCTCGCTCCGGTACCAGATACCCCGTCTGCCCATCCAAAACCGTTTCTTCAAACGCACCGTGACGGGTGGCAATCACCGCCAGGCCATACGCCTGCGCTTCCAACAAAACAACCCCCTGACCCTCCTGATTGCCGTCTGAATCCGTCACACTCGGATGCAGAAAAATATGACTCGTCCGGTACAGCCGATCCAGTACCTCATCCGAAACCCACCCAAGAATTCGGATCCTATCCCCAAACCCGCTCCGGTCAATTTGTCCCTGCAAATCCCAACGAAGCGGGCCATCCCCGACAATCCAGTACTCCAGATTCGGGTACTGCTTCATCACCTCGACGGCTGCCTCGATCGCATACGCCCGCCCCTTCATCTCCACCAGCCGCCCGACACTTAAAATCCGAATCGGATCCCCCGCAGAAAACCGCTTCGGCTCAAACGGAATTTGATCCGTCTCCACCCCCATCGGAATCTTCACCATTCTCTCGGCCGGAGCCCCCAAAGCCAGAAGATGATTCTTCGTTCTCTCACTGTTATAAGTAAACAAATCCCCCTCCTCCAGCAGCTGCCGATACACCTGCACCCCGTGCTGCCGGACATAAGCCGTCACGTCAAACCCATGAAACGTCGTCACCGCCTTCCGGCAGATCCCTGCCTTCCGAAGAAATAAGGCCGCCTCCCCCATTGGCCCAAAATGCCCATGCGCAATATCATAACGGCGTCCCAGGCAGCACAAACCATAATAAAAACACACATAATCGAACCCACGCCACCTCGCCAGATTGGCTTTCAAAACGCAGAATAAATCCAGAGGATGCCGAATGAGATTCAGAAGAATCAGCCCCGCCGTTTTCAGACGGCATCTCCATTTCTCCACCGGAACTGACGGCAGATACCGAGTCCGGCTCAGAAGCCCGTACCGCTGAACCTCTTCGTGCATAACCGGACTTTCCTCAGCATACTGAGCCGCAATCTCCACCTGATGCCCCCGCTCCAGCATCCCGGCAATCTGGCGAAGCACAAACCGCTCCGACATCGAGGGGAAAATCCGGACCAGATAAACAATCCGCAGCGGCCGCTTATCAGATGTCATCTTAACGACCTCCCCGGAAACGTCTTTTCAGCCGGAAATAGCTGTCAATTATTGGGGACATCGTTCGCCCAAACCGGCACCGAAGCCATGTCTCAATCCAAAGCCGCACCGGCAGCAAATACCGAAATCGCTTTGCCATCTCCAGCACCTGCGCATTCGGCTCATCCGCCAGAAGGTCCCGGATCCACTTCTGCAGCAAGGCAGCGGCACACATCTCAAATGCCCTCCGTTTCCCAAAGCGTTCTGACAAGTCCAGATGACGCAGCAGAAAGGCCGTCTTTTCTTCCGCCGACCGCCGATGCCGCTGGGTAATCCCCTCTGCTCGACCGAAATAATGAATCGCCAATGGTTCCGAACTGTATCCGACCCCAGGATAATGATAGGCCAACCGCAGAGCCACATCCGGGTCATGATTGAGAACCTGCCCCGGAAGAAACATCCCGACCTGTACCAGAGCATCTTTGCGAATCAGCATAGTTATGGTATGAACCGGTATATCCTGAGCATAGGCATCCAAAAAATCCGAGAAACACTCTCCCTGTCCCAGCAGCTTCCGAGCAGTTTCTTGATGATGAGCTGCCTGACATCTCCCATCCGGCTTTTGTACCAGATAATTGCCGTATGCCCAAACCAGATACGGATTCCTTTCCAGCAAAGAATGCTGCACCTCTAATTTTTTCGGCAGCCACTCATCATCCGCATCCAGCAGGGCAATCCAGGTCCCCCGTGCCTGTTCGATCGCGCAATTTCTCGCCTCATTGGCCCCGCGATGCTTCTGAAACAGGTATCGAACATGACCCCCGTAC